>NZ_JBQSVH010000014.1:0-86167 GCF_052376135.1 Psychrobacter sp. AOP7-C1-14 | reverse complement strand
ATGTGTAAGCATTTTTGATATTGTTTGAGCGTTGTAAGACATGCCATCTTGGCTGGCTATAAGCGTTTGACCTTTATCGCCTGAACGTTTGATGTAAATACGCTTAATTAACTTAATATCAGACTCTGTTAAGAGTTGTGCAAGTAATACACGACGTAAAGCAGAGAGGCTTTTATTGTTTCCAAACTTATTATTTCTAATCTCTAGATAATTCTGAGTTTCGGCTACATCACGCAATCTTATTTTAACTATTTCACCAATTCTCAGCCCGCACCGATGTCCTAATATTAACGCTAAGCTCAAAGCCTGTTTTTCATCTACATTTGTAGTAAGGCTATTAATCCTATCAAGGATAGCTTGGAACATCTGCTCTGATATATAACCAACTTTATGATGGGGTTTATCGCTTGTAATCAATGGAGCTATAGGTTCTATATGGTAGTGTTTAACCATGTATTGGTGTATTTCATTAATTAATGTAGCGACTGAATTCTTTGCTTTCGTGGTCTTACTGAGTTCAGTCATCTCACTGTATAGCGTTATAAAATCTTCTTCCTGATAACTTTGTAGGTTTGCATCTTGAGTAAGTGCTAGCCAGCGACTAGTGATGGTATTACTATAGGTTTGAACACTGCTTACTTTACAGGTACGTGCTTTCAATAATAGCCAGCTAACTATTGCCTTTTCTTGTAAAGAGCTTTGATCACTTTTTAATCGATTATAAATTTCATCTAGCTCTTTAATTAATTTCTTTTCAGATAATTTGGCATTATTTTCTTTAACGTCTTTCCTAAGTAACTTCGCTATCTCTACTACTAAGCAAGGACTACTTTCTACATGGCTATTACTATCCATGTTAGTCAAAACGCTATTAAATTCTTCTTGTTTCTGATTTTCATTATGTTGAATATTATAGATCAGAGACTGCCAATTGGAAGTTGGCAAGCTATAGGTGTTTTCTTTACCCGTTATAATGTACCAAGTATGTTCAGGGAGATCGAAGAGGAAGTGATTTTCTAGCACATAGACTGCACCCATCAAAAAACGTTTCAAACCAAGTTCTATATTATTTCCCTGATTTGCTTGTATTAGTTGTATGCTTTGATACCGTTTGTATATTGTGAGATTTCTATCACGATCAATAACGTTATTTTTCTGCTCTTTGATATAAGACTGAATAATATGAGCTGATAGTGGAGAAATAAAAACCTGTGCTTGATGTACTGCTTTTGACTCTTTATAAGTATTTGTATGATAAGCCTTGTCCTTAACGATCACAGTGATGGTTGGCAAACCTGAAATTTGTTCAATTTTTAGACGTTTCCCAATTATTTGATCTAATATCTCCTGTAGTACAGGAGCCTTTAGGATTGCACTGTGAAAGATTAGAGTGAATAAGATATCACTTACAGTTATATCAACAGTTTTTTTATTTTCTAAACCTTTAGCCCAGTTTAGATAAAAATCTAGTATACGCTTACCATCATTGAACCATTCTTGTGTACGAAAAGATTTGGCACGAGATGATTGAATGATAAGTTTAGGAAAACCTATTCAATATTTTTATCTTCTATTCGACTTTGACAGTATTTTACGGCGTGATTGTATGAGGTAGAATATCTCTTAACATCTTTAAAATATTTATTAGTAGATAAATTAGTATCAAACTTTAGCCACATTAGGTCAAACGCTCGCTGTTTATCTTCAGAAGCTGCAATTTTTGTCAGGTCGATGTGTTTGTCTATTAGTTCGCAAGCTAACGAAAAGCGCTTTTCTTCTAGTTTATCTCGTTTTTCTTCTCGTATCTTGATACCAGATTTTTGACGTGCCATCTTTAGCGCTCCAATTGAATGACTGTAAAGCCAATACCTTTGATAAGCTCATCTAGTGTATTTGCAAACTCTCTAAGTTCAGATCGTTTCAAACCGCTAAAAGGGTCGTAAAAGTTGAATCCCAGTTCATCAGAATGTCCCATCCAAGCACTAATAACGTCATATCCAATTGGTCTTTCATTGAGGTCTGAGTTGTATGAATATTTGCCAATATGTATATTTTTTAGCGAGCGTATAAAATGTCTATGCCAATTAAGAGGTAGCAATATATATTGTGACATGCGCTCTTTTATGAATACTTTGTTTAACTTCAACTGAATAACAGTATTGGTTATCTCATCTAATTTTAGATAACTTATCAGTCCAATATGACTATCCAAAATACCCATGTATATTTGACCAATATTATTTCCTAACTTATTAAAAAGAATGCCATTACTTTTAATAAATTTTTCATACTCCTTGATTTGCTGACATACGGTGTTTGGTAGATAGATGAATCTGCCAATAGTGTCAGCTTGCACTTCCTTATCGCTAATAAAATAGACTCCAGTTCTGGTATCTATATCTGACAACCTGCCAAATGGCTCAGTAACAGGTCGATAACCACTTGCAACAGACATCAAAACGTATAGATAGTCCATAAAGCCGTTATGAAGACAAACCAATGAGTCTAAGTTGTTTAACTTTAAATCTACAGTAGCGGCTTCTACTTTTTGTCTTAGTTTAACTACAATATCTTCTAGTCTAAACTCATTAACAGCTAATGCGCTCCCTATAGTCTTATTCCAATAATTTGTTGATATCTCATCGGGTAATTCAAAAAGCATATATATTTTAGTTTGATTTGGATCATATTTATCTTCAAGTAGCTCTATCAAGTGATCCATATAATCTCGTTGACATCGATATAAATCATATTGACTGACATTATAGTAAGGTAGTGCTGAGAGGTGATGAACAGGACAGTTAGTCAACACCTCTATGAGCGCTTTATCTATATTTTTTTGAGCTAAATAGTGCGGTAAGTAGTTTCTAACCTTATTTATGCTCAGTCTTATTCCAAACTCTTTATTGAGTTTACGGAGATCCTCTTTTGCTTGTTCGTGAATAGAGTCTCTTATTTTATCATCAGTACTTTCAATCATTTCAATATGCATTGCACCTAACGGGGACGGCATAAAAAGATACAGCCTGTCTGGCTTATTCGACTTATTTAATTTATAGGTACACAACGATTTATCCCAGTCATCATCGATATGGCTACGTACTGGACAAAACGTGAGTTGGTAGCGATAACCGTTAGCTCCATGCCTTAGCTGTTCGGAAGTATATATATCATGAATACCTGTCAGTAAGAGCATGTATAAATATAATGCGGATTGATCAGATATATCGAATTTAAACTTTCCCTCTTCATATTCATGCTCATATTCGTACTCTTTATCAATAGATAAAAAATCAAGTCTGCTTAGTTTGCTAGCTATATATTCGACCAACCTTTTTATTTCGTCTTCATGTGCCGTATTAACATCAGTGACCTGATTCATAGCATTTTTTCGACGACTGTTTGATTGGCCCTCTGCTTTTACCAGATCTAAATAATAATTACTTGGATTATCTATAGTTACTTGCTCAAAGGATTCCTGCTCATTATCTTGGCGTTCACCAGCTTCAAAAGCATCTGTATTACTTGTAGATTCAGAGATATTTGCTAGATCATTGATTATGTTTCCTGTCGTGTCGTCATAATATGAGGGACCACTAACAACCTGATAAGGGGTGCTGGTTACTCGAGTAATACCAGAATCATTTTTGAAGTAGTTTTCAATCGGTAGAATATACTCATAAAGATATTGGGCTATACGCTCATTAATATCATTTCTAGCATCGTTGGAAGGAAATAATGTATTTTTATCCAGTAACTTGCTTCCATACCTTTTTATTTCTGACTTAAAGGTATCAGGGGAGTTATCAAGCCATCTGGTGTAATTATCGTTATTTTGAGCTTGGATAAGGTTATCCTGAACATCCTCCAAGCTATCCATTTTCGTTAAATCAGGTAAGAAAGGGATCAAAAACTCACGGGTTTTATTAGTTAAAAATCGGCATTCATCAAGTGTGGTTTCAATCCTACTGTCATAGTCAGTCAACTCAACCATTTTAAGACAGAGAAAGAGGTAGAGAGAACGAATGCTATTTATTTTTGGTGAGTCTGAACGACTGGCTAAAAAAGTAATGAGGTAGAGACTTTTGAGATATTTATGACGTGTTTTTAAGTTTTTCAGGAAGTTTTTCTGGTCAATACCGCTTTCGTATGTCTGAATTTTCTCTGATTCAGTTAAGGTAGAAACCATGTCCTTTGTTTTTATCCATTCAGTTAAAGCACTATACTGCCTGTTAAAGGCAGATTTAAATTGTACAGGCAAAGTGTTTTTCAAGAACCTTAGCTCAATTAGTAAGGATGAAGCTTCATCGCTATTAGGATCAGAAAAATCAACAATGTTTTTTTGTAGCCATTCTTCGATATTTTTAGAGCGATTATCTTCATCAGCCATTGTTCTGTAACCATTACAAACTATTTCCTTAACTGTAGCTCCATTTATATAAAGCATCCAGCGATAAAACAAAAAAAAGACACCTGTTTGGATGTCTTTTTGTTAAATAGACCTCTTGCAAAAGTAGTTGTAAGACACAACGTATATTATTGAACGCTACTTACATAATAGATATGCCAAACATAGATAAGCTACTCAAACAAAGTGACGCTGGTTTTAAACGCTACACTGGCATTCATAAAGCCACCTTTTATGACATGCTTGATGCCATGCAAGAGCATGAAGCATCTAAGACCAAATCAGGCAGACCAAGTGTGCTCAGTCTTAAGGAGCAGATACTACTAGCCCTGACTTATTGGCGTGAATACCGCACGCTTTATCATATCAGTATGGACTTTGGTATTCATGAGTCTTCTGCTAGCCGTATCATTCGTAAAGTAGAAGACACACTGATTGACTCTGGCAAGTTTGAATTGCCTAAAAAGCTGCCCAGTCGTGTCGATGAGGACATCAATTGGTCAGTCGTCATCGTCGATGCCACCGAAACCCCAATTGAGCGTCCAAAAAAAACCAAAGAGACTACTACAGCGGCAAGAAAAAACAACACACCCTAAAAGCGCAGGTGATCGTCCATTGGCAAACCGGCTTGATACTCGATGTGCAAACCTGTAAAGGGTCAATCCACGATTTTAAGCTGTATAAAGATACTTGTCCTGATTGGTTGCCTGAGAATACTAACTATCTAGCAGACAGTGGTTATCAGGGTATAGCAAATCTACATAACCAAACTTTCACACCATTTAAGAAACCTCGTGGTGGTCAGTTATTGGAGATATGCAAACAGGCCAATCACTATCTGGCAAAGTTCCGTATTGTGGTTGAGCACAAAATAGGCTTAATCAAGTTGTTTAAAATCGTGGCTCATAAATATCGTAACCGTCGTCAGCGCTCCTAAATTGTTTTGCTAACGATATTTCAGTTGGTGACGTAATACTTTGCCTAAAAAGTGAATTATCTATACAAGCTATCGGAATTGTTACTTCAGATTATAAATATGACGAGAATGCTGAAGGTTTAAACAATCACTACCCGCATGTTAGAAGTGTCAAATGGATTGCGAGAGGTGTGAATTTAAATATACTTCCATTAAACAATAATTACAAGATGGTGCCTCAAGCTTGCTATGAGCTATCTAGGTTTAACTGGGACGATTTATTGAATGAAGCAAAAAAACAGAATCAATATCAGTTCCTTAGATTACTCATTCAAGAAACAGTTGATAAAGAAAATTATGTATTGATCGTTGACGAAATCAACCGCGGCAACATATCTCGTATTTTTGGTGAGCTTATTACATTACTTGAGCCTGATAAGCGTAAAGGTGGTACAGATGCGCGCGAAGTCATACTACCTTATTCTAAAGAGAAATTCTCAGTCCCCTCAAATCTTTACGTGCTAGGAACGATGAATACCGCTGATAAATCTCTTGCACAGCTAGATTTAGCATTACGCCGACGATTTGATTTTATTGAGCTATTACCTAAGCCTGAACTTTTAGATGGCATAACAGTTCATGGCATTGCTGTATCTGAAATATTAACAGTAATAAATCAGCGTATTGAAGTGCTGTTAGATCGTGAACACACCATAGGTCATTCGTACTTCTGGTCTTTGAAAGACTTGGATTCAGATGCCGAAAAAGAAATTGAATTAGGTAATATTTTTAAGAGACGGATTATCCCGTTACTGCAAGAATACTTCTTTTTAGACTGGGAGCGTATTGGTTGGGTGTTGAATGACCCTGCTAAAGATTTTGAAGATCGGTTTATACAGACTGAAAAAATAAATCCTACTATGAATCAACTTTTTCCTAGTAAAGTTCTAAGCCAGATTACAGCAGATAGACGCTATTATATTAATGCTGATGCATTTTCTAAACCTCAAGCATATAAAGGTATATTTCACTTTGATACTGCTACAGGTGAAGAATGATTCAAGTCAGAGAATATGCTCAGCTGACTACCGATCAGACAGTATTTCCTAGCTTAGACTTGGCTATCATTGAGCAAGAAACTTTTGATTGGTTAGTGGAATTAAGTGAAAAAGAGAGCTATGGACGGTTTATTACTTATAAGCGTCCAAATTACTTACAGTTGCATTCTTATGTAGGTTATTTGGAAAGCCCTTGCCGCGAAGGTATTGAGATACTACCAAAGACAGGATTAGGTACTCAAGAGTCAGATAAGAGCAGAGAGGTCTTATGCAAAATGCTAAGCTCCGTATTAAACCTATCCTATAAAGAGGCTCAATCTGCCAGTCTCAATCGAATGAACTTACCTATTCATGAGTGGATATACTACCAGTTTTTATATTTGCTAAAGGAGCTGGTAGCGTCTGGGCTCAGATTTGACTATCAAAGAATTGAAGAAGAAAGTAGATTTATTCGTGGCCAGCTTGATATTACAGTTCAACAAAGGCAAACGGTTGGCCGAGCTCATCTTTTTCATATTCGTCATGATGTCTATCATCCAAATCGACTTGAGAACCAACTAATCAAAACAGCATTGGATTACGTACAGCAGCACTGTAGGAGTTCTGAGAACTGGCGACTGGCTAATGAGCTCTCACACATCTTAGACCCTATAACGAGTCTTAGAGAGCCTCTAAACTCAATGCATAAGTGGTCAGACATCAAAATATTGCAATCCTACCGAGCGATAAAGCCATGGTGCCAACTAATACTTGAAAAGCTTAATCCAAACTTTCAAAAGGGAGAGCATCGGGGTATTGCATTGTTATTCCCAATGGAAATTTTGTTCGAGAAGTATGTGGCAAAATGCTTACGACGAGATATCAAGTCGCCCTGGCAACTAACAACACAGGCTTCTAATAAGCACATGGTGAATGACCAAAAAGGTTTAAAATCGCGCTTTCAATTAAAGCCTGATCTATTAATCAGTAGAGAAAGAAAAAATTACCATGTACTTGATACCAAATGGAAGTTAATAAACTCAAATAAAAAGAATTTTGATATAGAACAGGATGATATTTATCAGCTATTTGCTTATGGTCACAAATATTTGAATGGGTGTGGAGACATGATGCTTATTTATCCTAAACACCATCAGTTCGAAACACCTTTGGAATGTTTTCATTTAGCAGAAAAATTGAGGTTGTGGGCAATACCATTTTGTATTGAAACTGACAAAGTGGTTATCGGTGAATGGGTAGAAAGGTTTCCGTCTTTACCTCAAACTTAGTTTGAGGCTGATCCTTTAAGCTCCTGAACTTATCGATAAGCATAAAATTTGGGGGTCAGTTACCATCAGCAACTTTTAATAATCTTGGTCACAAAATGGTCACCGTTTGGTCACCGAGCACTTGGTCACCGATTTTCAAGAAGCAGAGTGCATGTATGCAGACTTATAGAAAATACATTATTAAAGAGTGGACTACTTCTTAAGGGTTGATAAAGAAAGAATAACCAACCCTTATGGATAAAGGCTTTAAGCGGAAATTCAGACACAAAAAAACCTCAAGTAAACTAATACTTGAGGCGAAACTTGCTTAAACTCGAGAGTTTAAATTCGTTTTAAATATGGCGCAGCGGACGGGACTCGAACCCGCGACCCCCGGCGTGACAGGCCGGTATTCTAACCAACTGAACTACCGCTGCTTAGGTCTCTTAGCTTGTTTAGCCACTTGCTAAGAAGTGGTGGGTGATGACGGATTCGAACCGCCGACATTCTGCGTGTAAGGCAGACGCTCTACCAACTGAGCTAATCACCCTTCGAACAATTGCTAGGCAATTTATTCAACATCAACCAAGCTCTTTAGTTTGTCACTAAGCTCCGTTGCTGTGGGTGTGTATTATATAGATTTACAGTTGGGTGTCAAACAGTATTTACCACTTTTTTAAATATTTTTTCGATTTCTATTAGAATATCTAGCAAGCATTTGTTTTTATTGGTTTTATATTTTCATACAAAACCAATATTTTTTAGGTTTCATGCCTATTTGTTATCCAGTGCTTGCTCGATATCATTTTTGATGGCTTCTGGCTTGGTCGTTGGTGCATAACGGTCAATAACCTGACCTTTTCTATCAACTAGGAACTTGGTGAAATTCCACTTAATACCATCTGTCAGTACACCACCCTTTTGTTCTTTGAGCCATTGATAGATAGGATGAGCATCTGCGCCATTGATATCAGTCTTCGCCATCATAGGAAAGCTGACGCCATAGTTCTTCTGGCAAAATGAACCAATCTCGTCATTGCTACCTGGGTCTTGGCTACCAAATTGGTTACAAGGAAAACCGACAACCACCAGTCCTTGATCTTTATATTGTTGATATAGCGACTCTAAGCCTTCGAACTGCGGCGTAAATCCACATTTACTTGCGGTATTGACGATTAATAATACTTTATCTTGGTAATCTGAAAATGCTTGTGAGCTACCATCCATGCGCTCAGCGGTAAAATCATAAATTGTACTCATCATTTATCCCTAAATTGAGGTTTTTATTGTTCTAAGTGTTTATGCAAAATTTATTTTTCTATCATACATATAATAAAACTATTGAAAAGGAAGCACCCTGTACTTCCCTTCCACATTTCTAATATTACTTAACCTACTACTTCTCAGACTTATCTAAATCAATAGATACTGAGTTGATGCAATAGCGCATGCCTGTAGTCTCTTTTGGTCCATCAGGGAATACGTGACCCAAGTGTGCGCCACAGTTACTACAGGTGACTTCTGTGCGCGTCATACCTAGAGAGTTGTCTTCATGCTCTTCAATGGCGCTGTTATCAATGCCTTGATCAAAACTTGGCCAGCCACAGCTCGCATCAAATTTATTACTTGAGTCAAATAAGCTTGCACCGCAGCCTTTACAGCGGTAGACGCCATCATCAGTCGCATCATTGTAGACACCTGTGAACGGACGCTCAGTGCCCTTCTCACGCATAATATGATACTCATCGGCGCTTAAACGCTCTTTCCAGTCAGCTTCAGTCAACTGGCTAATTTCTTCTTTGCTTAGTTGATTGTCTTGCATAATTTATCCTTATTCGAGTATTTATTATCTAATCTCGATTACTGTTTTATCGCCATATGATTATGAAAACGACGTGCTCTATCTGTTGGTTATCAATGCACTATTCAAGGTACATGTAAGAAAAATGCTAACTATATAAAGAGAGAAATAGCGCGGCTGAAAATATTAACTATGTTAAATATAGCAAATTATTTTTAGATAATAATGGGTAGAGATGTAATTTGAATATCTATTACATCTTATGGTCTATATAAAAAGTTTGATAAAGAATAAGGATGAACTCAGAACCAATTGCAAGTTATACTTGCAATACATAGTAAGTCTGATTGTAAAATTATTTGCAAACTACCTATTAATGCAATAATATCTTGCATTAAGGTTTAAACAAAATGCATAGTTTATTTCTTCACCGAATAATTACTGGTTAATAAAGGCTCAAACAACGATGTCTGACGACAATAATAAAAGTACGCAAGCGGAACGACTGGTACAGTTACGCCGTGACAAAGGATTTACGGCAGAGCAGCTAGCACAAGCTATGACAGCCGCTGGTGCAAAAGTCAGTCGCGGAGCTATCTCAAACTGGGAGCGAGGTACCAATGGTATCGTCTCATCAAAGTTGCCTACGCTCGCACGTATTTTAGGCTGTAGCGAAGGATATCTGTTGCGTGGTGACCTCAAAAACGAGGCTATTGATACACAAGCTCTATCATCTTTTACAGAGTGCAAAGAGCGGCAGAAAGTAGAAACAGTCAAACCTTCTTCTACGACAACCATTAATAACAGTCAAAATACACAACCTAACCCTATAACCAATCCGATAAACGGTCATGCTATGAACACAATTAAAAAATCCGATAAATTACAAAACGTTTGCTATGACATTCGTGGCCCTCTTCTACAAACTGCCAATAAAATGGAAGCAGAAGGCAAACGTATATTAAAACTAAATGTGGGTAATCCAGCGCCCTTTGGCTTAGAAGCGCCTCATGAGATTTTGCGCGATGTCTCTATGAACCTACCTGAGGCAACTGGCTATTCAGACTCGCAAGGGATTTTCTCAGCACGTAAAGCTATTTTGCAATATTACCAATCTAAAGGTTTGCTATCAGCTGTTGATGTGCGTGACGTATATTTGGGCAATGGAGTCTCTGAACTTATTGTCATGACTATGCAGGCACTGATGAACGATGGCGATGAAGTTCTAATTCCGATGCCAGACTACCCGCTTTGGACGGCAGCGGCCAACCTCGCTGGCGGTACAGCGGTTCACTATCGCTGTAACGAAGAAGACAACTGGCATCCTGATATTGAAGACATCAAGTCGAAAATTACGAGCAAAACAAAGGGCATCGTGGTTATTAATCCAAATAATCCGACAGGCTCCCTTTATAGTGATGAGTTATTAAAGCAAATTATCGAAGTCGCTAAAAAGCATGATTTGATCATTATGGCTGATGAGATTTACGACCGCATTCTGTATGATGATAGTGTACATACACCGATGAGCACTCTAACTGACGATATATTAGTACTTACTTACAATGGCTTGTCAAAGTCACACCGTATTGCAGGGTTTCGCTCAGGCTGGATGATGGTATCAGGCCGTAAGCAGCACGCAGCTGACTTTATTGAAGGTTTAGATATGCTAGCATCCATGCGTCTTTGCTCCAATGTGCAAGGACAATACGCTATTCAAACAGCGATGGGTGGGCATCAGAGTATGCAAGACCTAACTTCTGAGAAAGGTCGCTTATATAAGCAACGTGAAATGGCAGTATCACGTCTCAATGCTATTAAAGGTGTTTCCTGTACTATGCCTCAAGGCGCGTTTTACTGTTTTCCAAAAATGGATCCAGAAGTTTACCCTATCACTGATGATATGGACTTCATGATGGATTTACTCGTTGAAGAAAACGTATTGATGGTCCAAGGTACAGGATTCAACTGGGATAGACCTGACCATTTCCGCTTGGTGTTCTTACCTAACTTGCATGATTTAGAAAATGCGATGGATAGACTGGATAGGTTTTTTGCGAAGAAGCGCCAACAGTTTGGTACTGACTAAAAACCGAACTATTAGTTTGAAAAAACGCTTATTGGCATTATACCAATAAGCGTTTTTTATTGTGCTGAGCTTAGTTATCAAAACTCAGTTATGGCCATTCACTTGTAAAAACAACGCATTAAAAAACGTTGCTCAATACGATATAACTGATAGCAGACATGGTAGCCGCTGCAGGCAACGTCACAACCCACGCCAAACCAATCGGTTTCATAAGCTTCCAATTAGTATCTCTGTTGACGATACCGATACCGAGTACTGCGCCTACTAGCGTATGCGTACTTGAAACAGGCAGACCCATAGTCGATGCGCCCATTACAACCGCAGCAGCAGCCAGCTCAGCTGAAAAGCCTGACGCTGGATGCATTTTTGCTAGATTAGTACCAACCGTTTGAATCACTTCTTTACCAATGAACCAAAGGCCAACGATCAGTGCAACACCAAATGTCAACATGACTGCAGGTGGCACTGCAGCTTCGGTGGCGATACTATTAGTACGAATCACATCCATAATGGCGGCAAAAGGGCCAACCGCATTGGCGATATCGTTTGAGCCATGACTGAAAGCAAAAGCTGACGCGGTAAAGACCTGCATCCAGCTAAACATAATAAATGTCGCTTTGGTCAAATCTTCTTTATGCTTACCACGGATACTTTTGGTATAGATATAGGTCGCTAACCATACTAGCGCCGCTATCATTCCCATAATCAAAAAGCCCTGCAGTGTGGTTAGGCCACTATTAACATTTTTTAGACCTTTAAATACGACGAGAGCCGTCATCACCGCACCACCTGCGGCAGCAATGAGAGGAACCCATTGCTTAAGGGCTTTTAAGGTATCAAGGCTACTGCGCTCATTCTCGATATCATAAAGCTTTTTATAGTAATCCGTTTCTAAATCTTCAACAACACAGTCATCATCTTTATAGATTTCTTGATCGCGTAACATCGCTGACGTATAAGCCAGCTGCTCAGACTCTGTCAGACCATCTAAAAATTCTTTGTGATTCTGTTTTAAAACTTTTTTATTGCCTTTTAGTGTCGCAATATAGGCTTCAGTTTTATCATTGTATTCGATGATATTTTTCTTGATTTGTCCATATAAAAGATAAGACAACACGCCACCTAATAACGGTGACAGCACCCAAGAAATAGCAATCGTTCCAACCGTTCCCCAACTCACTGTTGATAACGCCATATCAGTACCACCCAATGTGATACCAAGTACGATAGAGCTACCAACGACGCCGCCAATAATGGAATGCGTTGTCGAAACCGGTAAGCCTTTTTTGGTGGCAAACAATAACCAAAATGCTGCTGCAACCAACGCGGAGAGCATGACATAAATAAATTGGTTGGGTGTCACCGTTAGACCATCTAAGTCAACGATGCCTTTTCTGATCGTGTCAGTAACTTCGCCACCTGCCAGCACAGCACCGGATACTTCAAATATTGCAGCAATGCCCAATGCCTGAGGAATGGTTAAAGTGCCCGCACCTACCGAGGTACCAAAAGAGTTGGCGACATCATTCCCACCGATATTGAATGCCATAAAGACACCAAAAGCAGTCGCCACAATGAATAGCGTCGTTTGCTGACGCATGGTGTAATCTAAACCCCACCATAAAAAGTAGGAAGTCATCGCAATCAGTAAAATGGCAAAAAATAGATTTATTCTCGTAGAGCCAATTGGCTTGACTGACTCTGTAGAACTGCTGCTAATACCCATACGTTAGTACGTCCTGCGTAAGCTGATTAAAATTATATGAGGTTAATAATATTGCTCTGCTACTCACAGTGCTTATTACGGTATCTCATGAAGTAGCATATATAAAACATACTGCTAACAGATCTTAAACCGACTAGAGCGAAAATAAGTAATACATCCCTCAATGTGTCATAAAGCCGCAAGTGATATTGCTAAATCGTCTGATTACAGCATCTTGCGGCTCATATATTTCATAGTGATATTTGTATTACCAACAGCTATTGTAACAATTTTTGTCATAATTATTAAGATATCTATACTAAATAACCAAGACATGTTGTTTGCTAAATAAAAATTATTATTTAGCAGAAGCTATTGTGCGCACTATTATATTGAATATGAACACATAATGCATGATGATATTGCGAGATTTGTAACTGCGAGTGTATACGGACAAGACCACACTCTATAAAAGACAGGAGGACTCGAATATGTTTCAAGCAAACCTATTTAGAAAACATTTGGAAAATACAGTTATATAAACCTATGAAAGTACTTAAACTTCTGGCATTTCTAACAGCTATTTGCTTTCAGTAAATGCCGACAACTGCTCAATAGCATGATCTAGCACGTTTAGACGCGCCTGACGCTTTTCATTAGTCGCGATAACACACCATGGAGCTGTCGTTGTATCTGTACGTGCCAGCATATCTGCTGCAGACTGCACATAGTCTGACCATTTATCACGATTGCGCCAATCATCATCTGTCAGTTTGAACTGCTTATGCGGTGTGTCTTGACGATCTTCAAACCGTTTAAGCTGCTCTTTTTTATCAATCGCTAGCCAGTATTTCATAACCCACGTTCCTGCTGCTGCCAAGTCCGCCTCAAAACGATTGATTTCATCATATGCTCGCTGCCATTCATCAGTAGACGCAAACCCTTCGACACGTTCAACCAGCACGCGTCCATACCAAGTACGATCAAAAATGGCGATACGGCTGATACGGTTCGTTTGCTCGTCAGGTAATCGTGTCCAGAATCGCCACAAGTAAGGATGTTGGGTCTCATATAACATCGGCGCGCTAATATTATAGATTTGATACTCGCGTGGATCTAGCGGTGCAACCAACCTCTTGATTGCTCCACCCTTTCCAGCAGCGTCCATCCCTTCAAAGGCAAACACAATATGCCGACCTTGGCGTGCACGTAGCAACTCAGCAAGCTGTGCTTGCTTCTCTGCCAATGCCTCACGATAGTCAGACTTACTGATCTTCTTGTTTTTGATAGATGTCAGCTGCTTAGGTATCGGTACAGGTTCAAACTGTTTTTGTTCAATATCTGACTCAAATTCTTGCGCTTTGGGATGAGGATGGTTTTCTAATGTTTCATTATCCTTGATATCTGTATGGCTACTCGCCAGCGCGGTTTGCATAGCGTTTAATACTAGATGGCAAAAGTTATCAGCAGCCTCTACCTTATTATCACCATCAATGATGACCCAGTCACCCTGCTGACGCAGCAACGTTGCAGCTACTTCGTTAAATTTTTTGATAACTTGCTTATCGTTCCAGTCAATTTGATACAAAAATTGCGGATCTGCTTCACTATCTTTTAAGCGACTGTGCAACGTTTCGATATCAACATGAAACCAGCATTTCAATAATCTGGTCTGATTGGCAATGAGGTCCTTTTCAAACGCTTTTAGTATATCTAACTGCTGCTGTAGATAGTCTTGCCACTGAGCGATAGGAAGCGAGCTGTTATCTGTTTGATCTTCGTTATTTGACAACGCTTCAGGATTTTCACTATCTGATGTCGCTAGTCGCATGACATTGTATAATAAATCAGCATACCAGTTTCCAAAATACACCATGACATCACCATGGCGCGGCATTGCGCCAGTATGTGCTTGCCAAATGGGTTGATAGTTTAATGGCGAATGACCAATGGTTGCCTCAACTTTAAGCAGCCTTGGATCTACCCATTGTCTCAACTGTTTGACAGCAGTACCTTTGCCCGCCTGCTCCATTCCATTAACTAACACTAACAGGCCTGTTGGTTTATTGAGGGTCGGCGGCGTTTGCTGGCGAGTGGCTTTTAAAGCATACTGAGCTGTCACCAATGCCAATCTAAGCGAATCCTCATCCAATGAAAACTGACTCAAAGGATTGGGCTTTAGACGCTGCTCTACAACTTGCTCACTAAATTGTGTACTTACCGCTTGTGGTGCTTTTGGTTCAGTAGTATCATTTTTTTTAGACATGATTACACTCGCTATTATTGTTATTAGGCTGCTTTACGTTGAATGACTTATGCGATAGATTTCAATATTTATATCTCATTGCTCATTTTTATCTCATTTAATCATAGCACTGCGCCAATCGAGTAAATAATATTGCTGTGTAACAGATTGGTATTTGTATTCTTAATTGTTTTCTTTTAAGGTGAACACAATTTTGGGTATAGGATAAACCGTTGTTGAGAACCTCATAACGCTGAACCACCATACCCAAATTTGATAACATCATTTACTTCTACAGGATTCACTGCCATGACCGCTTTAGCTGATTTACAGCAGCATTTGACACGTTTTTGGGCGATGCCTCATCACCAAGATGATGAATTAAATGCTAAGCTCAAAGAAGTGCAATCATGGCAACAAGCACGTCTCAAACAGACACACCGCGAGCTATTTGAACAACCCAAAAACAAGCTGATGGCAGATTACTTCCTTACTCAATTATATGGTGGCGAAGAGTTCAAATTATTGGCCGATCAGTTGGCTCGTATTCTACCAAAAGCGCAGAAACTAGAACGTTTTGCTAGAGAGTCAGCTTTAGAGGCTGGTAGTATGGGCATCCAAGCGGCAATTTTTGCCATTGAGCTAGACCTGCATTTAGCCCAGTGGCTACTCGCTCAAGATTTACCAGTGAACGAAGAGAATATGCTAGCCGCCTATCGTACTGTTGATGAAGAAGACGAGCGTCGAGTCCAGATTGCCAATTTAAAAGACGTCTGTTATCGCACAGACAAACACCTAAATTCGTTTATGCTCAAAAAAGCCTTTGCACTAGCAAAAAACACAGCCTATCGTCATGGCTATCAACCGCTTTATGATTTTATTGATACAGGCTTTAAGGCTATGAAGCCTCTGAGCAGCGTCAGCGATTTTATCGAGCCATTCTGTAAGCGTGAACTATCCATTATCGATCAGGTTCATACGGATAATGGCAGTAAGCCGATAGCGTTTGGTGTATCATAAGCTCAATATGCTAAATAGCCAGTTAACGCTTACTATTTAACGATTTCTTCCGATAAAGACAATCATAAAAATAAATCCCAGGACAACATAATGACTGATAATTTAAAAGATAGCAGCGCTCATTCTAATCACGCCACAACGACCAATGGTCGTCTGCAAGACAAACTGGTAAAAGACAGTATTGCTCATAATCAGCAGGTCAGCGCGCAGATACTACGCAATCAAACTACCAATGTCATGCCGAGCAAGAGTAACAGCGCTGTTGATGATAACAATAGCGACTTTACTAAAGTTCAAGACCTACCAACTGGAACGCCTCAAGGCCAACAAACTACTATGCCAAACAACGACAATACGACTCGCAAAAACACGTCAGAACAAACCATCAAGCAAACTTTGTTCAATCAGCGTGATGATATCAATAATCCGCATACGTCTGAAACAGATGGTAATGAGCAAACGCATTTTGGCTATAAAACCGTCAACAAAGCGGAAAAACAAGCACGTGTGGCTGACGTATTTACCTCTGTTGCCAAAAAATACGACATCATGAATGACCTAATGTCATTTGGTATTCATCGTCTATGGAAACGCTATGCGATTAGTTTATCAGGGGTACGTGCTGGTCAGCATGTGCTCGATATCGCTGGCGGTACAGGTGACTTAGCCAAGGTATTTAGCCGTGAAGTCGGTAGAAATGGCCATGTGGTACTGTCTGATATCAATGCTGCGATGTTAGAGGTGGGCCGTGAACGCTTAATTAATGCTGGCTGCAATAATGTTGATTTTGTATTGGCAAACGCTGAGACTTTAGCCCCATTTGATGACGAAAGCTTTGATTTAATAACCATTAGCTTTGGTTTGCGTAATGTCACAGACAAAGATGCTGCGCTAAAATCTATGTATCGTGTCCTGAAGCCAGGTGGTCGTCTCTTAATTTTGGAATTCTCAAAACCAGTATTTGAGCCACTATCTAAAGCCTATGATTTGTATTCATTTACCGCATTGCCAGTGATGGGTAAGCTGATTGCAAACGACTCTGAAAGTTACCAATATTTGGCCGAATCAATTCGTATGCACCCTGATCAGCAGACTCTCAAGCAAATGATGCAACAAGCTGGGTTTGAGAACTGCGATTATCATAACTTGACAGCTGGCATTGTGGCTGTCCATCGTGGCTTTAAAGCGTAGCGATGAAGTACGACTAGTAAGATTGTATTGACCCTAACACGAACCCACTATGCGCCGATGCAGCTAATGCGAAGGCGCTCATTCAACAATGCGGGAGCATTATGCTGACTGTCCTCTTATTAGCTGGTGCCGAAAAGCTAATTAATATTGCCATTGCTAGTGATGAGATTACCAAAGCAGGTTTAGTGCCGCTTGCAGGTAAGGTGTTACGTCTCAATATGGGAATGCCTGAGATTCATTTAGACATCTTGTTCACTCAGGAGCGTTTACGCTTTGAGCCAGTCTCGACGGAGAGCGTATTTGAACCAAGTGGCCAGATGAACGAGCGCGAAAAAGCCAGTATGGATCGCGCACGTTTTGGTCACAGTCGTCCAGATTGTACTATCACCGTAGATAATGCTGCTCAACTGCTCAATCTGATGCGCGGCACTGAAGGTAACCTGCCAATCACTGGTGATTACAAAGTGCTAATGCAGCTCAAACAACTGATTGCAGGGTTTGATCCCGATGTAGCTGGACAGCTTGAACCATTCATTGGTAAACCAATGGCTAGCCAGTTACATCTTCTTATCTCTCAGCTCAAAGGTAGCTGGCGTCATAGTGCTAAGCGTGCCTTTGATGACGTCAGTGATTGGGCCAATGATGTGGCCGGCAATAGCACACCTAACCCTGCTGAGGTTACTGAAGTCAATGATCTCAAACAGCAGCTGTTAAAATTGCGTGCTGACATAGAACGAGAAGAAGCCAAACTTGCTGCTATCAAAGAAGAGCAAGCGCAGTTCCTTAACAACTCGTTTCATCAGTAGTCCATTGCATCAATCATAAATAAGCGCTATGACCGATAGCACTATTTACGATTAAGCTCAGTGCCTACCCTATTTTCGTCTTTGTTTAGAGTATTTAATCTCATGCTATTATCGCACCGCGCTCGTCTACTTGAGCTTTGGCGTATCGCCGCAATGTATCGCCTTGATACCCATCTTTCTATCGAAGAAGCACCGCAGCTGCAACCTTTGGCGCGATTAATTCGCATACATCCAGCAGCATGGGGCAAAAAGCACCAACCAAATGCGATTAAGTATGCGCTTGAGGACATGGGTACGCTGTTTTTGAAGCTTGGCCAGTTACTCTCAACGCGTCGCGACTTGGTACCGCCTGAGATTATTGCTCAATTGGTTCAGTTGCAGGATAAAGTTAAGCCTTTTGACGCTGACATTGCTGTCGCTCAAATTCAGCATCCTAAACATGGTCTTGGTCAACCTGTTGAAACCTTGTTTGCACGATTCGATATCAAACCGCTAGCAGCCGCTTCTATCGCCCAAGTTCACACTGCTGCCCTACATGATGGGCGTGAAGTCGTGGTAAAAGTAGTTCGCCCTGATATTCGTACTGTGATTGTTTCTGATTTTGAGCTATTGCGAGAGTTGGCAGGTTGGGCATCTGCTCGCATTGAAGCGGCACGCGCAATACATATCATAGATATTGTCGAAGACTATCGGCAAGTGATGCTAAACGAGCTAGATTTAACGCTTGAGGCTGACAATACTACTCAGATGCGTAATAACTTCTTGGGTTCAGCATTGATGTACGTACCTGAAGTATACGATGCTGCCAAAAACGTGATGGTCATGGAGCGTATTCAAGGTGTTCCTATCTCACAAGTTGAGATGTTTGATCAGTTAGGCTATGACCGTGCAGCGCTTGCAGAAAAAGGCTTAACGATCTTCTTTACCCAAGTCTTCCGTGACAATTTCTTTCATGCTGATATGCATCCAGGCAACGTGTTCGTAGAGACTCCACCTGTACAAACGTTGCATGCAGGTATGGCAGCAGTTGATTTAGGTCATGAGCCACGTTATATCGGGCTTGATTGCGCCATCATGGGCACTTTGTCAAAAGACGATCAGCTCATCGTGGCGCGGATGTTACTTGCCGTAATGAACAACAACTTTACCGCTGTCGTTGATATCGTCAGCCGTGCAGGTTGGATACCGCCGAACGCTGATAAGCATGCCTTGATGCGTGATATGAAACGTACCGTCGGCCCTATGCTACAAAAATCAATCGATGATATCGACTTTGCTGGTGTGCTGATGCAAATTTTAGATATTGCACGTAGACATCATATGAGTATTCCACCGCAGCTAATGCTTCTGCTAAAGACTTTGGTTCATGTAGAAGGACTCGGACGTGATCTATATCCTGATCTTGATATTTGGTCACTTGCCAAACCAATCCTAAGCAGTTGGATTAAAGAGCAATTAGATCCTATGCGCAATCTACATCAACTACGTCAGCAGTTGCCTGAAATGCTTCTATCTACCACCGATATTCCCAAACTATTAGATCAAGGACTACAAAGCCTTGCTTCACAGGGATCTCGTCAGGACAGTCAACTACGTGAAATACAGCAGATTCGCGCTGACATACTAAACGACCGTCGTCGCGATTGGTTGGCACTAGCAGGGTTTGCTATTTTCATTGCAATTGCTACGCAGGTCATCGGTTGGCTATCACCTATATTTTATATACTGGCTGTCTTGGTAGTTGTTTGGCGTATCTTGGCTTAAAAACCAGCTTTATCTTTTATTTGCTTAGCTCAGAAAAAGCCGCGCAACTTTAGGCTCAAACAAAAAATGCGTCTACTTTTCATGAAAAGTAGACGCATTTTTTATGTTAAGTACTGATTATTGTAACATCTGATCAATTGCCATCTGGGTAAGGACGCGACCACGAGCAGTACGCAGCACATAACCTTGTTGAATCAGATACGGCTCAATTACATCTTCAAGAGTGCCCCGGTCTTCAGCCATCGCTGCTGCCACTGCTTCAACACCAGCAGGACCACCATCGAAACGCTCATGCAAGATCTCAATATAACGTCTATCTAAGTGATCGAGTCCGCGTCTATCCACTGCCAACATATCCAGCGCACTACCGGCAATCGCACCATTGATGCTACCGTCACCTTTTACCTCGGCATAATCGCGTACACGGCGTAATAGGCGGTTAGCAATCCGTGGTGTACCACGTGCACGGCGCGCTATCTCTACCGCGCCATCCTCACTCATTGGTACACGCATTAAACGGGCTGCACGACTGACAATCGTCGTTAGATCAGTAATATTATAAAACTCGAGGCGCTGTACAATACCAAAACGATCTCGTAACGGCGACGTCAGTAGCCCTGCTCTAGTCGTTGCTGCCACCAAAGTAAACGGCGGTAAATCAAGCTTGATAGAACGCGCAGCAGGTCCTTCACCAATCATAATATCCAACTGAAAGTCTTCCATTGCTGGATAAAGTATCTCTTCAATAACTGAGCTTAGACGGTGAATTTCATCAATAAACAGCACATCACCCTCTTCTAGATTGGTCAGCATAGCTGCCAAATCTCCTGGGCGCTCAAGTACAGGCCCTGAAGTAGAGCGCAGATTACCACCCATTTCACGAGCGATAATATTAGCAAGCGTTGTCTTCCCCAAACCTGGTGGGCCAAATATAAGTGTATGATCTAGCGCTTCGTCACGGCCACGAGCTGCACCGATGAACACTTCCATCTGCTCACGTACGACTGGCTGACCAATATATTCAGCCAATAAAGCTGGTCTGATATTGGCATCAGGAGCATCATTCGCGCCTTCTAGCGGATTAATCAAGCGATCTTGCGTCATAGAATTTATCATTACATTAAAAGTATTAGTTAACAAATAGCATAACCAAACGCCGTGCATAAGTCATGCAAAACCTTATTAAACGAGTACCAAAACGAAAATAAGCGACATTTAATGTCGCTTATTAATTTAATACATTATGTAGTTATCAACGCTAAACGGCTAGTTAATATCAATCAAAAGCCCGATAACTGCTGCAAAGTAGCTTTTAGTAAACCTTGAGTATCAGAAAAAGTATCCCCTTTACTCTTGGCAGCTTTAATCGCTAGCTGAGCTTCTTTTTCTTTGTAACCTAAGCTAATCAACGCGCCTTCCACCTCGGCAATGATGCTACCTTCGTGAGAAATCGTCGTTTCTTGAGGCGTCAACTCAAACGTACCACTATCAACCTCGATATTTTTTAGCTTATCTTTTAACTCAATCAATAAACGTTGCGCCGTCTTTTTACCAATACCTGGGATACGAGTCAATGCCGTTTCCGACTCTTGCTCGACGTGCATTTTTAGCTCAGCCGCAGACATTGCAGATAGCATAGCTAAGGCCATTTTTGCCCCAACACCGTTAATTTTAATTAACTGGCGAAAAACATCACGTTCTTTTCGGTCGATAAAACCATAGAGCAATTGGGCATCTTCGCGAACATGGAAGTGTGTCCAAATGTTGGCCTGTTCATTGAGCTGTAACTGGCAAAATGACGGCAATGGCAGTTCGATATCATACCCCACACCAGAGGTCGTCATGATACAAGCCGTTGGTGCCATCAAGTACTGCACCTGTCCGGAAATCAATCCAATCATTATTTATGACCTCTTTTGTAAGATATTATGAAATCAGCTGCCACTTCGTTATGAACAGCTACTTTCTACGACATAGTCTTATTGGTAAAACTTCACCATACCTTCAAGACTGGTTGGGCGAATTTTATGTGCTTGACCTGCAGAGCCAAATGCTTCAAAACGATTGGTACAGATATCTGACATCGCTACCATAGATGCTTTGAAATATTTACGTGGGTCAAATTCGCTTGGATTCTTTGCAAGGAATTCGCGAATAGCGCCAGTTGATGCCAAACGTAAATCCGTATCGATATTCACTTTACGCACACCATGCTTGATCGCTTCTACGATTTGCTCAACTGGCACACCATAAGTTTCGCCGATATCACCGCCATTTTCATTAATCACTTTTAACCATTCTTGTGGCACTGATGACGAGCCATGCATAACAAGATGGGTATTAGGAATACGGGCATGAATCTCTTTTACACGCTCAATAGACAAAATATCGCCTGTCGGTGGACGTGTGAACTTATAGGCACCATGGCTAGTACCGATAGCAATTGCTAACGCATCGACATTGGTATCTTTTACAAACTGCTCAGCTTCATCAGCACTGGTCAAAAGCTGCTCATGATCCAATACACCTTCAGCGCCAGAACCGTCTTCTTCACCAGCCATACCAGTTTCAAGACTACCTAGGCAACCGATTTCGCCCTCTACAGAGACGCCACAAGCATGTGCCATTTTGACGACTTCGCGCGTGACGCTAGCATTGTAATCATAATCCATTGGCGTTTTACCATCTTCACCCAATGAGCCATCCATCATCACTGATGAAAAACCTAATTGAATTGAGCGTTGGCAGATAGCTGGTGACATACCATGATCTTGATGCATTACCACTGGAATATGCGGCCATTCTTCGATTGCAGCGATAATCAAATGACGCAAAAATGCTGACCCTGCATAGTTACGTGCACCTGCACTGGCTTGGACGATAACAGGTGAATCACAAGCATCCGCAGCCATCATGATTGCACGCATTTGCTCTAAGTTATTGACGTTAAAGGCAGGAACACCATAGCTGTGTTCAGCGGCATGATCTAGAAGTTGACGTAGGGATATTAGGGCCATAAGACGCTCTCTGATTAGATTTTGAATAGTATTTTAAAAACAATTTCGCAACAATCATTCCACTGTATATTCGACCATACTGACAGTACATAGATGAGTAAAAGTCTGCATAATTTCGGATATGACTACCACGCGATGATTATAGCAAAAATTGTTCTGTCTTCGTAGCGGTTGACCGACTATTTGTCAGCCTATACAGTCTCTTCATGTCAGTTCGGTTTTTATGAACGGTTATGGTGACATACAATAAAAAAGCCTTGGCGATTACCAAGGCTTTTTTAATATTTTGAGGCTTATAAAGCAATGACTATTCTTAGAGGTTATCTATAAATTGATAGCAGCCCAATAATTCAGTCATTATAATGCTTAGTTATCACGTAGCTTAGTACTGTTGCTCTGCATCAACTGCAACATCATTTGCGCCTTCAGCGACAGCGTCAGCACCATCGGCAACAGCTGAAGCAGTGCTTTCAACTGCATCGTTAGTAGTTTCAGCAATAGCATCACCAGTGTTTTCTAGAGCGTCTGTTGCAGCAGCACCAGCAGTGTCAGCGCCTTCGGCAACTTCAGTACCAGCGTCTTGAGCAGCAGCTTCAGCTTCAGCAGCAGCAGCGTCTGTTTCAGCGGCAGCAGCATCGGCGTTTGCAGCAGCATCATCGCCAGCAGACTCAACAGCAGCTTCAGTGTTTTCTTCTGTTTGTTGGCTGCATGCAGTGACTGCAAAAGTACCAGCAAGTACGCTAGCAAGTAATAAATGACGTTTTAACATAATAAACCTCTCGTAAATAATGCATGTCAAAATACATGGTCGCACTATTTTATAGAGTGCGAGTTGGACATGCAATAATAATTTTCAGTATATAAACAAATAAATATTGCTTAATAATAACCAATGATTATTGCTCTTACTTGAGTCAATACAAACAAGCCAAGCAATAGCCAAAATATTATTTTTACAGACTACCCTAGTTATTTAAGATTAGTTGTACGTCTAATGTTACCAAGCTACAGAATATCGTTAAGTAATTAGGCATCTATTTGCAATGCAGCAACCGCTGGAAGTACCTTGCCTTCGACAAATTCTAAGAACGCGCCGCCACCTGTTGACATATAGCTTACACCGTTAGCAACTTGATACTTATCAATAGCTGCTAACGTATCACCGCCGCCCGCGATTGAAAAGCCATAACTGTCTCTTACAGCAGTGGCTAATATCTGTGTACCTTGCCCGAAAGCATCGACTTCGAATACACCAACTGGACCATTCCACAAGATGGTTTTTGCATTAATAATGGCGTTAGCAAGCTGCTTTGCGCTTTCTGGCGCGATGTCCAATATCATGTCGTTGTCACCAATAGCATCAACAGACTTAATCGTTGCGGATGCTCTTTGTAATGAGCCAGTAAAATCAGCGAAATCAATGTCATTTTTATCAGCGACTACAACATATTCAGGCAATAAAATTTTAGTCTTGGTCATAATGTCACGCGCAGTCTCTAACAAATCTGCTTCGTACAATGAGGCGCCAACACTGTGGCCTTTTGCTGCCAAGAAAGTATTGGCAATACCACCACCTACAATAATTTGTGTGCAGACTTCAGCCAAGCTGTGTAGCACTTCTAATTTCGTAGATACTTTTGATCCACCAACGATGGCAAGCATTGGCTGTGCTGGTGTTTCAAGTGCTAGGCTCAAGGCATCAAGCTCAGCGGCTAACAGTGGCCCTGCACACACAGTTTTGTCTGCTTGATGCATTGCTTGGGTAACACCTTCTGTTGATGCTTGCGCACGATGCGCAGTACCAAAAGCATCCATCACAAACACATCGCATAAATCAGCGTATTGCTTTGCTAAAGAGGCATCATTTTTCTTTTCACCATCATTAAAGCGTACATTTTCTAATAGAACCACTTCACCAGATTTTACATCGGCACCTTGGGTAAGGTAATCACTATTAAGACGTACAGGTGTAGATAGTTGCGATTCTAACTTGTCTGTCAAATAATCGGCAACTGGTGCCAATGAATATATAGCTTCAGGGTTGCCTTCTGTTGGGCGGCCTAAATGTGAGCAAACAATCACCGCAGCACCTTTTTCGAGCGCCATTTTTATAGTAGGAAGACTTGCTTGCAAGCGCGCATCGCTCGTGACCTTACCGTCTTTAATAGGTACATTTAAATCTTCTCGGATTAATACCACCTTATCCGTTAAGTCCAACTCACTCATACGCAAAAAATTCATTACCTGCTCCTATGCATTGATATATCTGTTAATTTCTGATTACTGTTGTTACTAATGTGTTCACTATAGCTGGATTCATACAAATCAGAGCCAGTACTAAGCTCGTTAATTTTGTTGCCGATAACACTCCTACGCACTCACCTTATGGTCACGCTATCTTATACCCAAGCTATATAGTCATAATCAGTCTCACTGCTTTCTTATATTTTTAACGCTCAACTCTTGCACTTATCAAACTATTTTAATGGGCCGATTAAATGAGCAGAATTCAGCGGCGGTGTATTCTACCAGTTTTATACCGCAGTCTCACAAACAACCTGACACAAATTTCAGTAAGTTTAGAATATTCAGTCTATATTCTTAGACCATTATTTGGTTGCAGCAATTACAGTTTCTGGCTTTGGGCATAGTCAATAAACAGTAACATTTCGTGGTGGTACTCAGCAGTCAAGCTCTTTATGATAGAAACATTAACAATAAAAACAATCTATTAGGAGAAAATAATGAGCATCAATTTAGACACTGCTAAACAGAACCTATTAAAATTAAAAGATGAGTATGAATCTCGAATAGATAAAATAGAAGAGCACATTCAAAATCCACAAGATGAACTCAATGAACATTGGGAAGATCAGGCCATATCCTATCGTCAAAATGACATGCGCAAAAACTTGATGAGCGAGGCACGTCAAAGCTTAATCTATGTCGAAAATGCATTGAGTCGGGTTAAAAATGGTACTTATGGCGAGTGTGAAGTCTGCGGTGAACCAATCGAAGAGCAACGCTTAGAAGCGCTACCCTACGCCACTTTATGTATGGAACATGCTGAATAGCGCTCTAGCATTGAGTTCCTATAATAAAATTATTGCCACTCTAAAAACGTTTCAAGAAGTAAAATTCAAGTAGGTATTTTCCATTTAGAAAATGCCTGCTGCCACTTATGACAGCGCTGAGCTATGTCTGCTACTGGCAAATCCATTATATCCCCGACGACTGCTACAAGCGCAATGGGCAGATTTACTAACTCCAAGACATTTTCTGCGGTTATCCCGCCTATGATACACATTGGTATGCCTTGCTGGCATCCTTCAACAAACTGCCGACGCGAAATGATATTGGCATTTGGCTTAGTCGTAGAAGTAAACACTGCACCCATCGCAGCATAACTTGCGCCGTCATTTTTCGCTTCTTTGACGAGCGCAACATCACCATGGCAAGTACGACCAATTATTTGATTTGGTAAAAGAGACTGTAGAGCACTATCGATACTGCCGTCTGTTTGACCAAGATGCACCCCAACGCCAAGCTTTTCAGCTAATTTCACATCATCATTCACTACAACTGGTACATCGTATACTTTAGCCAACTCAATGATTTTCTGTGCTTCTTTAAAAAGCGTCAAAGCTCCATCAGGTAAACTAAGAACTTGCTTACGCCGAATTTGTAATAGCGCAATTAATCCTGTTGACAAGGCTGCCTCTAGCTTTCGATACAGCAGCTCAAACTCGTCATCATTGGTCAGTAAATACAACTTAGGCATAGCAGAAGATAGTGGCATATGACTCATATAGTGTTTCCTTAATTATTAAATTCAACACAATAAAAAAGCCGTTATATCATATAACAGCTTTTTTATGCGCTTAGAACATCAAGTCTATACCGTGCGGCGAGTAGCCAAACTGTTTAAGATATTTTTAGCATCACCCCAACGTGTCGCTGAGCTGTTTGCCCCTAAAATAACAATAATGGCAGGACGGTTGTTAACACGAGTTTCCATCACAACGCAACGCCCTGCTTCATTAATAAAACCTGTTTTAGAAATACCGATTGGATAACTACCGTCACGGACCAACATGCTAGTATTATTGGCTTTATAAGTGCGATTACCATTTGAATAGTTTGAGACAAAAAAGTCATAGCTCTTAGTAGTAGAAAAACGACGAATGACGTCGTAGTTACCAGCAGCACGAACCATCTTAACTAAGTCTTTTGAAGAAGCTACATTGCGCTTATCAAGTCCTGTTGGATCCCCAAAAAATGCCGTGTTCATACCCAAATCTTGCGCCTTGCGATTCATCGCACGCATGAAAGCGGCGTAACCACCTGGATAATTACGCGCCAGACTCTTCGCTGCTGGATTTTCAGACTTCATTAATGCCATTAATAGCATTTCAGCGCGGTTCAAACGATCACCTGATTTTAAACGCGAGCTTGCACGCTTAGGACCGACAAAATCTTCTGGATCAAGCGTGATTTCTTCACGCATATCAAGGCCTGCATCCAATACGACCATAGCGGTCATAACCTTGGTGATACTAGCCATTGGGCGTGCGATATCGGCATCTTTTTCGTAGATAGACTCGCCAGTTTCAGCGTCAATCACAGCAACACTACGTGAGTCAGTGCTAATCGGAATCATATCGCTACTACCAAATGCACCACGATAAGTTGTATTGTAGCGAGGACCATTGTTATTGCTACTAGCAAAGCTATTGGTATTCGTAACATTGGTTGTGCCATAACCGTTATCGACTTTCTTAATCGGCGAGCTATTGGACTTATACATGATATTACGCGCTTCAGACAAACTGTCAGCACCGCCCCAACTTAGGCGTGCACTAGAAGCAGTCTCAGTGCTACCATTAATCGTAAGTGCCGCTTGTGCAACACTGCCCAAACTCAATGAAATCATAGCAGCGATTAATTGCTGTTTGGTTAATGGTAGTTGCTTCATTATGACTCCTATTGCCGCTATTTCGCCAGTTACATAATGACTGACGCCCAAAACATACATAGCGTTTGTAAATGTGTTTGTAAGTACTCGCATAGAGCTTTTGTATTTTTAGTGTATCATGGTTTACATTTAAGTTTAATCTATCAAACTGATTTAATAGTTTTTTCTAGCTATGTTCAAATTTTGCTACAACCAATTTATATTTTAGAAACAACAATTCACATTACAGCAATATAAATTAACTTCAAATGTTATGATTACTCGTGTTTTGTTATATTAATCAACGGTATTTTGAATATATAAAGATAATAATGAAGCCTGAAATATATTTCTTTTCTATAGTATTTAAGCTTAATAAAGCGTTCATTCTGACAAACAATAAAGAGTATGGTTATGATTAAAGTATTAGTGGTAGACGATCATGATTTGGTACGGATGGGTATTAGCCGTATGTTGTCAGACAGCCCTGATATCGAAGTAGTAGGTGAAGCAGACAGCGGTGATATGGCTATCAAGCAAGCCAAACTGTTACATCCTGATGTTATTTTACTAGACGTCAATATGCCGAATATTGGTGGACTAGAAGCAACCAAACGTCTGATTCAACTCGATATGGGTATCAAAATTTTAGCAGTCAGTAGCATGTCTGCACAGCCCTATCCTTCAATGTTAATCAAAGCAGGTGTCAACGGCTATATCACTAAAGGTACACCCCTCGATGAGATGATACGTGCGGTCAAAAAGATTTATCAAGGCGGTCGTTACTTCAGTCAAGACGTCGCTGAGCAATTAGCAGACGTTTTATTGTCTGATAATGCCACCTCACCTTTCGACTTATTAAGCGACAGAGAAAAACAAGTAGCTATGATGGTTGTTAACTGTCAGAGTCCTCAGCAAATCGCTGACCAACTATTTGTTAGTGTAAAAACCATCAACACATATCGCTACCGTATCTATGAAAAAGTTGGAGTCGATAGTGATGTTAAATTGACTCATTTAGCCATTCGTCACGGTCTGATTCAACCATAAAGCACCTACTTTATTACGGCCAGTTTATGAAACCTGCTACCAATCCTAGATCTGTCGTTACTCGCTACGCTAATCATGACGCTACGCTGCCTTTGTCACAATTGCGTAAGTTAGGACTGATTTATAGTAGCTATCGTTTCGTCGTTAGTCTGTTCTCTATGCTCATGCTATACATCCCTGCTCGTACTGACAGCAGCATCTCCCTACCCAGCTTTTTGCAGCAAACAACTTTAAGCTTTTATATGCTTCTAAGCTTGATACTGCTTGGGCTGTTTTATGTCGTTAGAAAGCATATGCGCCGTCAGTTGGCGTTTGGGCTGGCGTTAGACGTTATCATATTAAGTCTGCTGCTTTATACTACAGGTAATCCTGATTTGCAGTTGACCATGCTGTATATGGTTGTCGTCGCGGCCAGCTTTATGCTACTGCATAGCTCACAAGCGTTGATTATTACTTTACTTGCCATCATTCTTGTTATTTATCAGCAGTTTTTTTATGCTATTGCTAATAGCATGAGTCTAGCTAACCTAGGTGATGCGCTATTGATGTCGGCGAGCTTTTTAGCAGTTGGCGGTTTGAGCTGGTCTATTTCTCAACGACTGGTGCAACTTGAAAAAGTCGCCGCGGACCATGCTAAGGAAGTCGAGAGACTTAACGTGATCAATCAAGAAGTCATCACGCAGATGGTCGATGGTGTCATCGTTATCGATAAGCAGCATATTGTCTTAGCTAATATTGCTGCACATCAATTGCTTAGTCTTTCACTTGTCACGCATACTACAGCGCAAAATACCTTTGACAATACTAAAGACGCTCAACACAAAGCGCTTCTCTCTAACTTCGAGCATCAACTCAATAAACAACATCCACGATTATTTAGTGCTTGTTTGTCAGTAGCTTCAGGGCAGTCACGTGCTTTTACCTATGATGTACCAGCGGTGGCAAACACCTCAATATTTGGCAAATTACGCGTACAGATTATTCCACTAAAAGACGATAGCAAGCTTATCATATTAGAAGATTTACGCCGTGAGCAAGCCAGTGCTCAACAGCTCAAACTGGCTTCTTTAGGACAACTAACTGCTAGCATCGCCCATGAAATTAGAAACCCTTTAGCAGCGATATCGCAAGCTAGCCAGCTATTAATGGAAGATGTTGCAGACCAAACGGAAAATAATAGTGCATCAATAAATAAAGTGCATGCTGCTATGGAAGGCAATCATGAGCTTTATGAAATGATATTCTCACAGACAAAACGTGTGAACCGTATCATCGAGGATATTTTAAAACTGTCTCGCCAGCAGACAGCGACCCAACAGGTACTCAAATTGGCTGATTGGATGCCATCGTTTTTGGAAAATTACTTTCAAGGACACGACATTTTTCTACGAGTAAAAACCAAACCTATAATATCATTCGATACTCATCAGTTAGAGCAGATATTAATCAATTTAATCAACAATGGCCTGCGCTATAGTAGCTATGCTCACCCTCATGCTTACGTAGAAATCGACATTTACTGCGCAGACAACGATGTTATAATCGATGTATTAGATGATGGTAATGGCGTGAATGCTGAGAATTTACAACTTTTGTTCGATCCGTTTTTCACAACAGATAAAGCTGGTACAGGTTTGGGGCTTTATTTATCACAAGCATTTTGTGAAGCCAATCAAGCACGTCTACTCTATATTCCTGAACATGAAAAAACATGCTTTCGACTGATTGTGCCTTCTATTAAGTCTGATAATAAATTTCAAACCATTGAAGAAAGTCTTTCCTAAATTTATTTTTTGGAACAATATTGTTCTACGTTAATTTTACCAAACAGCAGATTTGAGATGAAATTAATAAAAGTACATGATGTTTTGAATTTGTGTAAAGCTATACGCCTATTTAGATCCAGCTATAAATTTTATAGCCATTGAATACGATGAGATGATGTATGACAACAACTGCGCTAGTCGTCGATGATGAGGTAGATTTATGTCGATTGATGCAAATTACTTTGACAAAAATGGGTATCAAAAGTGATGTGGCTTATACTTTGTCGCAAGCAAGATCATTTTGGCAAGATAATGACTACGGTTTTTGCTTGACGGATTTGAAGCTGCCGGATGGCTCAGGATTAGAGTTAGTAAAAGAAATCAGCAGGAGCTCTAATATTCCAATAGCGGTGATTACGGCTCACGGCAGTATGGATTTAGCTATTGAGGCATTAAAACTTGGTGCCTTTGATTTTGTTAATAAACCACTTGAACTACCACGTTTGCGCCAACTGGTAGAGAATGCCTTAAAAGTTATTCATCAAGATAGTGAAGTACAGCACACACCAGAGTGTTCTCCTGAACAAAAAATGTTGGATAGCAGATTGATTGGTAACTCCGCTGTCATGCATCCTCTTAAGAATACTATTTTAAAACTAGCACGCTCACAGGCGCCTGTATTTTTATCGGGTGCTTCTGGCACAGGTAAAGAAGTGGTCGCTAGATTGATCCATGATTTAAGTCCACGTCGTGATGGCAGCTTTGTACCAGTGAACTGCGGTGCGATACCATCAGAGCTGATGGAGTCGGAGTTTTTTGGTCATAAAAAAGGCAGCTTTACAGGGGCTGTCGCTGATAAACAAGGATTATTTCAACAAGCCAATGGTGGCACGTTGTTTTTGGATGAAGTAGCAGATTTACCTTTAGCTATGCAAGTTAAATTGTTACGTGCCATTCAAGAAAAAACAGTCAGAGCAATTGGTGATACAAAAGAGGTTCCAGTGGACATACGCATATTGTCTGCCACTCATAAGGACCTAAGCCAATTGGTACAAAATGGTGCATTTCGACAAGATTTATATTATCGCATTAATGTTATTGAGCTCAAGCTTCCAACCCTGAACACACGCCGCGACGACATTCCTGTATTGGCAGAACACTTTTTAGCGATGATCGCTGATGATTGGCAATTAGAGTCACCGCCATCACTGACGATTGAAGCCTGCGCACGCTTACAACGTCACGATTTTGCGGGTAATGTCCGTGAGCTACGCAACTTACTTGAGCGTGCAGTCACGTTAGCTGAAACCTCATGCATTGACGTTAGTCATTTAGGTCTTCCTGACATTGAACCTGAACTTATAAATACACAAGAGCAGAATCATAGCTCAGCTATTGACGACTCTGAACTACTTCCTAATAACGTAGAAAACCAAGTCGATGCTCAACCTACAGCCCAAGTAACAAAAAGTGGTGAGCAATCCATTCAATCTAGCAGTAATATAACGACACAGGTTAAGCAAAGTACGATTAATATACATCCCTATCGTACTAGCACCCATCACTATCCTTCAATAATACAGCAATCATCAGCTAATAGTGACAACTTGTCAACTAACGTAGCAAGTACTCATGACAAAGAGTCACTTCTTAACTCTACTTCGCACCAAGAAATATCTAAAGATATATCAAACTCGCAAGAGTTGTTTAACGATCAACTACCGCCTCAAGGATTAGAGCATTATTTGCAAGAACAAGAAAAGCAATTAATTATCACCGCACTCAAGCAAACTGGCTGGAACAAAACCAAAGCAGCTGAGTTGTTGGGAACAACTTTTCGCTCTTTACGCTACCGTATGAAAAAGCTTGAAATTTCTGAAGAGGCGTTCGATTAGCGTCTTCAAAAATTTCAACTGTGTGATTAGATGTACTATTAACTGACAGATACAAAAATCTATTCTTGTGCAGCCGTTTTTCTAACAAAGCGAATGCCAGAATCTAGCGCGCGCACTTTTACTAATTCTAGTGCTTGCTGCTCCCACGTACTCTCATTGCCTGACAAGGTCACATCAGGCTCTACGCCGATCTCGTCTATTTGCTTACCTGCTGCCGTCATATAATTGGCCACAGTCAACTTAACGGCTTGCTCATCGTTTAAAGGAATAACCGATTGTACTGAGCCCTTGCCATAACTCACTTCACCGATGACAGTAGCGCGTTTTTGTGCCTGTAAACTACTAGCAAGCACCTCTGACGCCGATGCTGAATAGCGATTTTGTAATACAATTAACGGCAAAGGCTTGAGTATCGCATCACCTTGGGTCGATAGTACGCGCGATTTATTTTGACGTGCTTGCACTTGTACCACATCAGTATCATCCATAAATAAACTGGCAACACTTACTGCTGATGTCAGTACACCACCTGGATTATCGCGCATATCTAACAAAATGCCTGATATAGGAGCATTTAGGTTAATTAAACCTTCTAACAATTTTTCACGGCTATTGTTTTGAAACGCAGGTAATTTAATAATAGCAATGCCATCAACTAGCTTAGTCTCGATAATCTGCGGATGACTATTATTACGCTGCAACGTCGTTGTGTGCTTACGTCGACCAGCTTTGGAAGTAATAATATCTACCTGCGTACCAGCAATACCTGTCAAAAGCTGCTCAACATCATTAGCCTGTCGCCCTTCATCTAACTTAAACTCATCAACCTGATGTAAATAGTCACCAACTGCGATGCCTTTTTTATCCGCAGGTGAGTCATCGATAACTTCTGTTACGACCCAATACCCTGCCTCTGGCTGATAATTAACCTTAAGTCCAATATCACCTACATCACCTTCGGTAAAAGCACGCAGGTTCTCATACTCTTCTGCATCTAGAAACTCAGCATGACTGTCAAGCTTGGTCAGCATACCGCTCATCGCATTGCTAAATAATTCTTCGTCATTGACCGTATCAACATACTCACGGCGTACTAAATCCACTACAGCCACGAACGTCTTTAGTGTCTCAGGAGAGATGGCATTTAACGATACCTGAGCGACCTCCGCTGGAATGTCCGTATTAATATCATCGGTATCATCTATTAGAGCGCTTTCATCTGGCACACTATCTATCAAATCATCTGGCTCATCGGCAACATCTAGCATATCAGCAATATTCGATAAATTATCAGCGTCGTTTTCATCCACTATCTCATCTGCATTTAGACTGATGAGCTGTAGACCGTCTGTAGAATTAGTACTATCTGCAGAAGACTCTACCCCTACTGCTGCCTGTACATTCACGCTAATCGCACAACCAAGCATACCTACCAAAATTGCAGGCTGTAAAACCGTAGACGCGGCTAACGGCTTTCCTACTGATTTACTTAACCCTTTGGATAAAAAAGAACGTGCAAGAGAAATAGGCTGCATAGAAGGACTCATTCAGATAATAGAAAATACGAATTTATGGTTATATAGCGACTGATAAGATAGCACCAAACGTATATTTCGAACTAGCATAGTATTGCAAGTAAACTAAGTAAAATGTATCACAAAAAAAGGAAAGGATAATAGGTTATCCTTTCCTTTTTGATACCTTTTAGTATAGAGATTAAATCAATATAAAGCCCAGTAACTCAAGGGCCGTTTTTGATTCGACTATCTTAGACCGCTGGGATAAGCAAGCTCTCACCTGTCATCTCCGCTGGAGCATCAATACTCATCAACGATAAAATAGTCGGTGCTATATCACTCAGTTTACCGCCATGACGTACTTGCAGCTTTTGCTCGCCCACATAAATTAACGGCACATGCTCTGTCGTATGCTGCGTATGTACTTGACCGCTTTCATAATCTTGCATCTGCTCACAGTTGCCATGATCGGCTGTGATAAGCATATCGCCACCAGCAGCACGCACTGCTGACTCGATACGGCCAACACATACATCCAAAGCCTCAACCGCTTTTACCGCTGCATCAAAGATACCTGTATGCCCAACCATATCACCATTGGCATAATTGACAACCAATACATCATACTTACCAGACTCAATCGCTTCTACTAGTTTATCCGTAACTTCAGGCGCGCTCATCTCAGGCTTTAGATCATAAGTCGCAACGTCTGGTGATGGTACTAGAATGCGAGTCTCACCTTCATACTCTTCTTCGCGGCCACCACTAAAGAAAAACGTCACATGCGCATACTTTTCAGTTTCAGCAATTCGCAGCTGCGTTTTTCCTTTATCCTGTAAATACTCTCCCAATGTATTAGCCAAAGACGTTGGGTAGTAAGCAATACTAGTCTTTGGGTTATCCGCTAGGATATCTGAATACTTCGTCAACATCACAAATGCTGCCAGTTTTGGTTGCTTTTGGCGAGCAAAACCAGAAAACTCATGGTCTGGTAAAACAAACGCTTGGGCAAGTTCACGAGCACGGTCAGCCCGGAAATTCATAAAAATAAGTGCATCATTATCATTAACGGTATATGGCACTTCATCACGTCCAATTACGGTTGTTGGACTGACGAACTCATCGGTCTCACGCGCTTTGTAAGCAGCTTGGACAGCACCATCTGCCCGTGTTGATAGACGATCAGCTTTACCTTCAGTAATCAGCTCATAGGCTTTTTGTACTCTATCCCAGCGATTGTCACGATCCATAGCATAGTAGCGTCCGATAATACTTGCGATCTGTACGCGGCCACCTTCGTAATGAGCATTCAACTTATTGATATAGTCACGCAGACGGTTGATATATTTATCAGCAGACTTAGGCGGGGTATCACGGCCATCTAAAAAGCAATGAATAAAGACATTTTTGGCACCATGGACCAACGCTGAATGACACATACCTTCGATATGGTCTTGATGTGAATGGACGCCACCATCAGAAAGCAAACCCATGATATGGACATTACCGCCGCACTCATTGGCAGCTTTTACGGCATCAACCAACGCTTCGTTTTTATAAAATTCACGGTTAGTAAGTTCACTTGAGATACGTGTCGAATCCTGATAAAGCACGCGACCAGCACCTAGGTTCATGTGACCAACTTCTGAATTCCCAAACTGCCCCTCTGGCAAACCAACATCTTCCCCTGAAGCAGAAATCAGCCCGTGAGGATACTGCTGATAGATCTTATCTAAATTTGGCATATGAGCGGCAGCGATGGCATTATCTTTATCTTCTTCACGATGACCAAAGCCGTCCAATATCATCAAGACATGCGGTATTTTTTTGTTTTGGGCACTGTCTTGGTTATTGCTAAGCTGTGTTTTGTTATTATCAATAGAGTCTGATGCTTGTTGGGTACTGGTCATATATTACCGCTCCTCGAGTGAATGAACGCCTATAATGTTGTATAAGGGAATATAAAGCACTATATATTAACACACATCTTAAAATAGCTGAAAAACTGACAATTTTTTACTAATAAACGAATGGTTTTGTATCGTTTTTATACCTTTGTATTTGTAAGCAAACCCTTACTAGTCATGCCATTCAATGGTACTGAGTATCAATCTGTAATTCAGACTTGCAATCACTCTTTTCATTGGTTAAGATGAAACTATTCTGAAGTGTTGGCTAGTAGATGTTTATTCCCTGAGCCGATAATGCTTTACTAGGATGTGGTACCTATTGTCTCATTGTGTATGCCTGCACCGCTCGCGGTGTATCAGGAAACCTGCAGAGATGATGACGCATCCGCCCTGAACTTCACGGTTCATGGGTCACCATCTTACAGCGGCACTTCGGTTGTTTCATTCGGTTAGTAACTACACCTTTTATAATTTGTTTATTTACTACCACTAAAAAGCCCCTTCCGTCATTGACGAAAAGGGCTTTTTTTATGCTTATGATTTTGTTAAATAGTTATTCGTCATTAGCAGATTTCGTAATCTTTTTTACATCTTTAGGGACGTTTTTAGCGGTACCATCAACGGTAGTATGCTGTTTAAACACATCACCAAATGGGTTCTTCTGCTGTTGACCAAATGGATTTTGACCATTCATTCCACCTGCACCACCGAATGGGTTTTGACCACCCATACCACCAGCACCGCCAAACGGGTTTTGACCACCGCCCATTTGACCACCCATCTGTTTTGCCATCATTTCCATCATTTTTTGCTGATTGTTCATGACATAATTATTGGCCAAGTCTTTTAGCTTTCTCTGCACAGGTGGCAATACGACCAATAACGCTATCAAATCACTGAGCACCCCAGGGATAAGCAATAAAATACCAGCAGCTGCCATCGCGATACTTTTGATCATGGTGGTCTCTGGTGGACGCATGGCAGGGTTCATCATGCCACCAGCTTTCATTTGCTGTGCCATTGGATTAAGAGCAGCCATACCTTTGCGTATTAATGAAATACCGATAACTGCAGCAATAATAAACCATATAAATACCCACCAGCCGCTCATAAATTGAGCAAGCAAATACCACAGTAGCATCTCGATAATAAACCAAACAATGGCTATACCAACTATCTGACCCATAAAGTGTCGTCCTATAAAATAAAAACCAATAAATTGAACGCCATGAAAATTAAAATGGCTAACATATGATGTATATGGGGATTGGTTGCTATACTATCAAACTTAAGGCTAATTTTTAAGCCATATAGTCGGTACAATATAATTTGGATACAAGGAAGATGAACGTCAGTACTACAAGTAGTAAGCTGAGCGAGCCTGACTCCGTACTCAATTTATATAGGATTAAATGTAAAACAAAATGTAAGCAAGACGGAATATTATGGCAATTATTATAGGTATTGACCCAGGGTCACGCATGACCGGTTATGGAATAGTACAGCAAACAGGGGATAAGCTGACCTATATCGATGCAGGGACGATTCGCACAGATACCAAAGAGATGCCTGAACGCCTCAAGCGCATCTTTAACGGACTAACTCGTATCACAAAACACCATTTGAAATATGCCGACGAACCTATTTATACAGCGATTGAGCAAGTATTTATGGCGGAGAACCCTGATTCTGCACTTAAGCTTGGACAAGCACGAGGCGCAGCGATTGCAGCGATGGTCGCCTTAGATTTAGAAGTATCAGAATATACCGCTCGGCAGATTAAACAAGCCGTCTGTGGCTATGGAGCTGCGGGCAAAGAGCAAGTACAAGAGATGGTATGTCGTATACTATCGTTAGAAGTTGTACCGCAACAAGATGCTGCAGATGGACTTGCCTGCGCCATCTGCCATGCTCACTCAAGCCACTCCATGAACAAGCTCATATTGAATAGTGCCATGCGCGGACGCGGTGCTTCTAAAAAGAAAGGCCGTTGGCGTTTGACTGAAGAAGATTTGGGTAACTTACGTTAAAGACAAGCGTTAAGATAGCTAGGAGTTTAAACAGGAAAGCGTTAAATAGACTTTCCATAAAAAACACGCGCTATTAGACGCGTGTTTTTTATTGCTATAAATATTTCAACTCTCAAAGCTCAAACGACAACAGGCTACTCTATAACTGAACTTTCAATCACTGCATCTAGTATATAGGCATACTTTTCATCAGCAGTATCATCTTTGATTGACTCACTGGTTTCTGATGCCTCATCGATGTTTAGCGCATAGCGTTGTAAGCGTAATACCTCTTCATGTTTGCTATCGTGCTGATAGCCATCAATTTCACCAAAGAATACTCGCCACTCTCCTTCGTGAATTTTGATGCCTTGATTATTGTAGGTGATAGGCTTAACTTGTAGACATTGTTCAGAGTTACTTGCTTCACACGGTACAGTTTCGGAGTTTACTGCCCAAAATACTGTCTCACCTTTGCTATTGTATTGTGCTTGTGCAGTAAGCCTACCATTCCATACCAAAGTCACATCGTCATCAGTAACCTGCGTTAATACTGTGTTATCGCCTTGATCTATATTGAATTCGCTACTGCCTTGCATAAATGTATTTAGGGTATTTTCAGCTCCGTCCAGATCACCACAGGACATTTTCGTACTCATACCCTCTTCAGTAGTTAAAGTATGCCCTTTTAGCTGGTAGACTGCGCTAATCGTATTACAGCCTACGCTATAGCTTAGCGTGTCTTGCCCTTGATACTGGTTAAATGAAAGGGTTATATGACTATTAATATTCGCAAGATCAGCCACAGGTTGTTCATTGGCATCGACTGCACTTATTAACATCCAACGATGATGAGATAAGGTGGTCGTTAGCTTTTCTTTATCGGTCAATTCAGTAGACTTAGATTCGTCTAGTGTAGATTTGATACTAGATATTAAACCTTCATTTTTTGCTGCGTTTGTCACTTCACTATCTTCAGCAGTCTCTGCCATATCGTTTTTGCCAGAGGCCGCTTCTTGGTGACACGCACTTAGCATCAGACTAACCACCATCACACTGGGCAATAGCAGTACTTTTAACGTTGGCTTATTTCGGCTACCTACCATATTACATACCTCTTAGTAAGCTTGTACAACTTATCTCACGTACCCTCTATGTTTTAAAACACTTATTCAAAAGATGCCATAATCTAAGAACACCTATTTTAAGTAAACGGTTCTGAAACAGAATTGATATAACGGGGTTAGACTGACCACTATAACCTTGGCTCTGTTGACCTATGTAACGAAATGTTGATTTTTATTATATTTCATAAAAAAACAGCTAACGGTTGAGGTTAGCTGTTTTGCGCTATCGCGATCAATTTACTGAAAAGGGTAATAGATAAATTTTTTAATTTGAATTATTTTCCTAGGACCTTCTAGTCGTTCACACTTGCAGGTTTTGCTTTAGCCATGTTTTTAATACTAAATCGCTCATTCATCTTTTGATAAAAACGAGCTAGGTTTGCGCCTTGTTCATTAGGATCTACTTTGAGTACTTTACCAAAGTCTAAACCTATATAGAGTACGATATCGGCAAAACTTAATTGCTCACCAACCAAATACTCGCGGTCTTCTAGTATGCTTTCAAAATAAGCAAGTGTTTTGACACCTCGTGCGATAGACGGCTCAACAAACTCTGGCACTTGCTCAACACGTTGAGCCTTAGCAGGATTACTATGTTGAAACGCCAACATGAAGTTGTATAGTACTTCGAACTCTGCAATGCGGCGCATAGAACAAACTTGTGCACGCTGTACCACATCATTACCCATTACTGAACGCTCACCGTAAACGCGGTCGAGATATTCACAAACAGCCTGTGAATCATTTAGAACAGTCCCATCAGACAGTGTTAAGACTGGAACCGTACGCATCGGGTTCATGTTAGTAAACTCATCTGAATTCTGCTCATTTTCCGCAAAATCAATATCGATAACATCGATGTCATCCATGTTATCAACATCGATACCTTTTGAGGCCAATAGGATAAGCGCTTTACGTGGATTGGGCGCGGTACGGGTGATATATAGTTTTTTCATAGTAAACTCCTTGTAATAATGATTAGACAACAACTTAGCGCTGATACGCTTTATTATGGTTGTTGTACTTATAAGTATAAACCTATTGATACGCTATACCACAGTTATAGCCTAATCTAACCGTCGTGGCAAAGTTTTATTAATCATAAAATAGAAATAATAAAAGCCCCATAACTCTAAGTCATGGGGCTTTATTTAATCACATTTAGTCATCAGTATAATTATTTGTTTGGTGCAGGTGTAGTACGTAGATACGGCTTAATCTCTTTATGACCTTTTGGGTATTTTGCAGCGATATCTTCATTTTTTACACTTGGTGGAATAATCACGTCATCACCATCTTTCCAGTCTACTGGTGTTGCAATGTTATACTCGTCCGATAACTGTAGTGCGTCAATCACACGGATAATTTCATCAAAATTACGACCACAGCTGGCAGGATATGTCAGTGTTAGACGGACCTTTTTGCTTGGATCAATAACAAAGACGCTACGTACTGTATGAGTGCTATCAGCATTAGGATGCATCATGTCATATAGTTCAGCGACTTCTTTGTTAGGATCAGCGATGATTGGAAAGTTCAGGTCTGTACCTTGAGTCTCACCGATATCGCTCGCCCACGCTTTGTGATCTTCTAGGCTATCAACAGAAATACAAATTGGTTTTACATTGCGCTTTTGAAACTCACCATTCAATGCAGCGGCGCGACCAAGCTCAGTGGTACATACTGGCGTAAAATCTGCTGGATGAGAAAAGAAAACGACCCAGTGATCACCTGCCCACTCGTGGAAATTGATATCACCTTCTGTGGTTGTAGCGTCAAAATTTGGTGCGGTATCACCTAAACGTAAATGTGCCATGTTTGAATCCTTAGTTATATGGGTGAACACTTATATCGACACGTCGGCCTCGCGTTCTATTATTATCATCGACGTGCTTAGCTATCAAATATAACATAAAGCACATCCGTAAAAACTGACTTTATCTTAACAAACTGGTTATGAATGTCTTGTGACGGATTGTAATGCGGTTATTCCATCTAACGCTAAGCTGATGGACAGAGTTTTTAATAAGTTTTATGAATCAACAGCTTTAATAAATAACTAGACCACCATACCAGCATCCCATAAGCAAAATTCGCCAAACTTACCTTTTCTGCTAGTACCACCAGTGGCACGTCCAGCATCAGCCAATACTAGATCCCCATCTTGCGTTTCTAGATAACCCGCTGCAAGCAGCTTTTCATTCAAGTCTTGAGTTTTTAAACCTAACTCTTTAGCAAGCTTAGCAGTGGTCAGTTTAGAATAATTAGGTGTAGATTCTGTCGTAGAGTTGACAGCTGCACTAATAGTAGAGTTTGTCGTTTTAGTATTATGTTCAGACTTACTTTCAGTTTCGGTCACTTTCTCAAGTGACATTCTAACTTCGTCACTGATACGGATAATGCGCTGCGCTTCCTCATAGGTGTCGGCGTAAAGCTTGGCATCGTCATTACGATAAATTAATACACCCATTTCATTGTTATTAACTTGGCTAAATTCATAAAGATTTAAACTGGTAATAATGCATTCGTTTTCGTTTAGGTAGCATTTCGCATGTAAATTTTTGCAAAAGCTAGTACGAATAAATGTCAGATTTTTGAGCCAGTTGATTTCTTCAGGGTGTAAGTCATTCTTACCATAAACAATGCGAATGTCGATCTTAAGACGGTTTCGGTCTTCTAATAACTCTTTGATACGTTCATTAAGCTTCAAATATGGGCTAATAATAATCAACCTGTCAGAAGCGTTTTTAATCAACTCTTCTAAATGATAAGTTGTCCCACTGCTGTTTAGAAACTTTGCCATTCTTATTTCCTCAAATCTTACTATGCTTAACTTTAAACTACACACGAAAAAGCCCATCCCTAGCGTACTAGAAATGGGCTTGCTTGCAAACTACTATTGTTCAGTATTATTTCAAAGTATCCTGTCCATTTGGATAACAGCGCTTTTCAAATATTAAACGAATATAAATTAGGCTGGCTTATAGCTATCACGCAAGCTAACGATTTGGTTAAATACTGGCTTATCGGTGCTGTGATCTTCGCTGTCAGAGATGAAGTAGCCTTCACGCTCAAACTGGAAGCGCGTGCCAGCATCTGCATTAACCAAAGATGGTTCAACTACTGCGTTTAACTCAGTGAGCGAGTTCGGATTTAGCGCTTGATGAACGTCAGCCACACCACTTGGGTCTTCAGCACTGAACAGCTGCTCATACATGCGTACTGTGGCTGGTACACCTTGGCTGGCTGATACCCAATGAATCACACCTTTGACCTTACGCCCTTCAGGGTTATTGCCCAAAGTAGTAGGGTCAATTGTCGCTTTTAGCTCAACGACATTGCCATTTTCATCAGTGATATGCTCAGTGACTGCTAGCACGTAAGTATTACGCAGACGAATCTCTGGCTTTTCTGGAGAGAGACGCTTGTAGCCTGCAGGCGGTTCAATCTCATAATCACCCTGATCGATATATAGCGTTTCAGTAAATGGAATCTCACGCTCGCCCATATCGACGTTAGGATGGTTCGGCTGAGTCAACCAAAGCGTCTGAGTCGCCCCATCAAAACGTGCATTAACGCTATCGGCTTTTTGCGACTCCCAGCTACTGACCGCTTCTGCAAAGTTGGTGATAGTCACTTTTAATGGCTTCAATACCGCCATACCGCGACCAGTAGTCGTTTCTAACGATTGACGAACGCTAAACTCTAGTAAACGGAAATCAACCACACTATCCGCTTTGGTCACACCCACACGCTCACAGAAATCACGCAAGCCCTCTGGCGTATAACCACGGCGACGCATGCCAGCGACGGTCGGCATACGTGGGTCATTCCAACCACTGACGATCCCTTCATCTACCAATTGCTTTAGCTTACGCTTACTGGTCAATGTATGGTCAACGTTTAAGCGGCTAAACTCGTACTGATGCGGCGGTACGTCAAAGCCGACTTTCTCAATAACCCAATCATAGAATGGACGATGATCTTCAAACTCAAGCGTACATAATGAATGGGTAATACCTTCTAGCGCATCCGAGAGTGGATGAGCAAAATCATACATGGGATAAACGCACCATTTATCACCAGTCTGATGATGCGCTTGATGCATTACACGATAAATGACAGGATCACGCAGGTTCATATTTGGGCTGGCCATGTCAATTTTGGCACGCAAGATAGCCTTTCCTTCAGCGTACTTACCTACTTTCATATCATCAAAAAGCGCTAGGTTTTCTTCAACACTGGCATCACGATATGGTGAAGGCGTTCCTGCTTCATTAAATGAACCACGGTTATCGCGGATTTGCTCTGGGGTTTGCAAATCAACATAAGCGTCGCCTTGCTCAATCAATTGGACTGCCCATGCATGTAGCTGATCAAAATAACCTGAGGCATGATGTGCCTCGCCTGCCCACTCAAAACCTAACCACTGTACATCGTTCTTAATATTGTCGATGTAATCTTGCTTTTCAGCAGTTGGGTTGGTGTCATCAAAACGCAAGTTGCACACACCGCCGAACTCTTTGGCCACACCAAAGTTCAAGCAGATAGATTTTACATGGCCTAAATGCAGGTACCCATTCGGCTCAGGCGGAAAGCGCGTTACAATTTGCTGGTATTTTTGCGCATTGACATCGTCACGAATGATATTACGAATAAAATCGTTTTTTGGTTCGTCTTTTTGTGCATTGTTGCTTGAGTGATCACTCATCGGGCATTGCTCCTAACGCAAATTGTCAGTTCATGGTGCGTGCCATCACGCATCACAGAACGTTTAAACTAAAATATAAAAATAAAATGAGAATATAAAAATTTAGATAGTGCGACTGCATTATCAAAATTTGTCAAAAATGGATAAAGTTGCGTTATTCTATCAGCTTTTGCAAACGCATTAACAGCCTGATACATGACACGAGATAAAAAAGTCGTTAGACTATCCGTAACTTTTTAACCACCACCCACAATAGTGCTATTTAAGGCGCTGCAATCAAAAAGGAATCTCCCATGGTAGACATGCCACCAGTAGTAGAACTAGAAACCAATATGGGTGCGATCGTTATCGAACTCAACGATGAAAAAGCACCAAAAACCGTAGAAAACTTTTTAAACTACGTAAAATCTGGTCAGTATGACGGTACTATTTTCCATCGCATCATTGATGGTTTCATGATTCAAGGCGGCGGAATGGACGCTGAAATGAATGAAAAACCAACCAATGCGCCTATCGAAAACGAAGCGGACAATGGTCTAAAAAATGACAAGGGTACTATCGCAATGGCGCGTACCCAAGACCCGCATTCAGCAACTAGCCAGTTTTTCATCAACGTAAAAGACAACGACTTCCTAAACCACTCTGGCAAAAACATGCAAGGTTGGGGCTACACCGTATTTGGTAAAGTCACTAGTGGTATGGACGTTATCGAAAAAATGCGCAGCGTACCAACGGGTCGTTTCGGTATGCATGCTGATGTGCCAAAAGAGCCTGTTGTTATCAACTCAGCTACTATCGTTACTCAGTAGTAGTTATTTAATAGCAGCTATTCAGTAATAGTTACTTAGCGATAGCTGTGAATGAGCGAGCATTTTTTAATAGAATTGATTAAATGTTGCTCGCTATACGATAAGTCACGAGGACAAAGATAAATGCAAAGTTTTAATCACTTAATCACGACCCGCCCTCATCAAGTGCGGCAAGTATTGATTAGCGATTTGCATTTATCGCCTCAAGAGCCTGCCTTAGTGCAGGCTTTTTTAGCGCTGCTCGATGACTGTCTTGCCCTACCCACTCTCAAACGCCTCTTTATATTGGGTGATTGGTTTGAGGTGTGGCTGGGTGATGATACCTACTTGTCACTTTCAGAAGATGAGCAGATGGCGCACTGGTTGACGCCGCTTATCATTAGACTCAAACAATTACGTATAAATGGATGTGAGATATTAGTCATGCACGGCAATCGTGACTTTTTATTGGGTCAGCCGTTTTGTAATCTGTTCGGTGGTGAGCTTATTAACGAGCCGTACACTTTGCCCATTGGTCCGCAGAATTATCGCTTAGAACATGGTGATGCACTCTGTACTGACGATAAAAAATATCAGTTTTTTCGCAGGATTATGCGTAACCGCTTAACGCAGTGGTATTTGCTTAATAAGTCACTAGAAAAACGCTTAGCCATTGCTGACAATATGCGCCAACGGAGCCAGCAGAACAATGCTAATAAAGCCGCTTATATCATGGATGTGAATGATGAAGCCGTGAGTAAAGCCATCACCACTAGCGATGCATTATTGCACGGACATACTCATCGTCCAGACATTCATCAGGCGACTACTGATAAAAAACGTTATGTGCTTGGCGACTGGCGATTATTAGATGAAGATTCCCGCCAGCCGAAAGTCAGTGCAGTGATTGGTGCAGTAACAGATAACGTGCATTCAAATGACAGCTCTAGTAGTCATAATACTGAGTTTGGATTGTTTGAGTTTGAATGTCTTATTCGCTAAAGAACGTTTGATGACTTTTTAGACAACGCATCTCAAAACATTTTTTTTAATATAAAAAGGGTCTGTTGATAATTCAATAGACCCTTTTTACTTTTACTACACTCTTGAACTGCTTATCGCCCGCTCTTTAGTCCATCAATTTAAAGAAATGCTGACGGTAGTGCTTTAGTTCACGAATAGAGTCACGAATATCGTCTAGTGCTAAATGACTGCCGCCTTTTTCAAAATTTCGTAAGATATCAGGACGCCAGCGGAAACAAAGCTCTTTGATTGATGACACATCAAGATTGCGATAATGGAAGAAACGCTCAAGCTCTGGCATTTGGCGTGCCATAAATCGGCGATCTTGGCAAATAGAATTACCACACATTGGGGACTTTCCACTATCAACCCATTTGTTTAGGAACTTGATAGTCTCAGCTTCGGCTTCTGCCAATGTCACCGTACTACGACGCACACGATCGACCAATCCAGATTGACCGTGCTGCTTGGTATTCCAGTCATCCATTTTATTTAAGACTTGATCCGATACCTTTATAGCAAATACTGGGCCTTCAGCAAGTACATTCAAATCTTCGTCAGTAACGACAGTAGCAATCTCGATAATCTCATCGTTTAAGGTATCAAGTCCGGTCATTTCTAAATCAATCCACACCAGCCCTTTTTTGCCTTTATTTTTGATTTTAATCTTGTTGGGATGGTCACCGGTAGTCATACAGTATCCTATGGTCATTGAATTTTGGAACAGTTTTAAACACAATTAAAAAAACGTATTACGAGTAAAGACTCATGCTCAGACAGTATCGTAGCGCACTGATAGATTTGAAAAATCTAGTAAGCAGCTAAAATATTACAAAACCACTGTCTGCCGCAAACGCTTTAGGCTGTATGTTAGCAAATTTTCACGCTACACTTAGCAATATTTTTATAATAGGTCACAAACCCATGGCATTAATCCGGCAACGCAAACTGACTAAACAACAGATTCGTCGCATCGACAAGCAGCAACTGTCCAATCAAGATAGTATTGATGACAGTCTGATGGATGGCGTAGTCATGGCGCATTACGGTAAGCAACTAGAAGTACAAGTCACTAGCCTGCCTGCAGTGATACCTGAGCAACCAGAGATTGCGCCTGATGATCCTGAGCCGTTTTGGCAAGCGCTTGAGTTGAATGATATTTGGCGCTGTCATGTGCGTACCAACCTACCCATGCTAGCTGCTGGTGATCAAGTTCGCTGGAATGCTGACTCTAATACCGGCTTTGGACGTATCGAAGCTGTTAAACCGCGTACTTCGCTGGTGTCTCGTCCTGACCGCTATCATAAACTCAAACCTGTCGCTGCCAATGTCGATATTTTGGCCATTGTTTTTGCGCCTTTACCTGCCGCTGCACCAACACTGATCGATCGCTATCTCGTGGTATGTCATCATGCAGGGGTCAAGCCACTATTGGTACTTAACAAAGCCGATTTATTGGCAGCAGAAAACGGCGTAGATACCAATGAATTATTGGCACAATATGCCGCACTTGGCTATGAGAGTGTTCTGACTTCGGTCGACTGCCCTGAAAATATTGCCGAGAACGATGAGCAAGAAGGCCTTGATGAGCTAAAGCGCTATATAGATAAAAAACTGGTTATCTTTGCTGGTCAATCTGGCGTCGGTAAAAGCAGTTTAATCAATGCCCTACTTCCCGACTCTGGTCAAAGCGTCAATATCATCTCACAAAACTCCAAGCTCGGTCAGCACACGACGACGACCAGTCGACTGCTACCATTTAATCAAGAAGACCTCACCCAAGGTGGTATCGTTGATACACCAGGGATTCGTGAGTATGGTATTTGGCACCTCACTCCTGATGATATTATTTCAGGCTTCGTTGAACTAGCACCATTGGCTGGTGACTGCCAATTCCGTGACTGTCGCCATACTCACAACAGCAAAGGCTGCGCATTATGGCAAGCAGTCGCTGATGGTAAGGTATTGCAGCGCCGTGTTGAAAACCTCGTTACGCTACGAGAAGAAGCGGATACTAAGCCTTATTGAATTTTAGTTTGTCAGTGTCCGCCTTAGTTAAAAGCGGTATTGTGAGTAGATATTTTTATTAGGCTGAGAAACTCAATAGATAAGTACAATATCCATTTAATTATTGCCCGTGTCATCGCCCGTTTACTATAGATGACCTTATCGGTATAATAGCGCCTTGTTCAATATCATTGGGCTGTCTTCTCAGCTTAATAGAACACTTATTTTTTTGGAGGTATGGTTTGGATCGTGCGCTGGAATTTGTGGGCAACCACCCGTTTTTATTTGGTATATTAGCCGTACTTGCTATACTGTTTTTTACGATTGAAAACAAACGTAGCGGTAGAAAAATATCGCCTAACACGCTTGGCATGATGGTCAACTCTCAAAACGCGCAGCTTATTGATATTCGCGCTAAGAAGAAGTTTGAATCAGGCTATATTCAAGGCAGCCGCAATATACCGTTCACTGACCTCAAAGACCGCTTAGAAGAGATTCGCGCGATTGAGCAGCCAGTGATTATCATCTGCGACATGGGCGTACAAGCAGGCGCTGCGATTCAGATGATCGGTAAAGATAGTGTCTACCGCTTAGATGGCGGTGTCGGCGGTTGGCAAGGCGCTGGTATGCCATTGGTTGGTGTAAAAGACGCCAAATCAAAGACTAAAGGTAAAACAAAACCAAGTCTAAGCAAGTAATAGACCGGTATAAGCGCTATAAAAAAGACACCTGATCAGAAGGTGTCTTTTTTTTGTGGTTCGCTTTTTATATTCTATTTATAGCTTAAAAGACGTTTTGGGCGGAAACGGCTTGAATTTACTATACCCATCCCCACTTTAGTAATGAGCATCACCAAATGCATTTATACTTTACTCATTGATAACAGACTATACCAACTCTTAGACTATGATAATTTATCATGCTCTTTATAATAAGTTTGTTATCCCATAAATTTATAAATAAGGATTTACCATGACTGTATCTGTGAAAGTTTACACTACCCCTATCTGCCCATACTGCTCAAACGCCAAACAACTACTAAAAACCAAAGGCGTTGATTATGAAGAAATCGGCATGCACGATATGAGCAGCGAAGAGCGCCAAGCTTTGATGAAAAAAACCAATAATTACCGCACTGTGCCGCAAATCTTCGTTGGTGAAACCTTTGTCGGTGGTTTTGATGAGCTCAACCAAATGAATCAGCAAGGCAAACTTGACGAGCTATTGGCTGGTTAATCTGATACATCTCTTTACTGTCTGTCTTTATCTATGTAAAGATAGGCAGCGGCGAATTTTAATAGAGCAGTAAGAAGTAATGATAAGAAATATCAAGTTTTCGTCTTGATTTATATTACAATGAATTTTTATTGTAATGACGATTTGTCCAATCATTTGATTTAATTTTAGAGGATTTACCATGGCTGAAGAACAAGCACAACCACAATTGGCACTAGAACGTATCTATGTAAAAGATATGTCACTTGAAGTTCCAGGCGCTGGCGTATTCACCAAAGAGTGGAACCCAGAGCTTGATATCAATTTGTCTAGCAACGCTGAAAAATTAGATGACGATCATTATCAAATCATCCTAACTGTGAGCGTTACTGCCAAAAATGCGGAAGAAGCAGCGTTTATCGCTGAAGTGCATCAAGCAGGTATCTTCTTACTAAAAGACATTCCAGAAGACCAAATCGGTCAAATCTTAGGTGCATACTGCCCTAACGTGTTGTTCCCATACGCTCGTGAAGTCATCAGTGACATCGTGACACGTGGTAGCTTCCCACAATTGCTACTAGCACCTGTGAACTTCGATCAAGCATACGCGCAAAGCCAACAGCAAGCTCAAGTGGATGCTCAAGGTAACGCATAGGTATTAATCAAAAGCATATGAGCTTTATAAGTTGTATATGTTGATAAAAGAGCCGTTTACTTATAATGAGTGAGCGGTTTTTTTGTGGCTATGTTTTCATGACGCACAAAGTCATCAGCCATAAAAAAACCCTGTTATCAAACAGGGTCTTCAATGACTATATCAACTGGCTAAATCAATTAGCTAAAATCGACAATTAGCCTTTTAGTGCAGACAAGATTTGCTGCTTAACATCATCGATACCTTGCGTACCATCAAACTTGTCATAGCTAGGTGCTTCATCGCCTTCTTTAGCTTTGTCTTGGTAAAAACCAACCAATGCTGACGTTTGCTCATGATAAGTAGACAGACGGTCACGAATAGTGGCTTCTTGGTCATCTTCACGCTGGATAAGCGCTTCACCAGTGACATCATCGATGCCTTCAACTTTTGGTGGATTGTGATGGATATGATACACACGGCCTGAACCTGGATGCTGACGACGGCCAGACAGACGGCTAACGATTTCGTCGTCAGGCACACTGATCTCAACTACATGGTCAATAGCAACGTCGGCGTCTGCAAGTGCTTGCGCTTGAGGAATAGTACGCGGAAAACCATCTAGAATACAACCATTGACACAATCAGGCTTAGCGATACGCTCTTTCACTAGGTTGATAATAAGGTCGTCAGAAACCAAACCACCAGCATTCATGATATCTTTGGCTTTTTTGCCAAGCTCGCTACCTTCTTTGATTGCTGCACGTAGCATGTCGCCAGTTGAGATCTGTGGAATATCATATTCTTTAGAAATAAACTGGGCTTGGGTACCTTTACCGGCGCCTGGTGGTCCTAGTAAAATAATACGCATCATTACACGACTCTCCTTAATAGATAGGATTTTGGGATTAATAAAACCCAGGGATTATTTGTTTGCAAAGCTACCTTACCTTGTGGCCCTGCAAAGCTCAAGTATTTTCATTATTGATGTGATAAGTTGGCATGACTTATCTGTTCATATGTAGTCAATTCAGAATAAAAAGTAGAAGATTAACCGTGTTTAGAATATTTATTTAACTACCTGAATTAACTTCACACCTCTTCTAATCAAGTCAATCATCGCACTGTTGCTCACGGCTATGCTGAGCAACAGCGTCTATATAGTACATACCATTTTCGTTAGGTATTTATACTGCTATAACTATGGAACTTGCTGATTGATTTCCACATTAACCTCAGTTTGTTCTGCGCCGATGACCACTGGGTTACCAGAAAGGTCACCTGATTCTGCGGTAGCATTACCGCTATGGCTGATACGAGCGATGACCGCTAGCTGGACTTTATCAGAACGAGCCGACCCGAGAGTACGCTCTGGCATCATAGCATCAAGATCACTTAGACTAATAACGGCTTCGCCTTGCTTGATATTGCTGATTGGTAGACGCTTCGCCGCAAATGGTGGACCACCTTTTACATCGCGTATCGCTACAAACAGTGTATCGTCAGCTTTTACCAATGGTAGTAGACTGGCATTGACTTTGACCGTCACTTCGACGCCTTCAGAGGCTTGCTGCTGCTGCATCACCACATTAGCACTCAGCTCGTCTAGACTTGATAGCGCTTGCGTATGATCACCTGGTTTGGCTGCGATACTCTCACGCAGACGCTTAATCCAGCCTTGCGCTTGATCGAAGTTACTAGCACGTGCTTCACCCATCGCCATAAGCATTTGTGCGCCTTCATGCTCTGGGTTTTTGGCTAGTATGTTTTCTAATACTCGGCGACTATTTGCATCTAACTGACCTTTATTAGCAAAGAAACTGATCTGCGCATAAGTGGTCGCAATTTCTTCGTTGTCAGGTGATAGACGATAAGCGCGCGACAACGCCTCTAACGCTGAATCAGTCGCTTCTAATGATAAGAACAGCTCCGATAGGCGCATCCAGCGATTGTAATCACTAGCATGACGGTAGACGTTAGTCTGCATAGCACTAATCAGCTGATTACCATCTTCAATTGCCCAAGCAGGTGGTTGATCTATTCTACCTGCTAATAGATCATCCGCCACTTGGCCAACTTTGTCCTCAGCAGCCCACAACTCAAATACGGGTGTGCGATCACCGACCATCAGATATGCCATGGCAGTCAATACAGGTACCCAAACGATAACAATCAATCGGCTTTTGATACCTGGCGTGACCATTGGTGAGACTTCACGCTGGGCATCCAAAAGCTGACGTTCAAGCTCAAGTTTTTGGTTTTGATAATGATGATCATCAATAACGCCACTGTCTTTATCTGTTTTCAGTTCTGCTAGTCGCTCACGGAACACAGCAACGTTGATATCTAGTAGTTGATTGTCCAAAGGCTTACTATGTGAACGCGGTGCTTTTAACCATGGTTTAATGGTGATAACACCCAGCAACAAAGCGACAAGTAAACTTAGCGCAATAAATAAGCCAACAGTAGAAAATATGGTCATTTTTTGCCCCCAAGGCTTGTAGTGTCGTCTTTGTCATCATTATTAGCTCGTGACAATAAGCGATCAAGTTCTGCTTTTTCAGCGGCAGACAATGCTTTTATATTGTTGTCTACTGTGACACCACCCTCGCCACTAGCGACGAGCTGACGACGTTTGCTTTGCCAAAACCAACCAACTAGCAAAACGATCAATAGTAATGGTGGGAAAAACCATAAAATCCATGTTGAAGGACGTACCGGTGGCTTATAGCTGATAAAGTCACCGTAGCGTTCTTGCATATACGCTCGAATCTCGCCATCACTACGACCATCTTTTATCAAATCATAGGTCTTTTGTTTTAAGTCTTGCGCAATGGGTGCATCAGACCCTGCCAAATTTTGATTCTGACATTTTGGACAGCGCAGTTCTTCGATGAGACCACGATATTGGGCTTCTTGTTGCACAGAGTCAAAGTCATAGACATCAATTGCAGCAAAACTGGCCATGCTGAATAGACAGGCGATCAGCAAGCTTGCTAACTTGATAGTCGCACTTCTTATTTGATGGGCTATCATTTGCACACCTCCGCAACTTGACTCGGATCTGGACTAACCCCATTATTGCTAGCCTCATTGAGTACCATCAAGCAAGGCGTAATACGACTTTGCCAATTGCTTTCGTTGATTTCACCGACGATATGCTGACGAATAACCCCTTCACCATCGACAATAAAAGTCTCAGGCGCACCTGTCAGACCCAAGTCTAAAGCAAACTGTCCTGACAAATCCTGAATAGACATAGAGAACGGATCACCACCGCGATTCAGATACCCTAATGCATCGCCAATATCATCTTTGTAATTGACACCCACTAAGTTAACGCCGCGCTCTTCTAGCTCCATCAAAAAAGGATGCTCAATGATACAAGTTGGGCACCAAGAGCCCCAAATATTCATTAAAAATGGCTTATCTGGTAAGTTGTCATTGGTCATAATACGACTGGTATCTGACAACAACGGTAGTTCAAAGGCAGGTACTGGGCGTTCTAGAGCCGTATTGGTCACGATATCAGTCGGTTTGCCCAAACGCATATAGAGTATAGCGACCAAGCCAATAAAGATAACCAACGGAATCAAAAATCCAATCTTTAACTTTTTCTTACTTTTCACTTTATTGCTACTTGTCGTTTTGCTACCGTTGACGGTTGCTTGTTGAACTTTGTTATCAGGTTCATTGTTTGAGGCAGTCATATCAACGCTCCCCTATCTTTGTAGCTGACGTATCTAAATCTGCAACTGTAGCAAAGCCTGATTTTTTGGCCGCAATTTGCGCAGGTGTTTTGGTTTTTTTGATACGATAACGACTGTCTAGCATACTGAGTAATGCACCAAACGCCATGATAAGCGCACCCAACCATATCCAGCGAATAAGCGGTTTAACATAGATTCGAAAAGCCCATTCATTGCTATCTTCGGCAATCGGCTCACCAAGTGCTACGTAGACATCACGCATCAGATTGGCGTCAATCGCAGCCTCTGTCATCGGCATCATACTGATAATATAGTTACGCTTTTCAGGGTATAACGTGGTCACTTCTTGACCGTCTTTACTGACCATTACTTCTGCTTGTGTGGCATCAAAGTTACTACCTTTTACTTCACGGAAGCCTTGTACAGTAAAGTCATAACCTTGTACATTCACACTATCATTAGGCCCTAATGCCACATCACGCTCAATGCTCAACGTGCTGGTAAATGCCACACCGATGACTGCAATGATGACGCCAATATGAGCGGTTTGTTGACCCCAATAACTTAGACGTAACTGACGTAAACCCTTTAAGCGACTTGGTGCATTTTTGGTTTTATCTTTGAAGTCGACAACCATCCATAACAGTACCCAAAAGCTCACGACCAATGTGACACCAATATTTAGCATCGCTGATGGACTGGTGAAGTAGGTGATGATGGCAGCCAATACCAAACTACTTACCGCGATAACCATACCAGCGCCTAATAACGGACGGCTGTCTTGTTTCCAGCGGATATTAGAACCCATACCCATTGCCACTAATAGTAGCCACGTCAACGGCACAAATAGTGCGTTGAAGTATGGAGGGCCAACAGACACCTGACCTAAATTAAAGGCATCAGCAATAATAGGATAGAGCGTACCAAGTAGCACTACTAAGGTTGAAATCAGAATAATAACGTTGTTAATCACCAAAAATGATTCACGTGAGATAAGTCGATACTGACTCTCGACCGTCAAACGCCAGCCGCGTACAGCGAACATCAACAGACCACCGCCGACGATGATACCGAGGATCACTAAAATCACCAGACCACGCGTCGGGTCAGCGGCAAATGAATGCACTGACGTGATGACACCTGAACGTACTAAGAATGTACCAAGCAAACTGAGCGCAAAAGCAAAGATTGCAAGCATGATTGTCCATGCTTTAAATACACCGCGTTTTTCGGTGACAGCAAGTGAGTGCAGTAGCGCTGTCCCTGCCAGCCACGGCATCAATGAGGCGTTCTCTACTGGATCCCAGAACCACCAACCGCCCCAGCCAAGCTCATAATAAGCCCACCATGAGCCAAGCGCGATACCGACTGTCAAAAAACCCCAAGCAGCCAATGCCCATGGACGCGACCAGCGTGTCCATACTGCGTCTAAACGCCCTTCCCACAATGCTGCCATACAAAACGCGAATGGTACAACCATGCCCACATAGCCCATATAAAGCATCGGTGGGTGAATAATCAAACCAAAATCTTGCAATACAGGGTTGAGATCCGCACCATCAACAGGCAGATTAGGTAATGTGCGATCAAATGGTGATGAGGTAAAGATAAGCATCGCTAGCATCATCATCTGCACGCCTGCTAGTATCACAAGCACTCGCGCACGCATAGATAACGGCAACCCACGGCTGAAATATGAGACCAGCGCACACCAAGTGGCCATGATGGTCATCCAAAGCAGCAACGAGCCTTCATGTCCGCCCCATGTCGCAGACAACTTGTAGTACCAAGGTAGCAATGTATTTGAGTGCTGAGTGACATAGACGAGACTAAAATCATTGTAATAAAAGCCTGCCATCAGCGCAGCGAATGATGTAATCATTGCCGCAAATTGTGCCCATGCCAGACTTGGCGCCAAACGCTGCCAAGCGACGTGGTCACGCATGACGCCAATGGTTGGTAGTACCACCTGCAAAATCGCCAGTATAAAAGCGGCCAGCAAGGCAAAATAACCCAATTCTGTGATTAACATACGGTCTAACCTTGTTTACCTTGGATATAATTAAGGGTTCACCGATGGCATTGCTAGCCACCGGCAAACGCTAATAATCCTTTATGCGGTCATAGTTTACGGTTAAAAACTGAGGTTTCAATTGCTGTAGAAGCACATAAAACCCGCTACTATCGTTGTGACGTACCAATATGAATGATTGATACAAAATGCTTATCTATTGTTAATTCTGCATTTTTTAGTTATTCGAAGCTTATTCAGTACAGCAGCTCATTATTATTTAAAAATACTTATTCACGCATTACTGCACTGAGGGGAAAAATACTAACACTAAATGTAACCAACCTGCTAGAAAACCGGTCAGACCGCCCAAAACAATCAGCGTCATCTCATCCTCACGAAAAGCTGGACGCAATAGATTCTGAAATTCATTTGGCGTGAGCGCACGTATTCTATCGCGAAACAGACCAAATATCTTACTGGCCCGGCTTTCGTTTAGCTCAGGATCTCGCAATGGAACCATCGTTGCGACAATAGACTTGTCGATGATGGTATTTTTTAATTGTCCATAATCACGGCGACCCAAGCCCACGCGTAATGTTGTGCTGATCACTGGCGACTCAAGCACCGTATATAGATGCGATTTCATCAAATCGCGCGTTTGCGCTGAGCGGTCACCATACATCATTTCATTCATAATGTTTTCTAAAGTGACCAAATCTTTCACCACAATCTCAGCAAAAACCTCAGAGACTTCCTCTTGGCGCTTCATGAAGCCGCCTTGTAAACGATACTTTGCGATATGCGGCATGACTGGTTTGATAAATGGAAAGCGACTCTGCACCGTAAATAGCTTCAAGTAAGGTATAAAGTGCGGTTCTACTGGATTAAACACCATCCAAATAGCAATCCAATTGGTGAGAAAGCCCCAAATCGCAGCAAAAAATGGTACGGTCCAATGCTGGGGCACCATCAAAAATATAAACATCTGGATAATACCAAATACCAAACCAATCAAAGCACTGATATGCCAGATAAAATCGATCTCTTTTTGCCCGACCTTTAGAAACATATTGACCATCAGGCGACGATCGTTTTCCATTGTATTAACAATCATCTTACGCATATCGACTAGATCTTCGACATGGTGGGTCAAATCTGTTACAAGCGACTGCATAATACTGGGTAGCTCTTGATGTGCTTGAGCATAAACTCGACGCTTAATCGCATACGGTAAATTGCTCCACAATGCTGGCGAATGATCCAGCATGATCTCATCTATCAAAGGCTCAAGATTCCTGTCAACCGTATCAGTGACAAATGTCGCCGTTTGCTCAGGCTCCATCGCCTGAAAAAACTCATCAAGCGAACCGAGTTTTGAGAGCGTCTGATCAACAATAACGCCTGATATCTTGCCCGCTTTACGCGGAACGATACCTTGCCAACCGATCCCTGGCAACCCAAAAAATGGGAAATTAGGAATACGAACACCCCGAAACTTAATCGGATAGAACAGCATTTTGAGCGCCATCCACACATGTAACCAAGTGACAAATGCCGTCACTGGTGGGATAGTCAGCATGGCGAAAAACTCTGGGTGTTCAGCTATCGTCTGCCATAGTGAATTTACGTCCATGACTTATCTAGTCCCTGACAGGTTGATTGTCGTTGCTAATATTATCGTTACAGATGATGAACCTTTAGCAAAATAAGAACGTTTAAAAAGACGCTCCGCCCATAATAACTACTATAAAATAAATCGCCTGATTTTAGCATACTTGCTATTTATTAGCACATATAGACCATAGTCGAGTTATAACTAAAAATGATATATCTCACAGTACTCCTTAACCCTCAAAGACCCGAATATAAGCCGGTTTTTGGCTAATAGATAAACAGAACAAAATATATGACTGAGTACTGCGCCTTCTCATTTGTTCTGTTATAATTTGTAGTGAAATAACAAAGACTATCTGCGTATAGATGAATGCATGACGTTTTCACATCACATCTTCTATGTGATTGAAACCATTTGTATTATCCTTTAGACTCACCGCACTTTGGTTAACCAGCCTGCCCTCTTATTTTTCCTTTATTGACTCACTGACCGTTTGGGCTCTGATCTTCTATGAATAAACCGATAACTCCCAATACCCAGCAGGTCAACAGTACCTTTACCAATCGTATTATCATTTTTGGGATTATAATCTTGATTGGTCTGGGCGGTTTGATAACACGGTACGGGTATTTGCAAGTCTATGCTCATGATCAGTACACAACGCAAGCAGATAACAACCGTATTAAATTGATATCTGCGCCGCCTAGCCGTGGTTATATTTACGATCGTAATGGGGTAATACTGGCAGACAATCAGCCTGTATTTACAGCGATGTTAAGCCCTGATGAGGTCGAGAACCCAGAGCGTACGTTAAATCTACTTGCGCCTATTTTTGATTTAACTGATACAGATATTACTGATATCTTAGCGCGTCTAAGTAAAAATAAGAATGATCCTGTAACCATCAAAATCGATTTAACAGAAGCGCAACTGGCTCAGTTTAGTGAGCGTAAGCCGTTTTTCCGTGGCGTCTCTATCCAGAGCAAGCTTACCCGCTCATATCCGTATGATGAGCTGTTTGCCCATGTCATTGGTTATGTTGGCCGCATTAATGATAAAGAGTCTAAACGCATTGATAAAGACCGTTATGCTGGTACTGACCTAATCGGTAAAATTGGCATCGAGGATTACTACGAAGACATCTTACTTGGGCAACCAGGTTATCAATCGGTCGAAACAGATGCGCATGGCAATATTTTACGTCAACTGGATACCAAGCCGCCGATAGCTGGTAACGATATTACGTTAAGCTTGGATTATGGTTTACAAACCATCGCCCAGCAGCAGCTCGATGGACGCCGCGGTGCAATCGTCGCGATAGATCCAAAAAACGGTGACGTCTTAGCATTTGTCAGTAATCCAAGTTACGATCCCAACCCCTTTATATCAGGTATTTCTTACAGAGACTACGATGACCTGCGTGAGGATCTGGATCAGCCGCTGTATAACCGTGCGCTTCAAGGTACTTACCCACCTGGCTCCACTATCAAGCCATTTGAGGGTCTAGGCGGCATTCATTATGGTTTACGCGATTGGAACAGCACCATCTATGATCCTGGCTATTTTAGCTTACCTGGCGACACGCATCGATTCCGCGACTGGAAACGTGGTGGTCATGGTACTGTAGATCTCAAAAAATCTATCATGATGTCAGTTGATACTTATTATTATAAATTGGCTTATGAGATGGGCATTCAACGTCTACACGATTGGATGGTACGCTTTGGCTTTGGTGAAGATACTGGTATTGATTTGCCTAACGAAAAATCAGGCATCATGCCATCGCCGAAATGGAAAAAAGATTCTTACGATAAAGACTGGCTACCAGGCGAGACCATCTCGGTCAGTATTGGACAAGGTTACTTCTTGGCGACACCGCTACAGATTGCCAACGCAACAGCCATGACGGCCAGTAAAGGACAGCACATTACCCCGCATTTGTTAAAAAGCAGTGACGGTGCTGCGGACGTCAAGATTATCACTAAGCCAGATGGCAAAATTGATTACAACGGCAAGCCATCAGACTGGTTACGCATGCACGACGCTATGGAAGACACTGTTAAAAGTGGTACTGGGCGCGGCATCTATACACCGCGCTATCGTATCGCTGGTAAAACAGGTACCGCACAGGTGAAATCTATCGCTCAAGGCAAACGCTATGACAAATCGGCCATCGATAAGCGCCACTGGGATCATGCTTGGTTTAATGGCTTTGCGCCAGTAGAAGATCCACAGATTGCGCTTGCCGTACTGGTCGAAAACGGCGGTGGTGGTAGTACTACTGCTGCGCCTATTGGCCGTGAGCTATTTGACTATTGGATGATACAACGCAAGACAGACCCTATACTTCCACCTTCTGCGGATGAACTAAAAGTTATTAAACGCCAAAAAGCTTTTGAAAAAGCCATGCGTGATGCTATTCGTGATAAAGAGGAAAAAGCATTGGAAGAGGAAGAAGCCGCGGAAGCCGAAACAGCGACAGCAACGTCTGAGTAACTAACCATTTAAACCGTAAAACCCAGCAAAGAATTGGTAAGCGAGACACAATAATGAAAAAAGCCTCAAATGGACGCGCATCAAAGAATCACCGTAAAGCGAAAAATGCAGCAGCAGGTGATGTGCGTATCATTGGTGGACAGTTTAAACGCCGTATTGTCAGTTTCATCGATGCAGATGGTCTGCGCCCAACCCCAGATCGACTGCGGGAGACTTTATTTAACTGGCTACTGGCTGATATTCATGACGCCTATGTACTCGATAGCTGTGCTGGCAGTGGCGTACTAGGGTTTGAAGCGCTATCTCGCGGCGCTGCCCACACGACATTTATCGAAATCAATCCAGCACAAAGCAACATGCTACGTCAGAGTGCTGAGCAGTTGCGCCTTGAGGCGTCTTCTTACCAAATCATCACTGGTACTGCTGAGCAGGTATTGCATCAAGAGCAGCTGACTGATCGGCCTTTTAACATTGTCTTTATCGATCCGCCTTATGCTCAGGATTTATGGCAGCCTATTTTGACGTCGCTTATTATCAACGCTTCAATTAATACTGAAACATTGATTTATTTAGAAGCTGATAAGGATTTATCAGCACAGCTTAAGCAATTAGAAGCGTCGCTAAATGAAAGATTAGGCTCGCCATTAAGCGTTATTCACCAACCAATCGCTTTTGAATGCCTGAAACAAACCAAAGTTGGACAAGTTGTCGCTGGACTTTATCGTCTATCATCGTCATAATTGTCGGGTTAATAATAGCCATTAACATATTTTACAAATGTTTAGAACCGCTAAAAACTGGCCGACGCTGCAATTTAATGTATATAAGGCGAAAATAAACCCCAATGCAGCTTGCAAGCGTAGGCGCTACTGCTTATAATGTGCAGTCTGTTTTTTGAGAGCCCCGTTCCCAGCTAAACTCTCAACGAATTCTAATTTTAAGGTTTTATCATGAAAACACTTAGTGCAAAACCAGCTGAAGTGACCCATGACTGGTATGTCGTAGATGCTGACGGCAAAACCCTTGGTCGCTTAGCCACTCAAATCGCAACTCGCTTACGTGGCAAGCACAAGCCTTCTTTTACTCCGCACGTTGATACTGGTGACTTTATTGTTGTCATCAATGCTGACAAAATCACGGTAACGGGTAAAAAAGCACAAGACAAAAAGTACTATCGTCACAGTGGCTACCCAGGTGGTATCAAAGAAACCAACTTCAACAAGTTGCTTGCACATAAGCCTGAAGATGTTCTACACAAAGCAGTTAAGGGTATGCTTCCAAAGGGCCCTCTTGGCTATGCGATGATCAAGAAGCTGAAACTTTATGCGGGTACTGATCATCCACATACTGCACAGCAACCTAAAGAACTAGACATCTAAGGAATACTTATGGAACGCAATTACGGAACTGGTCGCCGCAAGACGTCTACTGCTCGCGTATTTTTATCAAAAGGTACTGGTAGTATCGTTGTTAACGGTAAGCCACTTGACGAATACTTCAGCCGTGAAACTTCACGCATGGTTGTACGTCAGCCATTAGAACTACTAGACTCTGCTAACGCATATGATTTATATGTAACTGTCGCAGGCGGCGGTACTACTGGTCAGGCTGGCGCAATCCGCCACGGCATCACACGTGCATTAATCGAAGCTGACGAAACTTTGAAGCCTGCCCTAAAAGCAGCTGGTTTTGTTACTCGTGATTCACGTCAAGTTGAACGTAAGAAACTGGGTCTACGTAAAGCACGTAAACGTCCACAGTTCTCAAAACGTTAATCAAAACTCTCTCTTATATTTTTGCTGCTGTTGTCTTTTTCTCAGAGGATCAGTAGCAAGACTAAATAAGAGTCTGGTTTTGCAAAACCTTATAAGCTGGTCACAGCTTATAAGGTTTTTTTATGCCTACTAATAGCGCGTTAATTATATGATTGACTTAGTCAAACCAGCTTTACGATATATTGATAATAAGAATATTTTTAATATTCACTCCTTTGGATTGATAGTCGAAGCATGAGACTTTGTTTCAACACTGCAAAGTAGCGCATCTATAAAAATTCTAACTTGCAAAGCATTTAACGCTACCCCATCATACCAGTAACTTTTTATTATTAGCCATGATGCCTCAAACCTTGTTGTAGAAGGATATTATGAAAGCGCCAGAACAATACGACCCTAGCAAACCATCTGCTAATAGCAGCGTGCCACCTAGTACAAAGCAGTCGGCTAAATCGCCTGCCATACCTGCTGGAACGCCAACGATTACGCAAAATCATAAGCGTACCGCACAAGCAGATAAGAAACCATTTCAATGGCAGTTCTTAGTGCCAAAGTACTGGGGCATTTGGTTGTTGTTTTTGATCATGTTGCCAATGATATATTTACCATTACGTTGGCAATTTTGGCTAGGTCGTAAGCTTGGTAGTTTGATTTATAAAGCTGCTGGCTCACGTAGACGCGATACGTTAATTAATCTGAAGTTGGCGTTTCCAGAGAAGCCCGAAGCTGAACGTGAATTAATGGCCAAGCAAGTATTTGTCAATCAAGGTATTGGTGTATTTGAAACGTTATGTGCTTGGTTTCGACCCAATGTGTTTACCAAAACGGTATCTATCTCAGGACTACAGCATCTTGTGAATGCGCAAAATGAGCAGCGGCCAGTTATCCTGCTAGGTGCACATTACACGATGCTCGATTTAGGCGGCTTGCTAAGTGCACAGTTTTTCCCTGTAGACTGTATGTATCGTACGCAAAACAACCCTTTATTAGATTGGTTTATCTATAACGGTCGCACTAATATATTTGGTAAGCAAATCTCTAGCCGAGATATGCGTAGCTTAGTTACCTCTATCAAAGCGGGACACGTCGTCTGGTACTCTCCTGATCAAGACTACGGGCTAAAACAAGGAGTTATGGCGCCATTTTTTGGTGTACCAGCAGCGACTATTACTGCCTCTCGTCGTATGGCAAAAATGGGCAACAAAGCCAAACCACCAGCAGTTATGGCATTGCATACTTATCGACAGACACCTGATAATCTGCCGCGTGGTAAGCGTCCTCATTATCATTTGACTATTACGCCAGAATTAAACAACTACCCAAGTCATGATGAGGTCGCTGACGCCACTCGGGTTAATGAAGTCTTAGAAGGACTCATTCGTATTGATCCTACCCAGTGGATGTGGTTCCATCGCCGCTTTAAACATGGGCCAAACGGTCGTACTGATATCTATAAGTAAGCCTTTATTCCCAAAAATACTAGTGAAGTTTGCTATACTTTGCAGCTAATATTTCGCACTTTTGATATACATTTATAATAATTTGATAAACAAAATAACGGATTTTCCATGAGCAATAACAGTACTCCTGACAATCAAGCTTCTGTTACTTCAACCGAAGCTAAACGCATCCTAACTGGTATTAAACCGACTGGTATTCCGCATTTAGGCAACTATGTTGGAGCGATTCGTCCAGCAATTGAGTCTATTCAAAATAGTGATCATGAAGCGTTTTTCTTTTTAGCAGACTACCATGGCATTATCGGTTGCTATGACCCTGCTATCATTCATGAATCGACGAGAGCCATTGCCGCTACGTGGATTGCTTGTGGTCTAGACCCAGAACGCGTGACGTTTTACCGTCAGTCGGACGTGCCTGAAATTCCAGAGCTGGCTTGGATTTTGAACTGCTCATGTGCCAAAGGTTTAATGAACCGCGCCCATGCCTACAAAGCAGCAGTCGATATCAACACAGAAAAAGCCGATGTCGATCCTGATCAAGGTGTCACCATGGGTTTGTTTGGTTATCCAGTGCTAATGGCTGCTGATATCTTGATGTTTAATGCGACTCATGTGCCTGTTGGTCGTGATCAAGTGCAGCATATCGAGATGGCTCGTGATATCGCAGGTACTTTTAATCATCGTTATAAGTCACTTTTCACGCTACCCTCAGCAGTTGTTGATAACGATATACCACTGCTTACTGGGCTTGATGGACGCAAGATGAGTAAGAGCTATAGCAATACTATTCCTCTATTTGGCGAGCCAAATCCACAAGTTAATCCTGAAAAACAAATGCACAAAGCTATCATGAAAATTGTGACTAACTCACAGCTGCCTGATGAGCCAAAAGATCCTGATGACTCCGCTATCTTTGAGATTTATAAAGCATTTGCTACTGCTGAAGAAATTGCTGATATGCGTGCGCGTTATGCCGCTGGTATTGGTTGGGGTGATGCTAAGCAAGCGCTATTTGATAAAATTAATGACGAAATCGCGCCATTCCGTGCACGTTACGAAGAGCTGATGGCCAATCCAAAAGAGTTAGAAGAAATCTTACAGATGGGTGCAAACAAAGCCCGCCGTCATAGTCGTAAGCAGCTGGATAAAGCTCGTCGTGCCATCGGTATCCGTCCACTTGCTAAGCTTAAGTAATCGCTTCACTGGCGCAATTTATCAGAGCGGGTGCTAAACGTGCAGACTGAACCAAATACCAAACAGGCGGCTTTGTCCAAAGTCGCCTTATCTGCTATGGCTGATTCAACCTCTGAGCCTATGGATCATCAGAGTGCCTATGATGAAACAGTTGACCATGATATATCGCTGCGTATCTATCAGACGCCTGTGCAGCACTTGCCAGAAGATCTATATGTACCACCGCAAGCCTTTGCTATTTGGTTAGAGCAATTTGCTGGGCCATTAGATTTTCTATTGTATTTGGTCAAGAAAAATAACGTCGACTTGACTCAAATGCCAATTCTGCCTATTACTGAGCAGTATTTATCATATATCAGTGAGTTGGACACCGAGCACTTCGAGTTAGCAGGTGACTATCTACTGATGGCATCAACGCTCATTGCTATTAAAACCGAATTGCTATTACCTGCTCCTGATACCCCTACTGATGAGCGTGACCCAAAAGCAGAGCTCATTGAACGCCTCGAAGAATACGCGCAAATTAAAGTGGTCAGTCAACGCTTAGACAATCTAGTACGCTTAGAGCGTGATGTGTTTTTGGCAATGGTCAGTATGCCTGGTCAAGAGGTTATGAATGCAGAACTGCCAAGCTACTCGCCCAACTTACTGATTGATAGCTTGTTCAAAATGCAATTACAGCCCGACTATCAAATGCATACCATCAAAGTTGATGCAGTACCACTTGCCGATCGTATTGCCAGTATTAGCAGGCAACTAAGTACGGATGGGGCGCGCTCCTTTTATGAGCTGTTGGATAAAGCACAAGGTAAAATAGGCGTGGTTGTGAGTTTCGTCGCTGTACTTGAGCTCATAAAGCGGCAACTGATTGGTGTGGTTAACATCGAGACAGATAGCGAGATCGTTAGCTCTGTTTCCAATGACGAGCTGCCTGATATAGACAGTGAGCCTACAACGCTTACGTTACAGTGGTTAGCCTAGTCAGCTTTAAGACTGTCTCCTAGACCTACTCTCTATTAACAAACAACACTGAAATAAGAGCACATTTGAGATGGTAGATATTGAAAACTCAAAACAGCATGATAAAACCCTAGAATCAACACATATAACTGCATCAATTGAAGCGCAGCATGATTTACTTGAAGATATGAGTAAGCGCATTGAAGTGCTGTTACATGCGTCAGAAGCACCGCTGACAGGTCATGCATTGAAAAAACATTTATCATTATCTACTAAAGAATTAGAACAGACTTTGGAAGTGCTGCAAAAACGCTTAGATACAGGTGTACTAAGGCTTCATGAAACCGCCAGTGGTTATCGCTTACAGATATCTGATGACTACAGCAGCTTAATCCAGCGCATTTTTCCACAGCGTCAGGAACGTCTGAGCCAAGCCTTACTAGAAACCCTGAGTGTTATTGCATATAAGCAACCTGTGACACGCAGTGATATCGAGCACGTACGCGGAGTCACATTATCGAGCAATATACTGCGCCAGTTATTTGATAAAGGGTGGATCGTTGAGAAAGGCTTTAAAGACACTCTAGGTCGCCCTGCATTACTCCATACCACTGCGCAGTTTTTAGATGCGTTTGGACTAAACCATCTAAATGAACTGCCACCTATGCCAGATATGGAAACCATAAAATCCATGTCTTAATTTATCTGCTAGCCAAATTATAGTTACTTACATAAAAAAGGACAGACCGCATAGGACCTGTCCTTTTTATTACGTTGCTGATTTTGAATCGATATCAGAACCTAACAATATATTTGCTAATTACTGATTAATAACATCAACACCCTCTGGCGGTGTAAATTTAAACTGACTGCTACCAACACTTGGGTTCATCTTGATACTACTGAACTTAATAGAAGTTGTTTGTCCCAAGGTATCATTCAATACCATCATGACAGGTTTACCACCACTAAAGCTCATTGAAAGACTTTTGAAGCTTGCACTCTCTGACTTAGGATAGAGCACATAGTAATTTTTGTTGTCATATGGCTGAGTAATTTTAAAGTTTTGATCAATTTTGCTCGGATCACCTGACAGCAGCAAAGCTGGTGTATTACCTACTTGGCTATCAACGTTTTGTTTAGTCGCTTGCTCTAGGTCTTTGTCGTAAACCCACATAGAATTACCATTAGCAACAATTAGCTGCTCTGATGGTGACTTAGTTTCCCAGCGAAAATTGTTTGGACGTTGAACACTCATAGAGCCTGTGAACGTACCGCTACTCGCGCCTTTGGTCGTTTGGCTAAAGTTGGCTGTCATGCTCTTAGTATTCGTTAGTAGTTTATTTAAACGTTTAGCAGCGGTTAGATTGTCAGCAGGAGCTGCTGTAGCCGTTTGAGTCAGTGCCATCATTGGAGCCACAATACCTAGCGATGTCATCAATACACCTGCTAAAGCACCACTCATCATTTTTTGTTTGGTTGATTTTGTCGTAGATAAGTTCATCATAAATCCTCTCTAAAAAAGCATAGTCGCTTAAAGATTGTCACATTAAAGTTGTCGCTAAAAATAAAATGTTTTATTGAAATTTTTGTTTTCTATAAATACTAATTTTACCAAGATAAAACGGGTAACCATCAGCAATGACAATAGTGTGCCAGTTTTTTTATTACGCGCCTAGTCATGATTTGCAATCTTTACTACGGCTGCCATACACACTTGTAACCAATACAATTACACAGCAAAAGTTTGTATTCAGTATTCTTAGCTACAGTAATTATGCTAGTAATAGCTTCAAAAATAGTACTTATAATAATCATTATTACTTTATATGAGTCTACAAATATAAAAAGCCCCTATTACCATAAGGCAACAGGGGCTTTTTTAATTATCCAATCATTTTATCCAAAGAATAAAACAACTTGAGTAGATAATTATGCGTTTTCAACCGTAACATAACGACGGTTAAATTTACCTTTGGTCGCAAACTTTACAACACCGTCATTCAGTGCAAATAAAGTATGGTCACGACCCATGCCAACGCCTTCGCCTGCATGGAATTCTGTACCACGTTGACGAACGATGATGTTACCAGCTGAGATAGCTTGGCCACCAAAGATTTTTACGCCTAGCATTTTTGGGTTTGAATCACGACCGTTACGGCTCGAACCGGCAGCTTTTTTATGTGCCATGAGAAAATCTCCTTGTTAATTTGACTTATCGCTAATGCGACAACTCTTAAGCATTTAGTGCGCTATTTAGCAATAATTGCTAAATGAATAATTAGGCATTAATCGCTTTGATTTTTAACAAGGTGTACCATTGGCGGTGACCTTGTTCTTTGTGATAATGCTTACGACGGTTGTGCTTGATGATACGGATTTTTTCGCCGCGACCATGCTCAACAACTTCAACTTCTACGCTAGCGCCGTCAACAACAGGCTGACCGATTTTGACGTTATCGCCGTCAACAACCATCAACACGTCTTCAAATTTGATTGTTTCGCCTTTTTCTGCTTTTAATAGTTCAACTTTAAGCAATTCATCGACGACTACACGGTGCTGTTTACCACCAGTTTTGATTACTGCGTACATTATATGACTCCGTTTAACCCGTGTGCCGTGGCTGATGTTATACCAACGCTTTTACGACGAACACGACAGGGAAAAATTAAAGGCAAGATTTTACGGCTTTTTGCTCATAAAAGCAAGCCGCGCCTCTTGTTTTTGTAAGGTGGTTACACTAATGACCATCTCTCATTTTGCTATAACGGATGCTCATCAAGGAAAGTCGATGAACGACAATACGAATATAAACATGAGAAATAGTCATGATAAGTGATAGATTAAGCCCAACAGCGGCCATTATAACTTATGCAATCAGTTACTTACAGCTTTTTATAAAACATTTATGTGACTAAAAAACTCAGATAAGCTAGAAGATTTATCTTCAAAACATGAGGGGTTTTTATTTTGTCTTATAGACTTGGTACGCCCTACATATCATACTCCTGACCTACTTGTGCCCTATATTTTAACCAACAATTTAAACAGATAGCTATGCTATCATAAGCGCAATAATACTTTATCTACTGATAGATAAAGTCAAGGTTATAACAACTCTCTTTACTCTTATTAATATGACTATTTATTATGACTAGTAACTCTTTAAATAATACCATGCCTGTTTCTCAATCGACGCCTAGCTATGCTGACATTCAAAGTATTGTAGCCAATGATTTTGAAGTAATGGACAAGCAAGTGTTTGGCAGCTTGAACTCAAAAGTACAACTCGTCATGAGCGTATCGCAACACGTGATCAATGCTGGTGGCAAACGTATGCGTCCACTGATTACATTGCTCTGTGCCCGTATGTTTGATGATAATCCATCAGAAAAGGCCATGCATCTGGCTGCTATCACGGAAATGCTACATACGGCTACCTTAGTGCATGATGATGTCATCGACGAATCAGGACAGCGCCGCGGCAAACCAACGGCAAATGCCACATGGGATAATGCTACTGCTGTGTTGGTAGGCGACTATCTGATTGCTCGCGCTTTTAATCTTTTGGTTGGTTTTCAAAGCCTGCCATTGTTACAAGTATTTTCAGATGGGACTTGTGACATTGCTGAGGGCGAAGTATTACAGCTACAGCACCAGCATAACCCTGCTGCGACAGAAGAAGATTACTTGCGCATTATCGATGGCAAAACATCACGCCTTTTCATGATGGCGACTCAAGGTGCTGCTATCTTGCAAGACAAGACAGAATACATGGCAGCATTGGGCGACTTTGGACAGCACTTTGGCAATGCCTTTCAGATTATCGATGATGTACTCGACTATAGTGGCGATAGTGACGTGATGGGCAAAAACCTAGGCGACGACCTTGCTGAAGGCAAACCTACCCTACCGACTATTAAAGCACTCGAACTACTCAAAGATAGTAACTTTGAAGGCTATGAGCAGTTACGTATCGCCGTTCAGACAGGTAAGACACCAAATGCTGAGCAGCTTATTGAATTGGTACGTAGCTCTGGCTCATTGGCTTATTGTAAGCAGCGCGCGTTGGAAGAAACCAAATTGGCGCAAGACGCTCTGAGCACACTACCTGATAACCGTTATCGTACAGGCTTATATCAATTAACTGAACTCGCTAGCGCACGATTAGTATAATCAAAACTGAGTCGTCTATATTGTTAAATGATTACGGCGACTCATTTTTTAGCAGAGCTTTTTGGCCATTAAGGAATATAAGGCCCACTAAACAAGAATTATCTTCTCAAAAAATCGTTTGTCAGCTAAATCGTTACCTTTCTTTAAGTTTCATACATCCTAGCAGTACTATAATCATATAAGAATTTTTTCAACAGTCGAATAATATTTGTGCACGCTTCGCAGGCACATACTGATAGTTATTTTTTATGACTGCAATTAGGGGTTGCTAAAATTGTCGTTTTGTTGACAAAGTTGATTTTTTACTATTTAAAGACCTCATTAACTCTAGGGCTTTAGATTTATAACAAAAATTTACAATATATTTTGATACTAGGTTGTGCATGGAGCTATTAGCTGTTAGTAGAGACGACGCTTACTATGACAGTAATTCGTTAATCCGCAAACTGTCATACTTCTCCTTTTCGGTCCAGCTCATATCGCAAACCACTTGACTGTGGGGTTACCCCAATAGTTTATAATAACTCATTAAATTTATTAATCCACTTTGTGGTTTGCTTAAACAATTAATGCTAAATAGTTCTTTCGATACTTAATCCATGTCGATGTCAGATTTTTGATTGGCAATGTTCCATTAACTGAACGATCTGAAATTTGAGTAAATAGTGCTAGCGTAGACTATTTATTTTTTATTTATCATTAGTAAGACCCTTATATTCAGTACACTAAACTTATTGATCGATTTTTATACTGTCACTATTTATATATTGCCGAGGACATTGATGAAGCACTCTTATCTTGCGCTTGTAATAGCATCTGTACTATCTGGAGCTGTACTGGTTGGCTGCGACAACAGCGGAGACGCCGCTGGGGATGCTGCTCAACAGCAGATGCCACCCTCTGTCGTCAACGTACAGACTGTCACTTTTGAATCTGTACCACAAGTACAAACATTCTCCGGCCGGACCTCAGCCTATCAGACAGCCGATGTCCGTCCACAGGTTAATGGCGTCATTGACGAAGTACTTTTTCGTGAAGGAAGTAACGTCAAAAAAGGTCAACCACTGTATCGCATTAATACTGATAACTATGCCTCATCTGTAACGAGTAGCCAAGCAGCCGTACAGCAAGCACAAGCCAATTATCAAACGGCATTGGCAAATACGGCTAGCAGTAGAGCTGCTCTGGTTAGCAACCAAGCATCATTAGCACAAGCAAAAAGCGACTTACAGCGATTAAGTGGTTTGGTCGAAATTGATGCTATATCTAAACAAGAATACGACCAAGCTGTGACCACTCTTCGTACCGCCGAAGCAGCGGTAGCCAGCGCGCGCGCAGCTATCGGCCAGTCTGAAGCCAGTGCTGAGAGCGCAAAAGCGACTATTGAAAGCGCAAAAGCAGGTTTACAAGCCAGCGCTTTGGATCTGAACCGTACCATCGTACGCGCCCCTCTTACAGGCCGTAGCGATCGCTCAAGTTTTACTGCTGGTGCATTGGTTAGTGCAAGCCAAGCCGATCCATTGGTTACTATCTCGCGCTTAGACCCTATCTACGTTGATATTAGTCAGTCTTCTTCTGAGCTACTCAAACTACGACAACAGATTTCTGCTGGCGAAGCTCAAACAGGTACAAATACAGTTGAGTTAGTATTAGAAGATGGAACAGTTTATCCTGTCAATGGTCAACTGGCTTTGTCTGAAGCAAAAGTGGATGAGTCAACAGGTGCTGTCACCCTACGTGCTGTATTCCCAAATAGTAATAATATCCTGCTACCAGGTATGTATGTCACGGCACGCTTAACTCAAAGCGTTATTACCAATGCTACACTCGTTCCTCAAAGCGCTGTTACACGTTCTGCTAAAGGTGATACTCAGGTTTATATCGTCGACGAGAATAATCAAATTAAAGTACGTCCTGTAACGGTCAATGGCACTTATAACGGCAACTGGGTAGTAACTGACGGTCTAAAAGAAGGCGAAAAGCTAGTAGTTATTGGTGGCTCAAAGGTAAAACCAGATCAGGAAGTGGTTGCTAAACCCCTTGAAGACACTAAGTCAACATCAGCGACGCAAAGCGCTTCTTCTAATACTGTAGCCAAAACACCACAGCAAGCTGCAAAAGAGAGCGAAAAACCTGCAGAAACTGCCACTAACTAATTCCATTCAAATATAGGAAGACTTAGGGATATACTATGTCACGTTTTTTTATTGATCGCCCTATTTTTGCATGGGTACTGGCTATTTTGATCATGCTCATCGGGATAATATCGGTTAACAGCCTACCGGTTGAACAGTATCCTAGTATTGCACCACCAACTGTTTCGGTTAGTACAAGCTATCCAGGTGCCAATGCGCAAACTATTGAAAACTCAGTTGTTCAGGTTATTGAACAAAAAATGAAAGGGCTTGACGGCTTGATGTACATGTCGTCAACCAGCTCATCAAACGGCAGTGCATCCGTGACGCTGACGTTTGAGAATGGTACTGACCCTGATACGGCTCAAGTACAAGTACAGAATAAACTCCAGTCAGCAACAAGCTCACTACCTGAATCCGTTCAGCGTCAAGGGGTTACCGTTAACAAATCCTCTAGCAGCTTTTTAATGGTACAAGGCTTTGTGTCTGAAGATGGTAGTATGGATCGTAACGATATTGCCGATTACGTTAACTCAAATGTCGTTGATCAGATCAGCCGTGTTGAAGGGGTTGGTGAAGTTCAAGTATTTGGTTCTACATACGCGATGCGTATCTGGCTCGACCCTGCACGCTTACGCAGTTACAGCTTAATGCCCTCTGATGTGGTCACTGCAGTTACCGCGCAAAATACGCAAGTATCTGCAGGACAGCTAGGACAAGCACCCGCTGATACTGAACAGCAAGTCATCAACGCAACAGTTACGGTACAAAGCTACTTACAGACGCCTGATGAATTTAAAGATATATTATTAAAAACTGATGCCTCAGGTGCACAAGTGCGCTTAGGCGATGTCGCAGATGTTGAGATCGGTAGTGAAGACTATAGTGTCAACTCATTATATAATGGTCAAGATGCGGCAGGTATGGGTATCTCACTTGCTAGTGGTGCCAATGCGCTGAATACTCGTGAGGCCATCAGTACACGTATGGCTGAGTTAGAAGCCAATTTTCCTACAGGCCTAGTATCAGTTACACCTTACGACACGACACCCTTTGTACGTTTATCTATTGAGCAAGTGGTACATACGCTTATTGAAGCAATCGTATTAGTATTTATCGTCATGTTCATTTTCTTACAGAACTGGCGCGCCACAATTATTCCAACGCTTGCTGTCCCTGTCGTTCTTTTGGGTACATTTGCCGTGTTATATATTGCTGGCTTTAGTATCAACGTACTGACGATGTTTGCCATGGTACTATCCATTGGTCTACTGGTCGATGATGCCATCGTCGTTGTAGAAAACGTTGAGCGAATATTAGAAGAAGACCCGCATATCTCTATTAAAGACGCCACGATAAAGTCGATGGGTGAAATTAGCAGGATTGTTGTTGGTATCGCTCTGATCCTATCAGCAGTATTTTTACCAATGGCCTTCTTTAGTGGTTCAACTGGAGCTATTTATCGTCAGTTTTCGATTACTCTGATTACCAGCATGGTGCTATCTGCTCTAGTAGCACTTATCTTTACCCCTGCTTTATGTGTAACCTTGCTAAAGCGTGGTAAAAGTCACGAAAAAGACAGCACCGAAAAACAAAAAGGTTTCTTTGGTTGGTTTAACCGTAGTTTCTCTAAAGCAAGCCGCTCGTATGAAGGCTTTATTGGTAAGAGCTTCGGTCGTAAATGGATATACCTTATCATTTATGCTGCGATTATCGGCATCATGACGGTGGTCTTTTTACGGATTCCTAGCTCATTTTTGCCAGAAGAAGATCAAGGCCTTATGTTCACGATCGTTCAGCTGCCTTCTGGCTCTACTATAGATGAAACACAAGACGTTCTTGATAAGGTAAGAAACTATTACGATACTGAAGAAACAGACAATATCGCTTCTGTCTTTACTATCGCAGGCTTTAGTTTTGCCGGATCGGGCCAAAATATGGGTCTGGCGTTTGTGCGCTTATCAGACTGGGATGACCGTCCGGGTGATGATAATACTGCTCAAGCCATCTCCGAACGTGCCATGGGGTATTTCTTTACTCAGATTAATGAAGCATCAGTATTCGCGATTGTACCGCCCGCTATTACCGCACTGGGTAATGCCAGTGGTTTTGACTTGATGTTGCAAGATACAGGCAACCTTGGTCACGATGGTCTGCTCGAAGCCCGTAATACACTGCTTGGTATGGCCGCACAAAATGAAAACTTAACTGGTGTACGCCCTAACGGTCAAGAAGATGCTCCACAATTAAAAGTCAATGTCAATCAAGAACAAGCCGCCGCTTATGGTTTGTCAATGTCAAATATTAATAGCGTCATATCAACCGCATGGGGTTCAAGCTATATTAATGACTTCATTGACCGTGGTCGTATTAAAAAGGTTTATGTACAGGGTGAACCAAGCAGTCGCACCAATCCTGATGATCTTGGCCAATGGTATATACGCAATGAAAATGGTGATATGATTTCATTCGATGCATTTTCTAGTAGCGAATGGCAATCAGGCTCTCCACGTCTGACGCGTTATAACAGCTTATCATCAATGAATATTCAAGGTTCAGCAGCAGCTGGTCTTAGTACTGGTGAGGCAATGAGTACGATGGAAGAGCTCATAACCAAGCTACCTGAAGGTGTCGGTTATGAATGGACAGGTATGTCACTAGAAGAGCAAGAATCAGGTGCGCAAGCCCCAATGCTATATGCGGTCTCAATCCTAGTCGTCTTCTTATGTCTTGCAGCACTATATGAGAGCTGGTCTATACCATTTTCTGTACTATTAGTGATCCCGCTTGGGGTCTTGGGCGCTGTGATATTCACATGGCTCCGCGGCTTATCCAATGACGTTTATTTACAAGTAGGTCTATTAACTGTCGTTGGTCTATCAGCCAAAAACGCTATTTTGATTATCGAGTTTGCAAGAGATCATCAAGAAGAGGGTTACAGCCTCAAAGAGTCAGTCATGACAGCGGCGCGTCAACGTTTACGTCCTATTATCATGACATCACTTGCCTTTGGTCTTGGGGTCGTGCCATTATTCCTAGCCACTGGCGCAGGGTCTGGCAGTCAAAATGCGATCGGAACTAGTGTGGTTGGTGGCGTTGTCACTGCCACCTTATTAGGAGTGTTCTTTATTCCGATGTTCTATATTTGGATACGAAGCATCTTCCCTCATAAATATGAGAATAATAAGCCAAATGATAGAGATGGTGGCAATGGTACGCCCAACTCGCCTAACCCAACATCTTCTGAGAGTTATCAGCCTGCAAGTCTTGGAGACAATATACAATGAGTGCTCAAAAAACAATTATCACTAGTGCATCATCGGTAGCTATCACAGCTACCGTTGCACAGCCAACGCTATCACGTTTGCGTAAGAACAGCGGTCGCTTGTTAGGTCTAACTGCTTTAGCAATTAGCATGGCCGCTTGTAATACCATTCCAAAAGCCGATATGAGCCCAGTTCTCGCAGAGCCGAACATTTCTATGCAGCAATCTTATGGTGCGTTTGATAAGGAAACGGCAAGTAGCGCAGAGCAAGCGAGTATTGCAGGTCAACGTTGGCAGAACTTTTATAGCGATGAGCGTCTAAAAGGCCTGATTGCGTTAGGTCTTGAAAACAATAAAGACTTTGAAAGCGCTCGCCTAGCTATCGAAAAAGCACGTGCACAGTATCAGATTACCGATATTAATGACTTGCCAGCTATCGATGGCACTGCCGGTTATACCCGTCAAGCACAGAATCGCACTGACCGAAACGCTAGTAGCAGTTATAGCGTCAATCTAGGTCTTGCTAGTTACGAGCTAGACTTTTGGGGCAAAATCTCGAGCTTAAAAGATCAAGCCTTACAGAACTTCTTGGCGACTACAGCAGCCAAAGACGCGACTCAAATCAGTCTAATCAGCAATATCTCACAAGGCTATGCCAATCTAAGCTATAGCTTGGCACAGTTAAAGCTTGCTGAAGCGACTGTTGAAAGTCGCGAACGTTCGTTATTCATTACAAATAAGCGTTTTGAAGCAGGTATTGATGCAAAACTACCTTCATTGCAGGCTTCTGCTTCTCTTGAAAGCGCCAAGCTTGCTGTATTGGCTGCGCAAACCAATATTCTAAAAGCCAGAAACGCACTGCAGTATTTGGTTGGTGGCTCTATTCCTGCTGAGCTAATTCCAACACCGGCTGTTAGTAATATTACTAGCCAGAAAATCTTTAATACTGGCTTACCAAGTGAGTTGCTACGCTATCGTCCTGATGTTTTGCAAGCAGAATACAACTTGAAAGCCGCTGGTGCCAATATTGCAGTGGCTCGTGCGTCTTACTTCCCCTCTATTAGTTTAACCAGTAGTGTGGGCGTGAGTAGCGGCAGCTTAAATGACTTGTTTAAGAATGGTGCCGTTGGCTGGTCATTTGGCCCAAGCGTTAGCGTACCTATCTTTGATGCAGGACGTTTGGATGCTGATTATGATGTGGCTCAAATTGAGCGTGACCAAACGCTTACCAGTTATGAGAACTCTATTCAAACAGCATTCCGCGAAGTGTCAGATGTACTTGCCACACGTGCAACGCTTGGTGAGCAATTAGAAGCGCAGTATCGCTTGCAAGATAATTTTGAGCAGACCTATCAGATAGCAGATGCGCGCTTCAAGTCTGGTCTTGATAACTACCTAGACGTGCTTGATGCCCAGCGCTCACTGTTCTCTACTCAGCAAGACATATTAGATTTAGAGCTACAAAAAATCATTAGTCAGGTTGAGTTGTACCAAGCGCTCGGTGGCGGTGCCAACCTTGATATACCGACCGCTATCCCAGTACCGCAGCATACCAACTTGGCACAGATTGTGACTGGCTCTGCTACTAGTGCAAAAACCAAAGCGACAAATGCTATCAAAGCAGCTGGTTCAGCGCGTGTAACGACGCCACAGGAAGCTGTCGCGATTAAGCAATCACAAGCGGTAGAAACAACTACCTTTGAACCGACTGCTATCGTCGATGTCAATGATGATGGCAAGAAGGATGCTGCTGTCGGTGTGGTTACTGAAGAGACTCGCTTTAATAACAATAGCGCCGAACAAGCTCCTGCTACGCAGATTGTTGAGCCTTAAATGACTCATGCTTAATTTGATGATATAAACTATCATCACATTGACAGTCGATAAGTAAGATCAGCCCTACCGACTCAACTTGGTGGGGCTTTTTACTTTTATTAACGTCTTTTTGTTATAGTAGAGCCGCTTTATACAAGGCCTCTCTCTATACAGCCACTTTATGAAATACCGTTTCTGATAGGCCAATTTTACAAAATACCCTTTAGAAAGATATTATTTTAACCATGTAACATGATAACTATTAAAACAATCACAAGGAATTATTATGAGCTATACCTTTAATCGTCAGTACCCTGCTACTCGCTTACGCCGTCTACGCTACAATGACAACGTACGTTCAATGATTCGTGAAGTAGAATTGCATCCCAAGCACTTTATCGCCCCTGTCTTTGTATTAGAGGGTGAAAATCAGCGCGAGACCATCGCGAGTATGCCAGGTGTCGAGCGCCTATCGATTGACTTGCTAATCAATTATGCCAAAGAGTTATTAGCAGAAGGCGTCACAACCATCGACCTTTTTCCTGTGATCGATAATGCTTTGAAAACACCAGACGGTAGCGCAGCTTATGACGAAAACGCTCTGACAGTACGCACGATAAAAGCGATAAAAGACGCTGTACCAGAAATGGTCGTCATGACTGATGTCGCGCTAGACCCTTATACCTCACATGGTCAAGACGGTCTGCTTGATGACAGCGGCTACGTCATCAATGATGCCACCATCGAAGTATTGGTCAAGCAAGCACTTGTACATGCTCGCGCGGGTGCAGACATTATCTCTCCTAGTGACATGATGGATGGCCGTATCAAAGCCATGCGTGATGCGTTTGAAGCAGAAGGTTTTGTCAATACGGCTATCATGGCCTACTCAGCAAAATATGCTTCTGCTTACTACGGTCCATTCCGTGATGCTGTCGGTAGTGCGGGCAACCTAAAAGGTGGCCATAAAAAGCAGTATCAGATGGATTTTGGCAATCGTGCTGAGGCGCTACATGAAGTGGCTATGGATATCAACGAAGGCGCAGATATGGTCATGATCAAACCAGGTCAGCCTTATCTTGATTTGATTCGTGAAGTCAAAGATACCTTTGGCGTACCAACCTTTGCCTATCAGGTGTCTGGCGAATATGCTATGCATATGGCGGCCATTCAAAACGGCTGGTTGAGTGATGCAGTGATTTTAGAGTCGCTGATTGGCTTCCGCCGTGCTGGCGCTGATGGCATCTTGACCTACTTTGCCTTAGAAGCGGCCCGTCAGCTAAATAATGCCTAATAGTAATTACACTACTTTTTATAGTGCGAAAGCCCCAGCTGCTTATTAGTAGCTGGGGCTTTTTTATGCTGATACTCTATTCAAAATAAAGAGGTTTATTAAGTTTACGAACTATAAATATCTATAGCTGCTCACGATAATGCGCTGTCATAAAATCAATATCAGGACCAATAGGCACAATACGCGTAGGATTAATATTGGCATGACTGGTGTAATAATGCTGCTTGATATGATCCATATTTACAGTATCTGCGATACCTGGTACTTGATATAAATCACGCAGATAGCCCCAAAGGTTTGGATAATCAACAATACGATGCATATTACATTTGAAATGCCCAACATAAGCAGCATCAAAACGAACCAAAGTCGTAAAGAGTCGCCAATCAGCTTCGGTTATAGTGCTGCCTGTCAGATAACGCTGATGTGCTAAGCGCGCCTCAAGAGTATCTAAGGCTGTAAATAGCTCGGTCACAGCTTCTTCATAAGCCTCTTGTGTGGTAGAGAATCCTGCTTTGTACACACCATTATTTATCGTAGGATAAACAAAATCATTGATCTCATCGATTTCTTGCAATAACTCTGCTGGTACAAAGTTACCTGCTAACGCACCAACCTCGTCAAAAGCTGAGTTAAACATGCGAATGATCTCAGATGACTCATTACTCACAATCGTGTTTGTTTTTTTATCCCATAAAATAGGTACGGTGACACGGCCTGTATAGTCTGGCTTGGCCTTGGTATACAGCTCATAGGCATAGTCTGCATTGATCACTGGATCAGCAATGACCCCTGCCCCCTCTGCAAACGTCCAGCCGTACTCACCCATATATGGATGTACTACAGATATCGGAATGATGTCTTCTAAGCCTTTAAGCTTGCGATAGATAAGCGTGCGGTGTGCCCAAGGGCAGGCTAGCGACACATAAAGATGATAGCGGTCAGATTCGGCTTTGAAACCCTCAATACCTGTTAGCCCTGCACTACCATCTACCGTTACCCAATTTCTAAAACCAGCATCTTCACGCTGAAAGCGGCCGCCACTTTTTTTTGTATCGTACCATTTGTCTTGCCACTGTCCGTCTACCAAGAGACCCATGTTATTCTCCAACTATTTTTAATATTTGTCTAACGCTTACTAAGCATGATTGACTTTAAGCTATTGTTATCACGATAAACGCGTTATTTAAAGAGGTATCATACCAGTTATAGACCTGTATTCATTAGAGTCGTACCATTTATTAACAATAAATACTTAACGGACTAAATTTAATATTTAGTAAATATACACAAAAATATATTCCAATAACTAATATCTAACTGAATACTAAATATTATGACAATAAAATAGGTTTATGCTAAAAAAGACTTGCAAAGTCTGGGAAACTTGCTAAAATGCTCAACCTAAATAGGCGTATAGCTCAGTTGGTTAGAGCGCTACCTTGACATGGTAGAGGTCGTTGGTTCGAATCCGATTACGCCTACCAGATTCGAAAATCCCCAATCTTAAGATTGGGGATTTTTTTTGTCCGTGAAATATGGGCTGTAGCGGAAAATACTTGTCTACATCGACTCATAGTCATGATTATACAAGCAGATTTAAATCATTTAAAAAAGTGACGGTGACCAAATGGTGACCAAAACGTGACCGACCCTCAAAAACCATTAAAATTAAAACCCTCTTTTTGACCTCTACTTTAAACTGTAAGCTAAAACCTATTTCTGAGTATTTTTCTCTTTATCCTCTTTTACATATTCAAAAATATCCCCTACCTCTACGTCTAAATACCCACAAAGCTTATCTATAGTATCAAAATCAATTCTAGATGATTGATCGTTATATATTTTATGTAATGTCGTTTTGCTTACCCCTGTTGCTCGTACGGCATCCGCTACTTTTAGCCTTCTTTCAGCTAACAAAGTTGGGAGATGGTTAACTATCATTCTATAAACTCCAATTATAATTATAAAAAGTACTTGCATAGTTATAAATTTATGGTAAATTACAACTATGGTGTTTAAAAGTACCATTATGGTTAAACTTTATATAAGGAACATATTATGTCACATACCTACCTAACTACCCAAGAGCTTTCTGAGCTCATCAAATACAACCCTCGTACTATCCGTAATGAGCTCAAAGATAGTGTGCTTATCGAGGGTATTCATTACATACGTCCATTTGGTGGTCGTAAGATTTTGTACATTTGGGAAGAAATTGAAAAAGATATGCGCACTGGTATCGCCGGTAGCGTCAATGCCATGACACTTCAATAAGGAGAAATAGAATGGCTAGTATCAGAAGTAGATACGGCAAGCTTGTTGTAGATTTTTACTATATGGGTATACGCTGTCGGGAGACGACAAACCTAACAGACACACCAGCGAATCGCAAGAAGCTTGAAAAAGTGATTGAGAAAATGGAAGCAGAAATCGTTTTAGGACTGTTCAACTACGCTAAGTACTTTCCAAAAAGTGATAAAGCGGCACAGATGGTAGCGTTAAACGATCGCAAGGAATGCATTAGTACCGATACGCCCTCTTTTGAACAGTTTGCAGAATTATGGTTCTCTGAAAAAGAAATTGAATGGCGTGATACTTACAAGCGCAAAATAAAGGAGATTATTGATATGTACTTGATTGTTAAGTTTGAGACCAAGCCCATCCATCTCATAAAAAAGACAGATGTATTAGCCTTCCGTTCATCGCTCGCCAAAGTAACGTACGGAAAAGCTAACAAACATCTGTCAGCGGCACGCATCAATTCGATCATGGTACCTTTAGGTATGATACTAAAAGAAGCGGCTAAACGCTATAAATTTGATAATCCTTACTACGATATCAATGCGCTCAAACAGCCCAAAACGGATATTCAACCATTCACACTGAATGAGGTTTGGACGTTTATTAATGGTGTAAGAGCAGACTATCGCAATTATTATCTGGTACGTTTTTTCACAGGTATGCGTACGAGTGAAATTGATGGATTGACTTGGGAGAACATTGACTTTAATCGACGTGAGATTGTGATCAAACAAGCTTATGTCAAAGGCAAAATTGTTCCTCCTAAGACTCAAGAGTCTTACCGTGCGATTCAAATGTCACCTTGGGTCTACGATGCTCTAAGGAACAGCAGACCATCACTTATAAGCGATCTGACTATGTATTTTGCGCGCATACGGGTGAGCCACTTGACTACAACAACGTGAATAAACGTGTTTGGCACCCTACTCTTAAGATTTTGGGTCTGAAGAAGCGCAATGCTTATCAGACTCGTCATACCGCAGCAACGCTATGGTTGGCTGCTGGCGAAAGTCCTGAATGGATTGCCAGTCAAATGGGACACTCTACAACCAAGATGCTATTCAACACATATAGCCGTTACGTACCGAATATGACTCGGCAGGATGGTAGTGCATTTGAAGCATTGGTCAATCGCAGTCAGATTGCTCAGGTATCTACCGATAAGGGGCCTCACAATGAAAATGATTGATTACGATAAATTGCATGCGACGTTTAAACCTAGTGGCTATGTCAGTAATGGCGCAGATAATATTGCTAACTACCTCATTTGTGAGCTCTGTATTCAGTCAGGTACTGGTTTGGCTAGGTTCCTAAGTATTGATAGTTGCTTTGATAATCATACGGCGCTGCGCATATGGGTACAGACGCGCTTAGAGACCAATCCTGATTATGTCTTTGATGATATGTGTAGTCAGCTACAGAGTGAGCTCTACGAGCTACTACCACAAACTGGCTATGGATACTAAGGAGGGTATTATGAGCATGAACTTCGTCTTTGATTCAGCTCTAGAGGATACAGCAAAGCGTTTGTGCCATGAGTATTGGTCCTATGTGTCGCCCAGTAATTATATAGCGCATTTAGAACTGCTTTGTTATGAACACAACACGGAGACTGATGTTTTATTTGCTACACTTGCAAAATGTCAGGTTTATTTAGATGACGTACACTGTGAGTACTGTGGTCGTCCCTATCAATTAGATGTCCCAGCAGATATTCCTCATGCAAGGAGATTGAACTCTTGGTTTTGTGAGGGGTGTATTAGCTTTTCTGGTGGACAGTTTGTCCTAGGTAGGTAAATCTTGAAATAGTTAGAATCAAAAAAACAAAAAAGCCTCAGCTTAAAGTTGGGGCTTTTTCAGTTCAGCTATATCTTAACCAAAAACCTTATAAGATTACACTCTACAGACATTACAGTTTACTCTTTCTATCTCTTAATATAAACAGCTATAAGATAACTTGCTATACCTACAATACTATACATTAGGGCGAACACCCCTAAAGCTTGGCTTAACAATCAGCTTGCTTCAATACCGGTGCAGATGATGTTTGAACCTGAATACATGGGTAACTCAGCTTGGTCCTAAAAAAGAAGATAGAGAAGCTAGTAAAGCTTCTTGATTCATCCCTTCCCCTATAAATACAATATCTCCAGGTCGAGAGACGCCTTTCTCAGGCGGTAAAACTTCAGGTTGCTGCATGACCTTACGTACAGACTGCAGTAATAGCGCGCCTTCATCCGTATGCAAAACACCCTTAACCCGCAGGATCGTATTACCTCGAGCGTGCAGCAAAGCTGAGAGCCATATAGTAAACCCAACCCAATCTACTTCTTTAGGAATCGTCAACGAAACCACAGTCGTTGATGCGCACGCATTAGTGAGAATCGATTCGTAAATTTCGGTCGGTGCTGGTAGTCGAGGTACAGGGCTTTCGACACCGAATGTGGATAAGGAAATCGATGCAACTGGATTGATTTTACTAATGGCTGAAACTAGGTTCGATAAGGACTGCTCGGACGCTTCCTCTGATTTTGCAATGACAATACGATCGGCTGATAAAACTTGCTGACGACACAATGTGTCAGTCTTTAGCGCCACATGAAAATGTAGGGCGTCAGCCATGATGATAGTTTCTTTGAGGACAAAATGATAGATCAGAACGGGATGCTCTTTAATAGCAGCTATGATTTCTTCGGGATCAGCTAAGCCACTTGTTTCTATGATCAGAGTATCAGGCTGATCAATAGCCAAACCAAGTGACTTTCCACTCGTTCGAGACTCAGCTACTTCAAGTAATGCTGATATCAGCTCTTCTTTACCCTTAGGAGTACCAGCGGTTCCGGTCAAAACAGTGACACTTGTCGCCTTACCTAACAGTAAGTCATCCACTGGTTGCTGCGCCGCTTCTTGAGTGAAAACTTGAACGTTGCCAAACACTTTGGTAAAAAGCGCATGACGCAGCCATGTCGTCTTACCTGAACCCAAATAGCCACTCAATAGAACGACATTAAGACGATTGTCCTGAAATATTTGCATTAAGGTCAAGCCATTGATTGAGTTTCTAAAGGGTCGATTGGAAAACCTTGACGGCCTTCTACTTCGGCCCACAGCTCAGTTAAATTATTGACCATTACTCTTGCCCCACCCGGACATATCAGCTGAATTTGCGGGATCACCCCGTCGGCATAAACTGAGAACCCATAAGGTTTCAGCACTCGCTTTAAAATGGATACTCGATTAAACATCGCCCTAAGACGAATACCGCCCTTTTGCGCACCTGCTTCTGTCCAATGTCCAGGAGCTGCGGGATTTCCACAAGCACTACACATGGCTATTCTCCCTATATATCATCTTGGCAGTACTTTTAACAATGCCACCAAGATTCGTAAATTTATGAACATCCTGCTCTTAAATAACTTCCGGACGCTTGCCGCCTTCAAATGGGAAACGTGTACGGAAATCAGCAGCAATATCTTCAAATGGCATCCAAACAACACCTTCATGACCATTGATATAGTCAATTAGACGCTCAAGCATCATTAGTACATGTGGACGTCCAGAAACATCGGGGTGAATCGTGAAGGGAAACACAGCGTAATCCATATTCTGATATACCCAGTCAAATTGATCACGCCACATTTGCTCAATATCACGTGGATTGACAAATCCATGGCTGTTAGGAACGTTTTTCATGAACAACATTGGTGGTAAATCATCCACACACCAGTTGGCAGCAAGCTCAACCAGATCAATCTCCTCGCCATGGGTCATAGGATGCATCCACTCTTCCGCAGTTTTCGAGTAGTCAATGACAGTCCATTCATCGCCAACTCTAGCATAGAAAGGCTGGAAATCACGGTATCCTTGGCTATGGTCATATTTAAAATTATATTTAGCAAGAATTTCAGGGGTAGATTTAGACATCTCCCACCAAGGAGCAACATAACCACGTGGACTTTGCCCAGTCAGCTTAGTAATCAACTCAACGGATTTTTCCATCACGGCTTCTTCTTGAGCACGGGTCATCGCAATAGGATTTTCATGTAGGTAACCATGCGCCCCTACTTCATGACCATGATCAACAATCATTTTGGCAATATCAGGGAATGTCTCAAGACTATGACCAGGGACGAAAAATGAAGTGCGTAAATCATACTTCTTAAAAAGCCTCAACAGGCGCGGAACGCCAACTTCAGACGCCCAAACCCCGCGCTGGATATCTGACGGGCTTTCACCGCCACCATATGATCCAATCCACCCCGCTACTGAATCTACATCTGTACCGAAGCCGCATATAATAGTTTTTTTACTCATGTCTCTCTCCTTTGACACTTTTAGTTTAGTTTTATTTCTTTAAAGGTCTTAGATTTTCTTTACTTCTTTATTAAATAGTTGGTAAAAGCTTTACTGTAGTAGTCTTTCAACAGTAAGTGCTGCCGCCAGCAAGTCTTTCTCTCGGCCCCCGGGCATTGACATCAAGATACTAGTAGGCATCTGGTTTTGGTCTATTCCATTTGGTAAGGCAACACCACACCAATCTAGAAAATTGCCAAGCGCTGTATTACGTAACATTAATTTGTTAGTAACTCGATACAAATCATCATCTTGTTCAAGCGGTTTGAGTTCAGGTGCAGTAATAGGAATAGTGGGAAATAACACAATTTGATCACCTAGAATTTGGCTGTTTTCTTGAATTAATCTTGCGCGCTCTCTTTGGACAACAATTAAGTCACGTGCGGACATGTTCTCCGCACTAATTATACGTTCAAGCACCCTTTGATCCATCTGGGTCGCATGCTTAGAATGAACAAGATCCCAGTGTACTTCCAATGCTTCTGGGCCAACCAAGGCACCGTGGTGAGCAGCAAGAGTCTCTATTTCTTTAAACTCGCTGCTCACTCCTCGAGTGATCATTGCCCCTTCGCTCTCTAAAGCGCGAATACTGGCTTCAAAATTCTCTATCACAGCATCTTGTACATCTTCAAAGACAACATTACTAGGAATAAAGAATTTGAGTTGACTAATAGGTGTTGGTTTGGGCATTGTGACGGCTCGCCCGTTGAGAATTTCTGCAGCACCGATACAGCTTTTTAGGTCAGCAGCAAGTGGACCAAAGGTATCCAATGTCGGTGAGAGTGGAAACGTACCATCTTTTGGAAACGCTCTACTAGAACCTTTATAGCCAACTATACCATTTAACCCAGCAGGAATACGTATCGACCCCCCAGTATCACTGCCGACAGAAAGTGGGACTAGTCCGCGGGCGATGGCGACGCCGCAACCTGATGACGAGCCACCAGGAATACGAGCAGAGCCTGTACCATGTGGGTTTTGAGGAGTGCCAAAATGCGGATTAAGACCTAGACCAGAATAAGCAAATTCAGTCATATTGAGACAGCCTATCGATATAAGGCCAGCTCGAGTGGCGTTTGCAACCATATCTGCATCATGAGTAGCAGGCTCGTTAGATCTGAATACGATAGATCCTGCGGTGGTGACTCGACCTTCTATATCAAAAAGGTCTTTCCATGCGATAGGGACTCCATCCCATGGACTAAGTAGATTACCTTCACGGCGGCGTTTTCTAGAAGCATAGGCTTCTTTCAGCGCTCGTTCTTCGAGCAACTCTGTAAAAATAGCGGGATCAGAAGCTCTTATGTTTGCAAAGGTCTCTTCAACAAGTGCTACCGGACAAAGACTACCTTCTTTTAGGCGAGCTGCTATATCCATAGCTGAAACAGAGTTTTTGATAATGTTGCTCGCAGTCCGTGTGATCACAATACACTCCATTTTGTTAGATCTATTAATTAGATTTTATATTACAAAATATAGTCTGATAATAAATATAATTTTACTCACCAAGTAATCATACTTAATATAAAACCTAAAACATATAATCTTACAATGTAAAAAATTCAAAAGCTTATTAGATACAAAATCAAAAATCAATGTCAACTTAATTAATTATTTATTACTCATAATTGAAAGCAATACCATCTATATTTTAATTACACTTCAATGGTGGTTTTTATGGTCGCATCATTAGATAACCGCTATGATGTAATTACCTTTGATTATAG
>NZ_JBQSVH010000013.1:0-86779 GCF_052376135.1 Psychrobacter sp. AOP7-C1-14 | reverse complement strand
TAATTTTGTTTCAACAAGTTAACCAGGTTAGTTATATGTAATCTACATATAAGTTGTCCTGTCCGTCTTGATGAGGGCGTATTATAGACCCTTTAATTATTTAGTCAAGAAGTATTTTTTATTTAATTCAAATAATTTATATCATTCAAACTAACCATCTACTTCCCTTTCGACTGGGTGGCATTATACGGACTTTTAGATAGAAAACAAGAATAGTTTTTAAAAATATATTAACTTCATAAACGGAATTGATTGAGCCTACTATTAAAGACAATAGTAGGCTCAAGTACAAGTACTTCCTTATTTCTTAGATCTATATATTAGTCAAAAGTATAGCTTACACCAACATTGCCTCCATTTTGGCTGCCACTACCACCAAAAGCGCTACTGACAGAAAACTATCCGTCGGAGGTTGTGTAACCGACACCAAACGCGTATCCTGTCTCACCTTCCCATGTACCACCGCCCAGACCAACACTGACTTTACCTGGCGTGTTGGGATAACGTAGAGCACCGAAAGCAAGCGCACCCGCTACTGCTGAGTGAGTCTCACCTTCTAAATCGTTTATTCTTCTATCTGTATAACCAAAGGCTTCAGCACGATTTTGGTTAAGCTGAGAAACGTTAACTGCATCATTTGAATTGATACCAGCGGCAACATTTGTAATTCGGCGTTGGTTGTTTGCATTGCCTACCGATACGGTGTTGTCTGCTGTTGATTGTGAGTTTGCTCCTAATGCTACCGCATTGCTATGAGTCGTACTGCTGTTAGCACCGATAGCTACTGCATTAGCTGCTTGGATGTTCACCGACTCACCGATAGCAACAGAGTTTGAGGCATTAGTCTCGTTAGCAAAGGTTGGTGTACTATCATTACCAACTGTTGCCGCTGTAGCACCAACTGTTGCATTACTACCTAGCACTACTGAATTACTAGTAGTATCACCAACAATATTGTCGTTGCCAACTGCATAATTAGCGCTGCCACCGATAGTATTCGGGTCTCCAAACGCACCTGAGCGTTCACCTGAAACGATGTTGCCATTACCCACGCTGGTAGATTGATCACCAGTCACCGTATTGTTAGTGCCTATAGCGATGCTGTCCTTACCTTTAGATTGAGCATTAACCCCAATTGCTATTGCACCGTCAGCAGTAGCGCCAGTACCACTGTAATTACCTGCATTCTCACTTTCGCTAGAGCCATTAACGCTAAAGAAGCGAGCTTGGCTGTCTTCAATTTTACTTTCTAATTCAATTTTTGCTTCTTCGCTAATACCTGAGTCGCCTTTAGCACCATTGACACCATCCTGGCCTGCTGGCCCTTGTTCACCCTGAGGACCTTGCTCGCCATCTTGACCATTGATGCCGTCAGATCCTGCTGGACCTTGCGGACCGATTGGACCCTGTAAACCATCAACACCATCTTTACCGTTAGTGCCATCAGCACCATTCAAACCATCAACACCGTTTTGACCTGTCGTGCCTGGTTCACCCTGAGGACCTTGCGCGCCATCTTGACCATTGATACCGTCAGATCCTGCTAGACCTTGCGGACCAATTGCTCCTGTATCACCTTGTTCGCCTTTAGGTCCAGGTGTTAGTTCAATCGTATTTATCTGTGTTTGCAAATCTGTCAACTTGCCATCAACTGCAGCAAATGCATCACCCACGTTACTATAGTTAGCATTGCTTATTTTATATGTGGGTACTTGGAATACGCCTGTATTACTGAACTGTGCATCCCCACCTAAAGCGGCTGCTACATCACCGAAATAAGAAACACCTGTTGTTTCTAATCTTTTTAACTGAGCAATGTTCACTGCATCAGTATCCGCTGTCCCTGCGGCTACCCCTGTGATTTGACGAGTCTGCCAGTTGGCAGAATCAGCATCGCTAGTGTCACCAACACTGACTGCGGCTAAGGTCGATTGCCATGTGGCATCGGTTCTAGCATCAGCACCAAATCCCTGTACGCCTGCATCTACTGTTGTCGTGCTCTGACTGCCTAAAGCGATACTGTTACGAATGTTCGAAGTTGCGCCTGTACCCATAGATAAGCTGTCACGACCACTCGCCACTGACGTATTACCGATAGCGGTTGCTCGGATACCGCTCGCGGTTGCGCTATTACCTAGAGCTTCATAGTCACTGTCCGCAAACTCAAAGATCTGACCACCATTACCATCATCTTTAAAACGTCGACCATCGTCACCAGTTTGAACAGGGGTAACAGCCGCAGTAAAGTCCGCTTGTTCAATAGCCCCCTCGACAGCAACCACTACAAACTCAACGCCACTACCGATGGCAGTAGATCCGCTAGCCGTCGCTCTACTAAAACCACCTAGTGCGGAGCTAACGTTACCTGAAGCTTCATTACCGACACCTACTGATGAGCTAGCAATTCCTAAAGTATTGTTACCGACCCCTATTGATGAGCTAGCGAAGCCTGAAGCCGTGTTATAGCTACCTATTGCTAAACTAGCTTCAGCTTGGGCAGCGTTATAACTTCCCATAGCAGTACTATTCTGAGCTGATGCTTCGTTATAAGCGCCGATCGCTGAGCTATCATCTCCTGAAACAGTATTATCGTAACCCAGTGCTGAACTACGTTCGCCACTTGCTTCATTGGTATGACCAACCGCAGCGCTTGCAACACCTGATGCGATGTTAGTAAAACCCAATGCTGAGCTATTATTACCTGAGGTAGTATTTCTATAACCGACTGCTGTGCCTGCAACACCTGAAGTTGTATTTGAATAGCCTGTAGCAATGCTATATGCCCCAGTCTCTGCTATTGTATTGTTTCGTCCAAACGTCGAGCTTTCTATACCATTTGATCTATTATTCGACCCTACTGCTGAACTATCATTGCTTGATGCAGTATTACCATACCCCACTGCTGAGCTACGTTCTCCCGAAGCGGTATTATTAGAACCTAGCGCTGAACTACGCAACTTAGAAGCTACGTTTAGACTACCGACTGCAGTACTACGAGTTGTCGCTACCTATTGCCAAACTACGAACTCCGGAAGCTGTATTTTCGTTACCTATTGCAGAGCTAGCTCCACCAATTGCTTTATTACTATAGCCTACGGCCGTACCAACATAGCCTTCAACCTGATTAAGGCGACCTGCCGCCAATCCAAAACCTTCTGTTATTCTATTTTCGTTACCAAAGGCTGAGCTTCTAAAACCCTCGACGTAATTTTCTGAACCTATAGCTGAACTAGCATTCCCTAATGCGCTATTGTAAGAACCTATCGCTGAACTACCTTCACCAGAAGAGATATTTATAGTACCTACAGCTGAGCTATAAATATTTGAAGCTGTGTTGTCATAACCTATTGCAGTACTACGGAAGCCTAATGCATCGTTTGAAAAACCACAGGCTATAGATTCCGATGATGGGGAGATACTCCCTCCTGTTATAGACCCATCTGTCCAACATACATCTGCCTGAGCGTTTATCGCTGTCAACCCTAGCGCTGAGCCAATTGCAATAGCAATGGTATGGCGACGTAACGATGCGCTTGGCTTGCTAGCTGACACATTACCAACTTGATCTGATGTTGTGTTGCTAGACTTTCCACCCGACTTGCTGATTTCACTAACGGCTGTATAGCAACCTGTAGAACGATTAAAAACAACGCGGTAAACATGATTTAACATGAGAGTATCCTAAATGTATTTAGTATTGCTAGTAAGATGTTTGACTATATTGTCGTACAAAAAAATTTGTTTTTTGTTGTAGCAAATGAGTAGAGGAAGAATTATTTTTCTAAAATTACATGAAACCATTTTTAAGCTGTTACCTAGAAATCTCGACTTTTTAGGACAAGGACAAACCTCCATAATTTGAATAAATAATAAATGTATATATTTGGTATTCGTTATGTTTTTAATGTAACAAAAGTATTCGTAATTTGTAAAGAATAAATATTATATTACGGATAAACGGTAAATAAGATATAAACCACTAATATGAGATCAAAATATATTCATGCATAGCCTGTAAGGCTATACTCATGAATAATATTTACCTGCACGAAATAAAAGCCATAAAAAAACCGCTTATTTTTTAATAAGCGGTTTTTTTATGGCTTTATCTTAGCTTTCTAACTGTTATTTAGAATACAGCAGAGTGTTTCACTCATATTAACGCCAGGCTTTAGCTTTCAATGTCGTGAATATGCCCGACAACGCATAAATAATACCAATAGCTAGAATACCAACAGGAATGTCATAAAGCACGATGCTCATGACTAACACCCCTATGATAAGTACCACAAAAGGTACTTTCTTTTTGTCAAACTCTTTGAAGCTATAGTATTTGACATTGCTGACCATTAATAGACCGCAAGTCACAACCCAAGCTGCAAACAATAGCATGACAGCTGTATCGTATTGACCAATCCATTCGTTATGATCGACTGCAACCATGACAGCAGATGTCACCAATATAGCAGCAAGTGGACTGGCTAAACCAACAAAGTACTTTTTATCAACGATGCCAACCTGAACGTTAAAACGTGCAAGACGAAATGCGGCACAAGCAGTAAAGACAAATGCACAGCCAATACCGATACGACCCAACGGCTCTAATGCAAAACTATAAATCAAAATAGCAGGTGCAACACCAAACGCTAGCATATCTGCTAAGGAATCATATTGCTCACCGAATGGACTTTGCGCATTGAGCATCCGCGCGACACGACCATCTGCGCCGTCAAGAATACCAGATAAAAAGATAGCCAAAGCTGCTTTATAGAACTCGCCTTGGGTACTCGCTAAAATCGAGTAAAAACCTGACAGTAGTGATAAGGTTGTAATCAAATTAGGTGCTAAATAGACACCGCGACTAACTACCCGTTTACCTTCAGCTACTTCAGCTTCAATCACCTCAAATGTCAAACCATCGTAACTATCGTTATCCGCTAGGCGAATATTAAACTCATGCTCATCAACAAACGGAGGCTGAGTTGCTGCATTGTCCTGCAACGAGCCATCGTTTAAAGATTCGTTGTTCAAAGGCGCATTATTCGGTTGGCCGATAGGTGGCTGAGTCGTCATCTTAATATCCTTGTTGGCCGTTATTGCTATTCGCCGACGAGCCAGCGTACGTTGGTCGCACTATCAGGCGTCAAGTCTGGTGCATCATCAACTTTTAGTATTGGCTGCAAGAAACGTAATATCTCACGCGCATGGTTATCGAACTGCCATGGCGGATTGATAATTAACATACCAGTACCGTTCAGACCTACTGCAATATCGTTAGGATAGATGTTTAACTCACAAACTAACTGACGTCTCATCTCAGTACGTTTCAGCTTTTTATAAAACAGCTCAACGGCTTCGATGTTTTTGATAGGGAACCAAAGCGCATAAGTACCTTGTGGCCATTTGTTGTAAGACGCCACTAGCAAATCAATAAGACGCGTAAAGTCTTTGTGCTCTTGCTCAAAAGGAGGATCTAACAGAATCAGACCACGCTTTTCTTTTGGCGGAATAACAGCGGTAATACCTTCAAAGGCATCACGATGATGAATACCGATTGGTAATTTGTGTAGCTGATAGTTCAAAGCATCATATTCGCTAGCTTTTGCTTCAAAAGCTTCACCGCGAACGCCAGCATCTGGATTCTTTTCGATATGATGAGCAATCCACCAAGGCGAACCAGGATAGACCTTATTGTCATAAGTGAATTTGGCTTGCTTGATGCCTTCCATATAGTCTTTGATAGCAGCTGGAGCCTTTTCGGTATCTGCTTTTAGAATAGCTTGAATACCACCTTTGGCCTCACCTGTTTTGCGCGATTCTTCACTGCTTAGTGAATACAGTCCACGGCCGCCATAAGCGTCAAGCACATAAAAAGGTTTGTTTTTTTGCCCCAATTGATTGAGCAGTTGTACCAATAAAATGTGTTTGACCACATCAGCAAAGTTACCAGCGTGGTAGGCGTGTTTATAGTTCATAATCTCAAAAGTTTAAATAAGAAAAATTGCATCTATGGTAGCATAGGCAGAGTAAAAGATAATGTGGTTTTAGTAAGTGCTTTCAATAAAAGCGCATTGAATGACGGTATATTGACAGCTGACTGAGAATAATGAGATAAAATGACGCAGATTATTAGCAACCTTAACAAAACAGCGTTGGTCGTTGATCATCCAATAGGTCAGGATAATCCACCACTACTATTGCCAGACGCTGACGATGTTAATCAAAAAGCGCCTACTCAGCATGTATTACAGATGTCTGACTTTGCGGTGAACTGGGAAGATAAGCTGACAGATAAACGGCTCGATACCTTTGTCACTGACGGTTGGCTCATCATTGATGATGTATTCAATAATACGGCGTTGTTAGCACTACAAGCAGAGAGTGGTTTTATTGACTATCGTGATGCAGCGCTAACCGCTGGTGTTCGCATCAGTGATATTCGCGGTGATAGAATACGCTGGATTACTGAAAACTTCTTTGCTGGTTATTTTTATCTACAAAGCATCAATACTTTGGCCTCACTATTCAATCTTAGTTTGTTCGCTGGTATTCGCCATAGTGAAGCACATTATGCGTGCTATCCGACTGGGTTTGGTTATCAGTGGCACAGTGACAATCCTGCTGGACGTGATGAGCGTGTTATCTCAGCAGTTTTTTATCTTAATGATGACTGGGAAGCAACTGATGGCGGTGCGCTAGAGGTCGTTGATAAGCATGGTACTCATCATGAGGTTATGCCAGTTGCCAATAGACTGATTATTTTTGACAGCGACTTACGTCATCAAGTACAAACTGCACATCGCCAACGCTACTCTATCGCCACCTGGATGCGCCGTGATGGTCTTGTACCCTTTGTCGAAATAGCCATTTAGCATTTATCCTCTACTATTCATTTATATTTACCATTTTAATTTATTATACAAAAGGCTTATTCATGTCTGACTCTCATAACCAATCAAGCGCATCTCAACAGACAACTCATCAGCAAGAAACCTTAGATTTAAGTATTGCACTGTTGGAGCGCCCTTCAGTGACACCAGACGATGATGGTTGCCAAGATATCTTGTCAGAGCGCTTAGGTAACGCAGGGTTTGACTGTGAGTTTATGTATTTTGGTGATAGAGATCAAAGTGGTGAACATGCCGAAGTAAAGAACTTGTGGGCACGTCGCGGTACCACTGGTCCTGTCATTTGTTTTGCTGGTCATACTGATGTCGTACCAACAGGGGACGAAAAAAACTGGACCTACCCTCCTTTCAAACCAACCATCGCTGACGGGTATTTATGGGCGCGCGGTGCCGCCGATATGAAAACGGGCATTGCCGCTTTTACTATCGCAGCCGAACGTTTCGTCGCCAACCATCCTGAACACAATGGTTCTATTGCCTTTTTGATCACCTCAGATGAAGAAGGCCCATCAATAAATGGTACGGTCAAAGTAATTGAGACTTTAGAAGCGCGTCAAGAAAAAATCACCTATTGTCTCGTTGGCGAACCATCGAGTACCGATACGTTAGGTGATATCATTAAAAATGGTCGCCGTGGCTCACTCGGTGCTGAGCTTACCGTGACTGGAAAACAAGGTCATGTTGCTTACCCGCATCTGGCCTCTAATCCGATTCATGCAGCGATGTCTGCCCTTGCTGAATTGACTTCTACCGCATGGGACAATGGTAATGACTACTTCCCAGCCACGTCGTTGCAAATATCAAATATTAACGGTGGCACGGGCGCAACCAACGTCATTCCTGAAACCTTAAACGTTGTCTTTAACTTCCGTTTTTCGACAGAGACCACTGAAGAGGAATTAAAAGCAAAAACGCATGCTATTTTTGATAAGCACTTTGCCAGTAGCAAAGCGAGCTACGATATTCATTGGAAATTATCTGGTCAGCCGTTTTTGACTCCTGAAGGAAAACTGGTTTCGGCATGTCAAAACGCCATCAAAACAGTGACCGATATCGATACAACGCTATCAACTTCTGGTGGTACTTCCGATGGACGCTTCATCGCGCCAACTGGTGCACAAGTGGTCGAACTGGGTGTACGTAATGCGACGATTCACCAAGTAGATGAAAAAGTAGAAGTCGATGATTTAGGAAAGCTTGCGCAGGTTTACGAAGGCATTTTAGAGAACTTACTCTTAGATTAATCATCATTGATAAAATTAAGAAAGCGCCAAGTCTACTATCAGACTTGGCGCTTTTTATTGCTTTAATAGATTTATTTCATACTGGTTTTATTCTATACCAATATAAACATCAACTTGACCGTACTCTAGATTACCATCGATATAATGCTCAAAATCTACCTTAAAAGTGCGGGTATGCTCACAGTCTGCGGCATTAAAATACTCCCAAGCACTTTCCCATGCATTCATCACAGTGTTTGGCATGTGTCCTTCTTGAGAAAATACCAAATACTTTCCTGCAGGAATTTCAACCGTTACTAGGTTAGTGGCATTAGCTACGCTCTCGCTACCTGACTGAGCATCTTGTTGCTCGCTAACTTTTTTCCAACTGGCTACAACGTCAAACGCCCCTGCTAGATCATCACTTTCGTAGTTGTGATAGACACCATAAATGTCTTCACCTTCAGGGAGTTCACTCGCATAATTTTGGTAAAATTTTTGCCATAATCTGCCGAGCTTGGCAGTGTCATGGCTGATTTCAGCGTTGTTGGTAGTACGAACGCTGATACCGCTACAAGCTATCGCTTCTGGTAGCTCTTTAATTTGTGATGTCATGATGCGGCCTTTTCTATCTGTTTATTTATTTTCTATCTATGTTAATACTGGCAGACCTAAGCAATTAATCTGCTTCATCAATCCAATTCATTTGAATGGCTTCTAAAATACCTTCGTTTGAGCGTTGTGGGTCATCATCAAAGCCTTCAAGCTCGGTGACCCAGCGATGCAAATCAGTAAAGCGGACATACTGTGGATCTGTCTCAGGGAATTTCTCATAAAGCTCAATCGCGATGTCTAAGCTGTCTGTCCATTTTAATTTTTGTGGTGTCATAACGGTACCTTATTTTTAGTAGTGTTGGGAATCGTCACTTTAAAAACGATGCTATCGTTTTAGAGGCTATCGTCCTAATACTGACGACTTATGGGCTCTATCCTACCAAAATTCAGCAAACGATTATAGCCAAGTTGTTTTACGATGCTGCTTTTCCATACTGTTTTGCGATGTCGTTTAGGCTGATTTAGCCGATTTTACAGCGACTTGATGCTCATTCCATGTGTTAATGGTGTCTGTTAACTGTTCGCCCATCATGTCTAATACTTCTGGTGTACGCATACCTTTATTATCTGTAAAGACAAACTTGGTCATACCAACGCCCATCAACTGATTTTTTACAAAAAATCGATGCTCAAAATAGACATACTTATGATCCCATCCTGCGACCGCACTACTCAGTGTCATTCTATCCAAAAATTTAATTTGCTTAAGATAGATCATCTCCTGCATGGCAATCACCCAATTCAGCGGCTTGATGCCTTTCTGGTGGCAGCACGCCTTTACCCAGCGTGTCACGTTTAGCTCAATAAATGATAAATAACGATAATTGGGCAAGTGATCGCGAAATCCCATATCATGTGGCAAAATTCGATAATGGCGGACGGTCGGTGCAGTTAATGTCTCTAGACTGATAGTCTCACTCGTCGATTGATGCTTGAGCTGTTGTTTAAGTAAGCTGACCATAATAAAAAAACGCAGTAGCATGTTCATAAATCTTTCTCTTATTTCATCGTATTTATAATTGGTGGTGGTCTATCGTTGATAGCAGTTCAAATTGTCTAACAAGCTAATCAGATGCAAATCGTATACTAAGTATATAAGGCACTGTTAATATTGTACTCATTAAAAACTGAACGTAACTGAAAACAATCTCAGTCTATAGTCGGTTCATAAGTGCCGCCCACTTTAACGCAAAAAAGCCACCTCAGTGACTTTCTTTATTTAAAAACTTATCTGTAAACAATAATAACTAAAAACATAGCTTAGAGATTAATGACCGCCGCCATTGATAGTACGTACCATCTCTTCGACCATTTTCTTGGCATCACCAAATATCATCATTGTTTTGTCCATGTAGAACAAGCTGTTATCCAGACCTGCATAACCAGTACTCATTGAACGCTTGATGACCATGACCGTCTGGGCTTTGCTGACTTCTAGAATCGGCATACCAAAGATTGGTGAGGTAGGATCATCTTTCGCAGATGGATTCACAACATCGTTTGCACCAATAACCAAGACCACATCTGTACTCGCAAAGTCTGAGTTAATCTCGTCCATTTCTAAAATATCATCGTAAGGTACATCCGCTTCAGCCAGTAGGACGTTCATGTGCCCTGGCATACGGCCCGCAACTGGGTGAATGGCAAAACGAACGTTAACACCTTCTTCTTTTAATAGCTCATACAACTCTTTTACTGCATTCTGTGCGCGGCCTTGTGCCATTCCATAACCTGGTACGATAACCACGTTACTGGCATTAGACATGAGAAACCCTGCATCTTCTGCTGAGCCTGCTTTGTAGTTCTTTGGCGCACCATCATCTCCGCCTGCTGCCACGGCTGACGTACCCATGCCACCAAACAAGACGTTAAGTAGTGAGCGGTTCATGGCTTTACACATGATATAAGACAAAATCGCACCTGATGAACCGACCAGCGAACCTGCGATAATCAGCATCGAGTTGCCAAGGGTGAAACCAATACCTGCTGCTGCCCAACCTGAGAAAGAGTTCAATAGTGATACCACTACTGGCATATCACCGCCACCGATTGGCGCAATCCACATCCAACCAAAGATAACCGCAATCACTGCCATCGCATAAAATGCTGGTAATGAATCAGTAACGAAATACACACCGCCAAAACCAATCATCGCAATGAATAATAGCGCTTGCACAGGTTTTACCCAGCCGCCGACCAGTGTTTTAGCCCAGCTTTTCGCTGCCAGTTTACCAAAGGCAAAGACTGAAGCTGAGAAAGTAATCGCACCGATGAAACAACCGATAAATAGCTCTACACGAGCAACGGCACCATGCTGCTGTTCAGTGTGCAATACCGTCGCCAGTGCAATCGCAACCGCTGCCAAACCGACAAATGAATGCATCAAAGCAACCGTTTCTGGCATCTGAGTCATCGCGACTGTTTTCGCTTTCCACATGCCAACAAGCGCACCCAAAATCATCGCACCGATGATTAACCAAAGCACAGGGCCTTCTGCTAGAAAGAAAGTGGTCACAACAGCAATTGCCATTGCTGCCATACCAAAGCGGTTACCACGAATCGCTGTCTTTGGGCTAGATAAACCACGTAACGTTAAGACAAAAAGAATAGCGCCGACTAGATAGAACCAATCTGCATTTGCCGCAATCATTGTTGATAAATCATTCATGCGTCACCTCCAACATCAGTGGTTGCTACTGGTGTTTTTTTCACTTTCGGTTTAAACATTGCAAGCATGCGCTCAGTCACGGCAAAACCACCAAAAATATTAATACTGGCCAAAAATACCGCAAAGGCACCAAGCAGACTGGTCGGCGTAAACATTGAGCCATCAATATTGACGGTCTGTAGCATCGCACCCACGATGACGATACTTGACAAAGCATTGGTTACTGCCATCAATGGCGTGTGCAATGCAGGCGTAACGCCCCAAACGACGTAATATCCAACAAAAACAGCGAGCACAAATACAGTGAAAATCGCTACAAATGGTGTGCTACTCATGGCTGCACCGGCTGGTGCTGCAGCTAAAATAGTGGCAATCATCTAATCCTCCTAAAAATTTATTCATTACTGGCAAATGTGTAGTGACAAAGTATGTGGTAGTAAATAGTTAAACTAGCGTTTGGCTAGTCGTACCTGACTATCATGTGTCACTGCCAGTGCGTCCTGAATTTCGTCTTCCATGTCTAAGTTAAGTGCCAAGTTAGCTGAAGCGTCATCGCCAGCAGGTGCAATCAATGTCGTGATAAAGTTAACCAAGTTGTTTGCATACAAGTCTGAAGACTGTGCTGCGAGCTGTGACGGAATATTGGCAGCACCGACGATACGTACACCATTATCTGTGGTGATGGTTTCGTTCGGCACACTGCCTTCGACGTTACCACCTGTACCTGCAGCCATATCAATCAATACAGATCCTGCTTTCATTTTGGCAAGCGTTGCGCCATGTACCAGGCGCGGGGCATTACGACCAGGAATTTGCGCTGTAGTAATCACGATGTCAGCGTTGCTGAGCGCTTTATCTACGACAGCTGCTTGGTCTTTGACATATTGCTCTGATGGCGTCCACGCATAACCGCCGGTAGACTTGGCTGTTTCAGCCTCTTCTGCACTCATCGGCACATCAAGCCATTTACCACCAAGTGATTCCACTTGCTCGCGAGCAGTCGGACGTAAGTCACTGGCTTCTACCACTGCACCCAAACGCTTCGCTGTCGCAATCGCCTGCAAACCGGCAACACCAACGCCCAAGATAACGACCTTGGCTGGTTTGACTGTCCCTGCTGAGGTCATAAACATTGGGAAAGGACGCGAATACTCATTGGCCGCCAGCAATACGGCTTTATAACCAGCAAGGTTGGCTTGTGATGACAGTACATCCATATTCTGTGCGCGTGACAGAGTACGAGGCAATAATTCCATCGCAAATACAGTCGCGCCTTTGGCCGCATAAGTGTCAAGCTGAGTGTTGCGATACGGGTCGAGCATGCCAATGACGATCTGACCAGACGACAAGCTTTGGGCGGCTTCAGCTGGTAGGTCATTGACGGTGGTAATAATCTTAGACTGGCTAATCACCTCGGTGCGACTACTGGCAATGTCGGCACCCGCAGCCTGATACAACGCATCAGCATAATATGCTGCCTGACCTGCACCTGACTGAACGACGACTTCAAACCCAAGTTTGCGCAACTTTTTGACTGCGTCTGGGGTTATGGCTACACGGCTCTCGCTCGTGATATCTGCACTGATTACACCGATTTTCATACCGTCTCCTTACTTACGTCCAATGACTATATTTACGTTTCACGACTACCTTTAATACCCTCAACGCACATCTAAAAAGCACAGGGGACAAAACCCTTTGATCATGACTAATCCATGACAGCGACCAAAGGTTATCAATTTAATAAATGATAGATAGTTTTCCATCATGCCTTTTTATTATAGAGATATCATTCATCAAGTTTCATTGTCTAATGATGACGCGCAAGTAAAAGAAAAATTTATTGATTTGTGTCATATCTCAGTCTTTATTGTTATATTGAGAATTTTTATTTTTCAGAAATACGCAGCATTTTGTACAATCTACTCTATCGATATTTGCTATAACTCTTTAAATTTATACACATTCTAAGCATGATATAAAAAACCTAAAACAGTGATGAGTCAGTCAATTTTCTCCTATAACTACCGTATAATAGAGACGATAAACACTTTGATATCTCCATTGTTAATTTGGACTATTGACTCATTACAATAAGGAATAGCCATGTATTTTTTACTCTCCCCTGCCAAGTCTCTGAACGAAACAGACGCCATACCAGTAAACTTAGGCAACTACTATAGTCAACCCGAGCTGATCGAACGCTCACAAGAACTGATGAAAATACTAAAATCAAAAGAGCCAGTTGACCTACAAGAGCTAATGAGCATATCTGATGATTTGGCTCAGCTTAATGCCACACGCAATCAACAATGGCGTTGGAGCAAAGAGCAACCGTTCACTAATGAGGCTTCCGATAATGCCGCCAAGCCTGCAGGTTACCTGTTCGATGGTGATGTCTATACTGGGCTCGATATGTATGATATGGACAAAGATACCGCTACTTATGTCAATGAGCATTTGGGAATTCTGTCAGGACTGTATGGTGTGCTTAAACCGTTAGATTTGATTCAGCCGTATCGCTTAGAGATGGGTACCAAGCTGAAAAACGAGCGTGGTGACAACCTTTATGAATTTTGGGGTGAGGAAATAACTGACGTTATCAATACACGAATAAATGATAGCGATGACAAGGTATTGGTGAATCTGGCCTCAAACGAGTACTTTAAAGCGGTAAAGAAAAAAGCGTTGAATGCTGACATTATCACCCCACGATTTGAAGACGAAAAAAATGGGCAATATAAAGTGATTAGCTTTTATGCCAAAAAAGCACGTGGTTTAATGGTCAAGTATGCCGCTGATAATAAGTTGACTCGTGCTGAGCAGCTAAAGCAATTTGATTTGGCGGGATACTATTATTGTGAAGACGCTTCTGATGATAAGACTTGGACATTTAGACGTGATGCGGTGAATCAGTAACTTGATGTAGAAATATATTTACTATAGTCGCTAGAAGTCACTCAAAGCTTGGTACTCAGTGCTTCTAGCCCATTCATCACCTATCTTTTGATCGAACATATGAACAGATTATAACAATCCTTCTTGTACCATCATTTTCTGTACTGAGGCGCGGTTTAGCATGGCTTGATAGTGTGCATTTAGGTGTGTCCAGCCTTGTGCTCGACTTGCATATCGCCGACTCCAATGAGCAACCATAAATAAATGAAAATCAGCCCCACTTAATGTATCACCCAACAACCATGGACCATTATTAGCTAACTCCTTTTCAATAACATTCCAGCAGTGAGTTAGCGTGTCATTTGCCTTATCCTGTACTTGCTGAAAATTGTGCTCGTCATTAATGTACTGCTCAGGATGTGCCCAGCGACTAGCGGCTTCTTGTAGTGTAGAAGACATCCAAAATAAATACTGGTAATAGACACCGCGCCTAGCCGATCCTGTGTCAGGTGCTAGCCCAGACTCAGGATGCTGATCTAACATATACGCCAAAATTGCCGCAGACTCATAAATAATCTGCCCCTGATGCACTAGCGTAGGTACCTTACCATTGGGATTGATGGCTAAATACTCAGCTGATTTTTGCATGTTTTTAGACAGGTCTATTTCTATCATTTCATAAGACGTGCCCAATTCTTCAAAGACAGCATGGGTAGCCATGTTAGCGCCACCTTTATCCTAATATAAAGTATAAATAGTTGTGTCCTTCTTACTGTTGCGACTGATGGTTAAAACCATTTCACTGAGCCATAAAAGTTATTCTCTAACGTAAAACAATCGACATGATAGCATCAGCCAATTGAGAGATTTCCGTCATTTTCAAACCGGCAATATTGATTCTGCCATTTGGCATACCGTAAATCGCAAACTCATCTTGCAATATGAGCATCTGATTTTCGGTTAGTGGTAATAGAGAAAACATACCTTTTTGGTGCGAGATGTTCAAAAACTCTGCAGGTGCACCTCTATCCTTTAAAGCTGCGCCCAATGCTTGGCGAATGGTATCTACCCTATCACGGTAGCTTGCCAGCTCGACTAGCCAAGCGTCTGGGTTGTCTAGCAAATAAGACGCAACTGCGGCACCGTGATTGGGCGGCATGGAATAATTGGCGCGTGTAATGGTTTCTAAGAGTGTCTGTATATCTGCGTGTCGCTCATGGTTCGTCGTGACCACCGTGGCAATACCCGTCCGCTCGTTGTACAGTCCCATATTCTTTGAACAGCTGGCGGCGATAAATGCAAGCTCAGCATCTTCGATCATTAAACGGAGCCCTGCAGCATCGCTATCAGGATCATCTCCAAAACCTTGGTATGCCATATCAATAAACGGAACGATATTTTTTTGTTTACACTTATCAGAGAACAGTTGCCACTGCTCTAAAGAAGGATCTATACCGGTAGGGTTGTGGCAGCACGCATGTAATAACAGCACATCTCCCTCTTTAGCTTTTTCCAGCGCGGCAAAGCACGCATCAATATCTAATTGACCATTTTTATTTTGCCACGGATACGTATCAACCGTTAACCCAGCACCTTCCATCAGCGGACGATGATTGATATAACCAGGGTTACTGATCCAAACAGTTGAATCTGGAGAGAGCGTGGCGACTAAGTCAGCGATGAGTCGTAACGCACCTGATGCCCCAACCGTTTGAATCGTGCATAGGTTCTTTAGACTGGGACTCTCACCCAGTACAAATTTTGCCATTTGTTGATTAAAATTAGCGTTACCCGATAGCATGCCATAAGCCTTTGAATGAGCTTCATGAGCAAGATGTATTTCTGCGTCTTGCACTGTTTTCATCACGGGTGTATTGCCATACTCGTCTCGATAAACACCAACCAATAAATCTATTTTGTGTTTACGCTGGTCAGCGCGAAACCTACCTAACAATGCCCACAGTGGATCACCATTAATAACAGGCATATTGTTTAGCATCATGATACTTCCTTAATTAATTTATTTTGCTCGATTAGACCAGGTGACGCCAATGGTACTGAGTATGATACCGCATATCATGATAACTGATAGAGACTCATTGAGTATCAGCGCAGCGAGTATGGCAGTTAGTCCTGGGGACAAAGAGCCAAGTAATAAGGTACGAATGGAGCCTAGTTGTTTGACAGCATAAGAAAATGCAATGGTTGATACCACCCCTACACCAAGGCCTTGTACTAGGATAAATGGAAGCGCGTCATCAAAAGATACAGACCCTATATTCGTCTCTACCATACCAGACAGAACCATCACTAATGTCAGAAAAAAAGAGGTATAAGAAAGCACGATAGCGATGGTTATTGGACTCAACTTGGTGCTTTTTAATCCCAAGGTATAACCCGCCCAAATCAGGCTTGCCATCAACAATAACCCCACACCATACAGAAGGCTATTGGGTACTGCCTGTGCACGTCCGCCAATCATAGTAGCGATACCAAAAAGAATAAGGACTAATGCGGCAAATTTCCTTAATGATATTCGCTGACGATAAAAAATAAAGGACAATAATGCGGCAAAGAAGACTGGTGTCCCTGTCAAAATAGTGCCAACGTAAGCTGCTGGCACCGTACTGGCACCAAAAGCAGCCAATAAAAGAAAAGGCACGCCACCAAGTAAAATAAACATGATATCTGGCAGTCTTATGCTTTTGATTTCATTCACACTAGAGAGTATCCAAGGAGTCAATAAGACTAGCGGTACACTAAAGCGAATGAGCATGACATCCGCAATACTTAACGACGACGCCCCAACCGCTCGGACAGTCAACGCAAATCCTGACCAAATTAATAATACGACGCTCATAGCCACATAGCCTTTGGTTAGTGGCGACATAATAAACAAAGGATTTTTGCGTGATGAGGGATGGAATATCGTATTCATAGTCGTGTCTTATGCTGGTATACAAAGACCAATTATCGATTAAAATACGCGCTTTTATCTCTATTTATTCATTGCAATTTTGCAATTATTTGGTGGATAATGCTAATTAAACAAAAATTATTGGCTTAAAAAGCCAAAAGGTAAATTATGGACAAAATTGATCGCCATATCTTGGAAGTACTCCAGAGAGAAGCGCGCTTATCTACGGCGGAACTGTCCGAACGCATAGGACTGTCACCATCTCCTTGCGCACGACGCCTAAAACGTCTAGAGGACGAAGGTTATATAGAGAACTATCAAGCGAACATAAATAAAGCCAAAGCGGGCATTACGATGAGTTTTTTTGTGGAGGTCAGTCTCAACAATCACCAAGAAGACTCTATTGCAGCTTTCGAACAAGCCTTGTCCAATATGGACGAGGTCATTAATGGACATGTGGTATCGGGTTCTTATGACTATTTATTAGAAGTGGTAAGCCCCAATCTCGATGGTTATGAGCGGTTCACACGTAAGCTAAATAAGCTTGCTAGCGTAAAAGACATACACACGCATTTATCAGTGAGAAAGGTAATCAATAAGACAACTTTACCTATTTTTGTGTGAGGTTCTTTTATATTGATTAGGAAGACAGTATCTTGCTCGATCATTCGTGAGTAGCAAGACCATAGTGAGTTCATTCAAATTTGACAGAATATTGCTATTATAAAAAAGTGTATGATGATAAGACTTATGTTTAGAAAGAATACGATGGATCAGTAGATTTAATCTATTGCTTAGGATATATGCTAAGAAAAGTAGTTAAGGTTAAATTTATTGAGTACTATTTGCTAACGCTATAGACCATATAGCGTTAGCATGCTTAATCTCTCTATTTTATATGGTCTATGAATACTAATTTGCTGAATGATTATTTAAAATGTAGGACATTTAATACGACCTTTGCCTGGTCGTTGACTTGGAAAACAACGCCTTACTCCGTTTATAGAGGCACAGATTTTCAAAGTTAATATTTCAGAGTTGATATCTGTGTAGTCTATATACATCTTACTGCCTGTAGCTTTCATTAATAGAGAGTTTGCTTCTTCTTTGTCTTGGGTTCCTATAGCTTGTGTTAAATTGAATGAAAACTTACTATTAGACTCCATTCTCTTTATTAACGCTATGAACTCCTCAGGCGTTTTTTCATCTACTTCTTTTTTGAGTTGATTAATAATATCTTTTGATGCTTTTTGAATCTTGGCATTTCTAGACCCTTCTGTAGCCCAACCAACCTGTCTAGATGAATCCACTGTCTTTTTATAAATTCGTCTTTCGCTCAAACTATTAGTTCTATTGTCAGATGGCATCTGCATATCTACGGATTGACTAGCTTGAACTTTCACCATATCTTTCTGAACAACAGGATCCGCTGAACTACTAGCAGAAGCTAACACTAAGGCTGATGCTACCATTGCAATCGATAAAATCTTCATTGTGAATTCCTTTTGAGTTAATTTATTACTTCTGAACCAAAACGCCATCAGCGAATATATTCGCTCTATCAACTATATCCTAATAGATTATTAATTGAAAATTTAAATTGATGTTAATAATACTAAAAAACCCTGCTAAAATTAGCAGGGTTTTTTAGTATTACTGATCGAAAGCTCATAGATACGATATGTTAGAGTAGAATTAACTACTACTCTCTTGAGTCGTGTCAGCACATCCCTTTCTATTGTATTGCGTTGAAACAGCTTCATACTTACCTTTCAAAAGAGCGTAGTTAGACTGTAGTGCACCGTCTCCTCCCTCTAAAAAGAAAAGTGCAGGCCAAAACAGCACCAATCCAACGCCCATCTGCCATGCATCAGCTGAGGCTTCTTTATCTACTTGGCCAGTAATAGTGGCCACTCTCTGCGATATATCTCTCATTTCATTTTCGAGAGCAGTACAACTAAGACTGGCATATTCGTTTGGCGACACGTAAGTTATAGGAATCTTCGTAGACTTACTAGCGCAGCCACTCATAATTAAAGCTGTAACCATTACTACTAAAATGGCAGGTGAGTTAATGTTCAATAAATACTCCTTTTCTTAAATATATTGAATGTAAACACGTAAAGTAAAAAATAGTTTAGTTTTAAGAGTGTGCATTATATACAAATAGAAATATTTATGTAACATTTATTGATTTGCTGTATAAAATTTCGATATAAAGATAAAAGTAGCTAATTTGAAATTTATTTGATAAGTCATGAAAATATTGAACTCCAACAAGTTAGCATATCGATTTCGATATCATCTAAAGATAAAGCTTTCCAATAAACAAAACACAAAAAAGCCCTGCTACCTTTCGATAGCAGAGCTTTTGGCAGTTCAAACACTTCCACAGAATATTTATAAATCTAGTGCAAAGCGCTTTATAGATTGACTAAAGCAGTACGACTAGGCAACCAAGTAAAGAGTGTACTCAATGTACATCGAGCGAGGTTAACAACGTCGTACAAATTTAGTCGAGGCATAAATTACATCATGCCGCCCATTCCACCCATACCGCCCATTCCACCAGCACCGCCGCCCATAGCAGCCATACCGTCATCACTTTGTGGTAGATCAGTGATCATCACTTCAGTGGTTAGCATTAGACCTGCAACAGATGCTGCATTCTCTAGTGCTGAGCGTGATACTTTAGCTGGATCAAGGATACCCATCTCTAGCATGTCACCGTACTCACCAGTTGCCGCGTTGTAACCATAGTTACCGCTGCCGTTTTTCACTTCATTAACCACAACTGATGCTTCTTCACCAGCATTGGTCACGATTTGACGCAATGGCGCTTCCATCGCACGACGAAGGATATTCATACCTGCGTTTTGATCGTCATTCTCACCTTGAAGTTCAGACAATGCGCTGATCGCACGTACCAAGGCAACACCACCACCAGGTACAACACCTTCTTCAACTGCTGCACGAGTTGCATGTAGCGCATCGTCAACACGGTCTTTCTTCTCTTTCATTTCTGTTTCGGTTGCTGCACCGACTTTGATCACTGCTACGCCGCCTGCTAGCTTAGCAACACGTTCTTGTAGCTTTTCTTTGTCGTAGTCAGAAGTAGATTCAGCGATCTGACGGTTGATAGACTCAACACGGTTTTCGATGTCAGCTTTGTTGCCAGCGCCATCAACGATAACGGTGTTTTCTTTACCGACAGTGACTTTCTTAGCGGTACCAAGTTGTTCTAGAGTAGCAGTCTCTAAGCTTAGACCAATCTCTTCAGAGATTACCGTACCACCAGTTAGAGTCGCGATATCTTCTAACATTGCTTTACGACGATCGCCGAAACCTGGTGCTTTAACAGCACAAGTTTTCAAGCCGCCACGCATGTTGTTTACAACTAGTGTTGCCAATGCTTCGTTTTCTACATCTTCAGCAATAATTAGCAATGGCTTGCTTTGCTGCATGACTTGCTCAAGTAGTGGCACGATTTCGCGGATGTTGCTGATTTTTTTGTCAACCAATAAGATATATGGGTTTTCAAATTCAGCCGTTAGGCTATCTTGCTTGTTTGCGAAGTATGGGCTGATGTAACCACGGTCAAACTGCATACCCTCTACAACTTCTAGGGTATCTTCGAAGCTTGAACCTTCTTCAACAGTGATAACGCCCTGCTTACCAACTTTTTCCATCGCTTGCGAGATCAGCTCACCGATTTTGGTGTCTGAGTTTGCAGAGATAGAACCCACTTGAGCGATTGCTTTGTGATCGTCAGCTGGTGTTGATAGATTATGGATTTCCTTAACTGCCTCGCGTACCGCTTTGTCGATACCACGTTTAAGATCCATTGGGTTCATGCCAGCAGCAACTGACTTCATGCCTTCTTGCAAGATAGACTGAGCCAATACAGTCGCAGTAGTTGTACCATCACCAGCAACATCATTAGTACGACTCGCTACTTCACGTACTAGCTGAGCGCCCATGTTTTCGAATTTGTTTTCTAGCTCGATTTCTTTGGCAACTGAAACACCGTCTTTCGTGATAGTAGGTGCGCCAAATGATTTGTCGATAACTACGTTGCGACCTTTAGGGCCTAATGTTACACGTACTGCGTTCGCTAGAACGTTTACGCCGTCCATCATTTGTTTACGGGCATCAATGCCGAATTTTACGTCTTTTGCCATGTTAAATTACTCCAATATTATAAGTATGAGAATACAATTGATTGATTTGATATTCGCTTATCAAAAGCGGTTATCAGAAACTGTGATTCAAATGTGCTGAGTATAAAATAATACTCACAAGGACTAACCTTCTAGCACACCCAATACATCAGACTCTTTCATAATCAATAATTCTTCACCGTCGACCTTGACAGTTTGACCAGCATATTGACCGAACAACACTTTGTCGCCAGCTTTTACATCTAACGCACGAGTGTCACCGTTGTCACGAACTTGACCATTACCAACAGCAAGCACTTCACCTTGTGAAGGTTTTTCTTGTGCTGAACCAGGAAGCAAGATACCACCAGCAGTCTTTGTTTCTTCTTCTATGCGGCGGACGACAATACGGTCATGTAAAGGACGAATGTTCATCGATATGACTCCAAAAGTTGATTGATAAAATTAAGGGTTTATTTGAATTAATGTCTCAACACCAGTATCTATAGGGAACACTGCCAAAAACAATGCTTTGTAGATAAGCCTTGAGCTTGTATCAAAAAGTGGGGGCAAGATGAGTTTGGTTCAAGTGTAAAGCCCAAAAATTTACAAGATTATTTTGCAAAAATTTATCGATCAACATTCCATATCAATGAATAATGTTTATTAAGGTCGAGAGACTAATCAAACAAAGGATAAGAAATAGCGATATTCAAAAATATTATCTATCTAAGCCTATATTTTGATTAATACGAAATTGGCTATAGAAACATTTGCTACACGCACTACACGAAGCGGTATAACACCACGCTTGAAAATGTAACAGCGTATGACCATTATAAGTCTGGTAAACATAATAAGAACGAACGAAAAAGTTGCTATATCGGCAATAAATTAATGAAGGGGTATCTATGAGTTTTTCATCAATGCACAAAAAACTATCAAGCGGCAATGCTAATAAGTCGGCTAATAACGCAAAACGCCGTCCATCTAAATTTTTATCTGCCTTAGTAACGGGTATTAGTATTTCTACAGTTGGAGCTTTAAGTATGACCGCACCTACCCTTGCTAGCGCAAAAACTATTCAACCATCAACTGCCAATTATAGCTTTACCGTCGAAGACAAATACAAAGGCACAGCAACCCGTACGCTAAGCAAATCTGGTAATACTTGGAAGTATAAGGTTAAGGCTCGCGTTGCTGGTGTGGCTAGCGCTTCGCAAAACAGCACCTTTACGATTAATGGCAACAATGTCAGTCCGACGCAAGCTAGCACCACTTACAAACTACTCGGCATGGGTCGCACACATAAACTAGACTTTAGTCCGAGCAGCAAAAAAGTTACCAGTAACTATAAAGGCAAGTCGACGACTATGAATATGTCGCAACAAGCCTTTGATGATTTAAGCCTTGAGGTACAGATTCGCCAAGATTTATTAAACGGTAAATTCTCTGGTAATTATTACATGGCGAAGAAAAACAAAATCGAGAAGACACCATTTAAAAAATCAGGCAACACTAAAATTACCGTACCAGCAGGTACATTTGATACGGTTCGTGTTGACCGCATCCACGATGACAATAGTCGCTCTACCAGCTTTTGGTTAGCACCAAGCTTAGACTACCTACCTGTGAAAGTTAGCCAAATTAACGACGGTAAGAAAATGGATTTAGAATTGACTAAAGCCAACTAATCTACTTATTTTTAAAGTGATAAATAAAAAAAGCGGCGCTCTATTTGGAGCGCCGCTTTTTTATGGTTTTAAATGGTTAGATATAACTTAATAAGTATCAAATAGACTAAATCACTGACGGGGTTTCTTCACAACGTTGTTCATTGAAGGCAAACGTTTGAGTAAAATGAATAGCCAAACATTAATGGCCAGCAGTAATAAGAAGTCCATTGCATACACAGCAATTTCAGCCCAGCTGCTGCCATATATACGCGTAAATAGCACCACCCCACTCGCACCCAAATATACTAGGGTAAACATACTGCTTATCAACAGTGCATAAGGTGAACGACCGCGCAATATCCAAGGGGTCAGAATCAATGCTGGCACGAGCCATAATGCCTGCCAAGCAATACCGCCAACGATATCAGGGCTACTAGGATTAAAGATACTAATAAAGATAGGCAATCCGAGCAGTCTATAAACGAGCCAAATTAACCACGTCACCATCAAACGCCGTGCAATGGGTGTGATAGGCTTAGCCGTTTTTTGAGGCTTTGTAGTAGAGCGGGTGGTAGCCATTAGATATTTTGATTTCCTAAATGAATAATATACTGCTGAACATTAATAATGTAACTCTCGTAGATTTTGAGACTTAGACAATTCGAGATAGCAGGTTTATAAAAATTGCTTATCGGTTCCATTTAGCCTGTGCTAATGCCGCTGCGGTAATCGCTAAACGGCGACCCTGCGCAATACCCAAATCTCGTTCGTCAGCAGATATTGGCTGATCATGCGATGCACCGCTGACATGGCTGGCACCGTAAGGCGTACCACCGCGATGCGTACGATTCAGTGCTGGCTCTGCATAAGGTACACCTACGATGACCATACCGTGATGCATCAGCGGCAACATCATTGTCAGCAATGTAGTCTCTTGACCACCATGCATAGAACCTGTAGCCGTAAACACTGATGCAGGTTTGTTCTGTAGGTTTCCTGCCAGCCATAAGGTCACGGTGTTATCCCAAAAATACTTCATAGGCGCTGCCATATTACCAAAGTGCGTTGGACTACCAAGCGCAAGACCACTACAGTTTTTAAGATCGTCCATCGTACAGTACAAGTCACCCTCATCAGGTATCGCAGGCTTACTTGATGTGGTTTCAGGTGCCACTGTCGGTACCGTACGAATACGCGCAGTCATGCCAGCATCTTCAATACCTTGAGCAATAGCATATGCTAACGTCTTAGTCGTACCGTAATTAGAATAATAAAGCACTAAAACATAAGGGGCGGTCTGACTCATTAGCAAAGCTTCCTTATAAAATCGTTAACCGTACTAACCACCAAAAATGCGGTGAAATATACGACTAACTGGCATTGTTGAATATGTGCACATTATGCCCGAGTCATTCACTGTCATGCAAATAACCATGATTGATAACCTAACTTATATTGTATCTGATGCTCTATATAGTGCATGTAGACACAATTAAACCGCAGATGATAACTGTTCATCTTTGTTACACTATTGTCACTCTTACTTTTGCTTGATGGTCGACATGGAAAAATTATCTCAAAAATTCCCGTTTTTACAGCAGTGTTGGTTTCAGTTCTTACGGTTTTTAATTCGGCACTTTTTTGAAGATAACTGCCAACAAAAAGCGGCTTCATTGACATATACCACTATGTTGTCGATTGTGCCCGTATTGACGGTATTACTGATGATTTTGTCGTCCGTACCAGCACTCGCGTCAGTCAGAGCTCAGATTTATGACGTCATTTATAGCAATCTATTGCCTCAATCAAGCATGCAAGTTAGTGAGTACATCAATAACTTTGCTGAAAAATCATCTAACCTAACCATTATTGGTGCCATGATTTTATTCTTGACGACTATCATGACATTGACCACTATCGAGCGTGCGTTTAACCAGATCTGGCGAGTGGAAGATCGCTCTGGCGGTATCAAAAGTATGCTGCGCTATTGGACTATCGTTACCTTAGGACCGTTAGTACTGGGTACAGCTTTTATCGCGTCAAGTGCCGTACAGAGTCTGAGTTTTCTTAACCGCCAAATTGCAGGTTATGGTATCGACTGGAGCTTTTGGGTACAAATGGTGTCGATTGGTATTACGACGGCAGGCTTTATCGGTATGTATTGGTTTATTCCAAAGGCACGCGTACCAGCAAAAAATGCAGCCATCGCTGGCGTGTTCGTGGCTATTATTTTCGAATTAATGAAGCACCTGTTTGGTACAGTAATGACTAACTTTACCAGCTACGAAGCGATTTACGGCGCCTTTGCTGCATTGCCTATTTTTTTACTATGGATTTATTTGTCGTGGAATTTGATTTTATTGGGTGTTGAAATTAGTTACACCTTGACGATTTTTGAGACAGAAGAGGTTTATCCTCGTCACCCATTACTCAGTTTGTTAGATATGTTGAACTTAGTCTATACCCACCATTTAAAAGGTGAAGCCGTTAGCGAGCAAGCCCTGCGTAATGTCTTAGGACGTAAAGAGCTGCCAAAATGGTATACCTATATCAATTACCTGCAAGACTGTAATCTTATCACCATGACAGATGATGATGACTACGTACTCAAAAGAGACTTGAGTCGAATGACATTGTGGGACTTCTATCGCACCTTGCCCTATCCGCTTCCTATCAAGGACGAGTTGGATGAAATGAAATTAGAAGGTCAGAAACCTTGGCTGAGTTTACTGGTAAAACGTTTTGAAAACACCGAAGCATATGCCAAACGGCAATTATACTTGCCACTGAATACTATCTTTGCTAATAGCGAACCTCGTAAACAATCTATCAGTAAACATGACGATGATGGTAAGTTATTTAGAAAAACCTCTGACGCAACTGAAAATGTATCACGACATGATAAGCTAGATGGACATGGTGCAAGTATCTATAACAGTAATAACGCAAACCTCGAATCTTCACCGCATCTTGAACCTATGGCTTATGATAAAGACAGTGATATTGAATATGATGATCACGACAATGAAGCCCTCATACCTCTAGGGACAAGTGATAGTCATAGCGAGACAGATACGACCAGACGTGCGCATAAAAACGCTATTATTACAGAAGCAGATAACCCTAAGGCTAATCACAGTGAACAAAGATAATGGAGACAGTGTCTGGACACGTACTATTAATGCAAGTCAAACTAGGCTTAAGCAGTTCACAAAGTTGTGGTCGATACAAACGCTAACCGACTTTCCTGATCGCTTAAATAATTTTTGGCAATGGCTTATCGGTACCTACTGGTTTATCCCGACAGCTTGCGTTATTGTCGGTATTTTACTTGCCCCTTTATTAGTCGCTATTGACCAAAATTTCGATCGCGAAACGGTAAAAGAGATCTCCTTTGCTTTCACTGGTGATGATGAAGCTGCACGCGCTATTATGACCGCTATTGCTGGTGCCGTATTGGGCGTGGCAGGTACGACGTTTTCGATTACGATCGCAGTACTATCGATGGCATCCTCACAGTTTGGTCCAAGACTGCTACGTAATTTTTTGACTGACACCCCAAATCAGTTTGTCCTTGGCGCTTTTATCGGTACCTTTAGCTATAGCTTGCTGGTGTTGAAGTCTATCCATAAATCTGATGTGGCTTTTGGTGTACCCCAGTTAGCAGTGACTTTTGCCATTATCATGGCGATTGTCTGTGCCCTACTTTTGGTTTATTTTGTGCAGCATATGGTTCATGCCATTCAAGCGTCACACGTCATTCAAAACGCTAGCAACGATGCGCTTGCAAACATTCATTACTGGTACAACGATAGGTGCGATATCCAACATCAACGCGATGCTGAGCACCATGATATCGAGCAGTTCCAAAACTGGCCTGCCATGCCTATCTACTCACCCCAAACTGGTTATCTACAACAGATTTATCTTGAGTCATTGATTGCCTTGTCACAAGAGTACGGCGGCGTGGTACAGATGCATGTCAATATTGGTAATTACATTACTGACAGAAATATCATTGGTTATTTCTATCAGCGACCTGCGTCTCATCCAAATAACCAACAAAGAACAGCAACCCCGCATCTTGCTGTGATACCGCGAGCGCCTGATGGACTGTTTTGGCAACGTCTTGCAGGTTGCCTGCGACTTGAGCAACGATTGGCGCACTCTAACGATATTGCCTATAGCTTGGGCCAGATGACGGAAATTGCTGTGCGTGCACTATCCCCCGGTATTAATGATCCAAAGACTGCGGTCAATTGCGTCCAGTCTCTGACCAGCTGTCTGAGCATTATGATGCGTCGTCAGCCGCCAAGCCCTTATCATTTTCATATACCGCAGTCAGAAACCGACGATACTTCTGAAACCTCTGTTAAGCAAAAACGACTGGCAATACTGACACTAGTCACTCACACCCCCAAGATTTCTGACTTTATCAATATATCGCTTGGCGAGATACGTCGTTATGCAGCGACTGACTTGATGGTTTTAAAAGCATTATGTCAGGCAATGGTCAATTTGGATTATGCACGGGTAAACAGCGCGCAGCAGCAAACGCTATTACATGAATTACATCTGATTCAACGAGCGGGAGAAGAGAATTTGAATTATCAAGAGTTGGTCGATGATTTAATTGCTATGTGTGAACAAGCCAAGGAGTTCATCCTTGATAATGATGCACAGCACAAGCACTTCAATTATGTCAGTGAGTTTGAAGCCGATATTCGTCAAGCGTTACAGACACAGTCTAGTTAATGATATGACCAACTAATCGTTTAAATAGATGGCCGTATCAGCCCTTGTAAACACATTAACTATCATCACAATACCTGTAGCTAAAAATACTTATAACGTCTCTATAAGCCACGCGCTTTGGATAATTTTTATATTTATATGAGATCTACTCCTTATGGCATCTGCAACCAGCCTCACCATACTAGAAATCAGCGCCATATTCTTATCGATCACTGCTTCATTAACCTATATTAATCACCGCTTTATTGGTTTACCGACCACTATTGGTGTCATGGTCATCTCTATCTTACTGTCAATCGGTGCGATATTTTTGGGCTTTTTAGGATTTGATCAGTTGATTGATTACGAAGTCAGTTTATTAGAACAGCTTGATTTTACCGAAGTATTACTAGACGGCATGCTGTCGATGTTGCTATTCGCAGGCGCATTACACGTCAATATTGGTGATTTAAGACGCTACAAGTTACCTATTGGCATCCTTGCTGGTCTTGGTACGATCATATCAGCGATGCTCATCGCGACCGCGATTTACTTTATGTTGCCATTGTTCGGTTTTGATCTGCCATTTCTGTGGTGTCTATTGTTTGGTGCGCTTATTTCCCCTACCGATCCTATTGCCGTCATGGGTATCCTGTCATCAGCAGGTGCGCCAAAAAGCATCGAGACCGTCATCGCGGGCGAATCATTGTTTAACGATGGTATCGGCGTGGTTATCTTTGTTTTATTGCTGGGTATTTTATCTAGTGGCGATATCCCGACTGCCAACTACGTCGCACATACATTGGCAGTCGAAGCTGGCGGCGGCGTGGTATTCGGACTGGTACTTGGTGCAATTTTATATTGCTTGCTCAAGAGTATTGATAGCTATCAAGAAGAGGTGTTATTGACATTAGCAGGCGTTATCGGTGGCTACGCGCTGGCCAGTCATTGGCATTTATCAGGGCCACTAGCCATGGTGATGATGGGGCTGATGGTTGGTAATCGTGGTCGCGAGCTGGCGATGAGTGATAAGACACGTCACTATATTGATTTGTTTTGGGAATTAATCGATGAGATTTTAAACGCGATTTTGTTTGTGCTTATCGGTCTAGAAGTGGTGATGATTGCTTATTCCGGCAACTTATTTATCGCAAGTGGTTTGACGATTTTTATTGCGCTCGCTGCACGTTTTATCGTTGTTGGTATGACAACCAAGAGCTTTCACCGTCAGCTTGACTTGCCCACGGGCGCATGGAAAGTTCTGACATGGGGCGGTTTACGCGGAGGAATCTCAGTCGCGTTAGTATTGCAGCTACCAATCGGGACTGAACGCGAGATTTTATTGGCACTCACTTATGCAGTAGTGATTTTCTCTATCTTGGTACAAGGTCTGAGCGTTGGGAAAGTCGCTAAAAGCATTCGTACCGATGAAAAGACAGTAGATGTGTAAAGCGCAAATATAGTGGGTATAAAAAATCCAGCATAAGATAATTATCTTATGCTGGATTTTTTGTTTTAATTTAAACGCTATATCAAACCTTTACGTTTCATATTGCGATAAACTACGATAACAATGAGCAGATTAGAGACCAATATTCCAAGCTTAAACCAGTCAAATGGGCTAACGATCAGATAATAGATTTCTATAGGAATAAATATCCCATAACCTAATACCCCAAACCAATATGCCCATGTTTTGTCATGCCATAAGCCATACGCTTCTAGGAAGCGCAAACTGGCGTAAGCAAATATCAATAACAAAAACATCGGCCAGTTTTTACTTGCCTGCTGAGCAATACGTACAGCACTGTCGATTTGCGGGCCAAGCAGATGACCGAAACTGCGCTGCCAAGTAACCGTGACCGTCGTCAGCCAATGCTCAAGATTGGTATGCCACCACCATAACGCCCCTGCTCCTAGTAACGCACCAACACCTTTCACTGCCTCATAAATGGCCACCGCCTTAATAGACTCACTCGCTGTACTGCGCGGTTTTTCTTGCTGACCATTCATGGCAACCCCATTATCTTTCGAGGATGGCGGCAGATGGTTATCCTGTCGGGGCAGATTAACCAAAGAATGTCTCCACAACACGTCCTTGCAACTGCTGATTGAAAAACGGCGTGTTTTTACCACTTGACAGCATAGATTGCGCGGTTACTTGCCACTCAAGATTGGGGTCGACTAATACTGCACCGCCTATCGCTTCGTATTGCTCACTAATACCAGCGATTTTTGCAGGATTCAGGCAGATTTTATCAACGAGTTGCTCCAAGGTTAATACCTCATCATGTACTAGCTGACAAGCTAACGCCATAAAAGTATCGAAGTTTGAAATACCGGGTGTACTTTCAGCAAACGGTGCTTTTTTAGCCGTACTATTTAGTGGCTCATGATGACTACAGATAGCATCGATAGTACCATCCTTTAATCCGCGGCGGATTGCCTGCTGATCAGTGTTACTACGTAGCGGTGGTAACACATACGCCTGAGCATTAAAGCCCTCAAGATTGTCATCGGTTAAGTAAAGCTGATGCATCGCAACATCACACGTAACAGGCAGACCTTTGTCTTTTGCCCAACGCATAAGCTCAATGGAAGACTTACAGGATAGCTGACTAAAATGAGCAGCGATTCCGGTCTCTTCAACCATTAATAGCTGCGTAGACAAGGCAACAGTTTCCGCAATCCAAGGAATCCCTTGCAGACCATGGTAAGAGGCGATATAGCCCTCATGTGCTACGCCATCTCCAGATAGACTTGGCTCATTAGAATAAAAGAATACTTTCATACCAAAGGTTGCCGCATACTCTAGTGTGCGTAGCAATACTAAGTCATTGCGAAAAGGTCTACGCGCATTGGATACTGCGATACAGCCGCCCTTTTTGAGCCCTGCGATATTAGACGGTCGTTCGCCCTCTAGTCCTGTGGTCAACGCACCCAAGATATGTAAGTAAATACCGCCATCACTCAAGGCGCGCTCGCGTAAACCTTTTAAGAGTGAGCCGTTTTCTAAAATAGGATTGGTATCGGGCGGTGTAACCACATGCAAGAATCCATTACCACGGGCAGCACTGCCTTCTGATTTTAGCGTACCGTGTTGCTGTTGGCCTGGCTCACGCAAGCGTGCGCATAGATCTACTAGTGGTGGTAGTAACCACGTCTCACGTCCAGAATCGAATGTAGACAGTTTTTCTATTGCGGATTGCGGCAGTGCATCTTTGAATGCTTTTGGTAAATGGTTAAAAATGGGTGCATCCGTATTAAGCATGGTGGACATAACGTTATTACCGTATCAATAAATGAAATAAATGAGAATAAGTCGCGTGGTAGACGGTTACTTGCCAGCCGCTTGATGAGCACGTTGACCTTCCATCGCAAGCGATAAGACTGCCATTCGAATGGCAATACCGTTATTTACCTGCTTTAAGATAACAGATTGTGCACCATCAGCCACACTAGAGGCAATCTCAACACCTCGGTTCATTGGCCCTGGGTGCATCACCAATGCATCAGGCTTGGCGAGCGCTACTCGCTCTGGCGTAATTCCATAATGCTTATAGTATTCACTTGATGATGCTAATAGTGGCGAACCGATACGCTCGTTTTGTATTCTCAAGCCCATGATCACATCACAGTCAGTGACACACTCGTCCATGTTTTCATATACTTTTACGCCAAAACGCTCGATACCTTTAGGCAGTAGAGTACGCGGCGCACAAACACGGATGTCTGTCACACCTAATGTTTGCAATGCACTGATATCAGAACGTGCTACACGTGAGTGTTTAATATCACCAACGATTGCAACAGACAGTTCCTCAAATGGACGCGGTGCCTCACGGTGGATGGTCAACATATCGAGCATTCCTTGAGTAGGATGCGCATGCCAACCATCACCGCCGTTAATGATAGCAATATCAGGCGTGACTTCTGTTGACATAAAATGCGCGGCACCCGATGCTGAATGTCGAACCACAAAAATATCCGCGGTCATCGCCTGTAGATTCCACAGCGTATCGCGTAGACTCTCGCCTTTTTTGGTGCTAGAGCGTTCGATATCGATATTGAGTACATTGGCACCCAAGCGTTTTTCCGCCACTTCAAATGTCGTCCGCGTACGAGTCGATGGCTCAAAAAACAGATTCATTACTGTATAGCCATCCAACTCAGGACGATTAATTAGCTGTCCATTTTCATCAAAGAAAGTCTCTGCTTTTGCGATAATAGCTTTGAGCTGTGCTTTATTGAGACCTTCAACACCTAAGAAATGCCTGATACCGCCATCGGTGTTGAGCTGCGGACGACTCAGTGACGTATTGAGCCTTTGGTGAATCGTATTGGGATCAAATTTTGCATAATCAGTCGGTGAGACTGGTTGTGTAGCGCTACTATCGATAGAATTTGACATAATGGCGAGTCTTTATTGTGGGTTTATATGAGTCTATAGTAATCACTTATTCATCTTTGTTCGATCATTTATCACTGATAGGCATAGATACAAAGGACATTTTGACGCTTATTTGCTACAATTTACCGTAATAAAATTCGACCGAAAAATAGCCTCAGCAGACAATCAGAAAGCATGAGTAAACATGCTGTATTCTCATAGAGAATAATTCTGACAAAACTATAAATGAATAACAATAGATATAGTGTAGCCGATTTTGTGGTCGGGACAAAGATACCGTATTAGCTATTTGAGAATTTACCTATTTTAGGTGTGCTGAATCCTGCCTACTCCTTTACTTTGACATATATCCGTTCTTTTATTTCCATACCATTTATTAGGAAGCTTTATGACGACCTTAGCAGACTATCTAAACCAACATGCCACTAGCCCTGCACTCAACGACGTAATTACCACTGTCACTGATGTCGGTAAGACGATTTCACAATTGCTCAGAAAAGGGGCGTTAGCAGATATTTTGGGCGAAGCCGGTAACCAAAACGTTCAAGGCGAAGATCAGAAGAAACTTGATGTACTGGCCAATGACTTACTGCTAGATGCATTGGCAAAAAACACACATTGTGCTGGTGTGGCTTCAGAAGAGCTTGATGACGCGACTCCTGCTAATAATGATGGTAGCCTACTGGTCTTATTTGACCCATTAGATGGCTCATCAAATATCGATATCAATATGGCAGTGGGTACGATTTTTTCTGTTTTACCGTATGAGCATCAAGGTCAGACCAGTGAAAACAGTGACTACCTGCAGGCAGGCAATAAACAGTTAGCAGCCGGTTATCTGCTATATGGTACCTCTACTGTCCTAGCACTGACTATCGCTGATAAAGTTGTGATGTTCAGCCTAGATCCAGAGACTTCTGACTATGTGCTGATAGAAGACAATGTTCAAATCGATGCCGATACGAGCGAGTATGCTATTAATAGCTCAAACTATCGCTATTGGCGCGCACCTATGCAGCAATACATTGACGAACTAATCGCTGGTGAAACTGGCGTACGTGGACGCGATTTTAATACGCGCTGGGTCGCTGCTATGGTAGGTGATGTGCATCGTATCTTATGCCGTGGTGGTTTATTCACTTATCCGTTTGATACCAAATATGCTCATAAAGCAGGTAAACTGCGCTTAATGTATGAAGCCAACCCAATGAGCCTATTGATTGAACGCGCAGGTGGCGGTGCGACAGACGCCGTCAATCGTATTCTAGATATCGAACCGACTGATATCCATCAGCGTGTTCCTGTGGTACTCGGTAGCAAAAACGAAGTTGATTACGTAAAAGACTTACACGTAAATTATTCTGAAAAATAACTGTCTTACGCACTTTTTAGAAATAGCCAGCAGAATGCTAAATTAATAATAGACATTTTGCTGATTATTTAAACAACTCCTTTACTCTTCTCTAAGCGGTCCACTATGGTATTAAATCCCACCGAGCTGATTACCTCAGATAAGAACACAACCGTGAAGCTTGTAAAAGCACTACTGTCACAAGCACGACAACGTAAAAAGAACGGTCAGACAGTCATAGAAGGCGTCCATTTAATAGATGCTGCGCTACGCAGTGACTACCCTTTCGCCCAGGTACTACTGTCTGAGTCAGCGCGTAGCCACCCTGAAGTTCAACAGGTACTCACTCGTCTGCCCACTTATACACCTATTCTGACTTTGTCAGACTCACTTTATGAGAGCATTCGCAGCTTAGGTACTGGCATCGATATCATGGCAATGATTAAAGTACCGACACCTACCCTGTCAATGATCGATGAAGACTGCTTAATCTTGAACGACGTGCAGGACAGTGGGAATGTTGGTACGCTACTACGCACAGCAGCAGCTGTTGGTATCCGCAACATCCTATGTACCAGTGCGACCGCTCAAGCTTGGTCTCCCAAGACGCTACGAGCAGGTATGGGTGCACAGTTTGCCCTGACTATTTATGAAGGCTTGAGTACGCAAGATATTTTAGATCAAGTACAAGTATCACTGCTAGCGACCAGCTCACACACAGATACTATCATTTACGATCACGATTTATCTACGCCCGTGGCTTGGGTTATGGGTCACGAGGGCCAAGGCGTCAGCGACGATCTAATGCAATGTGCCACACCGATAGCCTTACCGCAGCCGAATGGTCAAGAGAGCTTAAATGTAGCAATTGCAGGGTCTCTATGTCTGTATGAAACCTTACGTCAAAGAAATTACTCTTAGCACTCATTTATAACCGTTATTAAAACCCTACCTATCAAGCATAAAAAAACCCACTATCAATTGATAGTGGGTTTTTTCTTATACGTCTACTACTGATAATAGTCAAAGAAATCTAAAACCGATACAAGGCAGCCGACTGCAGATTGTATAAGTAGTACATCTAAGAAGGGTAACACCGTAGCGGTTTAGTCGTTCTTTGAATATATATTAAACCTTGCTAGTTAGCTCAGGTAGTGCTTCGAATAGATCCGCTTCTAAGAAGTAATCAGCAACGCTAGCGATAGGTGCTTCTGGGTCATTGTTGATAGCAACGATGACTTTAGAATCTTTCATACCAGCCAAATGCTGAATCGCGCCTGAGATGCCAGCTGCGATATATAGCTGCGGTGCAACGATTTTACCCGTTTGACCAACCTGCATATCGTTCGGTACATATCCTGCGTCGACAGCAGCACGTGAAGCACCAACAGCAGCGCCTAGCTTATCAGCTAATGGCTCAATGTATTTAGTGAAGTTTTCACCGTTGGCCAATGCACGACCACCTGAAACCACGATACCAGCTGAGGTCAACTCTGGACGATCTGACTTAGCCATTTCTTCGTTAACGAAGCTAGCTTTACCAGTTTCTTGTACGTTATCGATAGTTTCGACAGTCGCTGAACCGCCTTCGCTTGCCACTGGGTCAAACGCAGTGGTACGTACGGTTAGGACAACTTTGTCTTCTGTTGTTTTCACTGTTGCTGTCGCATTGCCTGCATAGATAGGACGCTCAAACGTTTGCGCATCTACCACACCTGAGATTTCCGACAGCATGCTTACGTCAAGTAACGCTGCAACGCGTGGCATGAAGTTTTTACCAGTCGTGGTTGCAGCCGCTAGGATATGGTTGTAATCACCAGCAATGTCAGCAACCAATAGCGCCACGTTACCTGCCAATTGATGCTCATAAGCAGCGTTGTCAGCCAATAGTACTTTGGTCACGCCTTCCGCTTTTGCCGCTTCGTCAGCCGCTGCTTGTGCAGCACTACCAGCAACCAATACATGGATGTCATCACCCATTTGTTTAGCAGCAGCGATAGTGTTCAAAGTTGCCTTTTTTAGACTGGCATTGTCATGTTCTGCATATACCAAAATTGCCATGGTTTTAGTCCTTTTTTATTCGTATCGTCTATTCACGTCATGAGATTGTCTGTGTACAAAATTACGGGTATGGCGAATATTAAATCAACCTAATCAAACAGGTAACTCTGTACATGATATGCCGTAACGAAGTCTTAGATTACTTTAGCTTCGTTTTTTAGCTTCTCAACCAACTCATCTACTGAACCTACTGTAATACCAGCTTTACGATCAGCAGGTGGCACAACTTTAATAATCTCTTGCTTAGATGTCATATCAACACCGAAATCAGCTGGCGTTTTTTCATCAAGTGGCTTTTTCTTCGCTTTCATGATGTTAGGCAATTTAGCATAACGTGGCTCATTCAAACGTAGATCAGTCGTAATAACTGCTGGCAAATCAAGAGCAACCGTTTGTAGACCGCCATCGATTTCACGTGTTACGTTTACTTTGTCGCCTTCAACTTTCACTTCTGATGCAAACGTACCCTGACCAATGCCCATCAATGCTGCTAGCATCTGACCAGTTTGGTTATTGTCATCATCGATTGCCTGTTTACCTAGCAAGATAATATCAGTGCTTTCAGTTTCAGCAATATTTTTTAGAATCTTAGCAACTTGTAATGGATATGGTTTTTCGTCACTTACTACTAACACACCACGGTCAGCACCTAACGCTAAGGCTGCACGAATCTGCTCTTGTGACTCTTTTGGACCGATTGAAGCAACAATGATCTCATCAATGACGCCAGCTTCTTTTAGACGAACCGCTTCTTCTACTGCGATTTCATCAAAAGGGTTGATTGACATTTTAGTGTTTGATAAGTCAACGCCAGAGTTGTCGGCTTTTACACGAACTTTTACGTTATAATCAATGACACGCTTGACCGCTACTAATGCTTTCATACGTTCCTCGTTTATTAATGTTATGAGTTAAAAATTATCAGTTAAGAACCAAAGTTTCGTTGTGGTTCAAATTGTCGTTCAAAATACTGCTCAAGGTTATTACTACATCAACAGAATATAGTTAATTAAGAAAGTTGAGCCAATATCTAAGAGCATATTAGCATTGTACCTCTTACTAATGAAGTCTGTTAAAGCTAAGCCAACCGTTATTATCAGACCTATGTATCTTGCGTGAGCAGGCAGATAAGGTCAAGACACCGCCGTGAATAATGCGTCATAAATTTGTCAACATTCTGCAATAGGTAGTCTATAAGCACTTTGTTCTACGACTTTTGGATGCAATAATCTTAAATACTCGTACCTTTATAGCATTCTCAGCCTTGAGGTTACTTAATATTTTGTTATTATTTATCTCTTTGAAGTTAATAGATAAGAATAACTAGTCTATCTAGACCTATGATTTACCATTCTTACTAGAATTAATTAATAATTCACTGTCACGTATATCATCAAATAAAGACCAATCAGGTTCGACATTATTATTCTTAATGACACTCATATCACCTGTCGTCTCCATAATTACCGCAAATACTTCTGTTTTCGCTTTGATGCCATTTTTACGTAGAACTTCTTGGACATCACTAGTGCTAAGATTGGCTTCCTTTAGATTATCTTCTAAGTATTTACCGTGAGCCATTATAATAATAGCTTGATTGTCTATCAGCGCTTTTAGTGGCTTTATCTTACGCCTGATGACTGAAATAATACCCTGGATTAAAAATAACACCCCAACAGCAAATAATCCCTGAAATAGAGATGGCTTATCTGACAGCACAGTCGATGCCAATATACTACCGATACCAACTGTCATTGCAAAATCATAGCTTGATAACTTAGAAAAACTACGCAGACCCATTAGCCGAGTAAACAGCATGAGCCCTACATAAAAACCTACTGCAGATAAAGAAATTCCAAGCACTTGTTGCCAGTCAATTGAAAGCCAATTTTCCCATTTCATAATACAACCTTATCCATTACATCTCTATTAAACCAGTATCTGTTATTACCTGACGATGTTAATTCTTAAAATCAATAGCACTTTGTAATCGAAAAATTTCCATAAAAAAAGCAACCTGATGAGAGGTCATATTTTGATAAAGCCTGATAAAACCTGATAACCTCAAACCCTTTATTTTACGTGCCTTTGCTGATAATATATCACTTGTGATAACGTTAGTGCAAATGTGAAAACGGCTACCAAATGGCTACCAAAATGGCTACCAAATAAAGGTAATAAGACAATGGCTAAAGCAGACCTAACAACTGACACCCAAATCAAGAAAGCAATCAAAGACACTATCAAGACTGCTAAGACAGCCAACCACCCCATAGCTGGCTATAAAGGCTTAGAGCTACGCATAAGACCGCATAAAGATAGCCAAGACGCTACCGCCGACTTTAGACACCGTTACACCCACCCCATTACTGGCAAACGCCCATACATGACGCTAGGACAATACCCAGCGTTGAGCCTTGCCGATGCCCGTCAATACCACAGCGACAACATGCAGTTATTAGCTAAGGGTATAGACCCAATAGAGCATAGAGCCGATGCCAAGCAAAAAGAGATAACAGACCGCCAAAACACCTTGCAGCACTTCATCAATGAATGGCGCGATATTCAAGACAGCAAAAACCTATCTATAGGCACTATTAACAAGAATAAAGAACTGCTAAAACCGATTGAGAGTCAGCTAGGGCATATGAGAGTTACAGACATAACACCCAGCATCGTTATCAAGTTTATTAATGGCATTCAAAAAAAGCACACTTACAAAGGGTTAAGAGTAAGAACACTATTAAAAAGTATCTTACAGATTGCAAAAGCTCATATGGTGATTGAGTACAACCCAGCAAGCGAGCTACAAGGAACGCTAAAAAATCACAAGGTCAAACACCGCCCAGCGTTAAGTAATGACGTTACCGCATTTGCCAAACTGCTAAACGACATTGACCAGTTAGATGATGCACGCCAGCTATATAACAAAAGCATATTACAGCTACTGTCTTTAACGTTTGTCCGCATTGGTGACGCTTGCGCCATGCAGTGGGCAGACATTGACCTAAACGCTAAGCAGTGGCATTTAGAGCCGCAAAAGAGCAAAGGACGGGGCGACATGGTGGACAGCATAGTCATACCATTAGCACCGCAAGCTATGGCTATATTAGAGCGTATGCAACCACTGACAGGCGAACAAAAACATGTATTCCATAATAGCAGACGCAAAAAAGCGCCCTATCACCACATGCAAGAAGTTAACAAGGTGCTAAACAGTGAATTAATGAATGACGGCAAAGGTTACAAGCACATTCACAGTCCCCACGGTTTTAGAGCCAGCGCAAAAACCATGCTAATGGAACGACTGGGCTATGATGAGCTAATCACCGAACTGGCACTAGGTCACGCAATGCTGAATAAGTACGGCAAAGCATACAACCGCATGACGGCAATAGAGGATAGAACGCGCATGATGACCAAATGGGCGAACTATTTAGACGATATTAAGGCTGGCAAGTTTGATAACGTTATTCATGCTGATTTTAAGAGTAAAAAAGAGAAACAAGCCTAAAACAGCACTGCCATAACTGACAAAACCCCCATATTAGACAGTTTTTAACCAGTTTTGACAGCTCAAGGGCTGTCATTCCACTTGTGAGGCTAGGTAGTCATGAACCGAACGACAGCAATTTACACCCTTATGCTGTCACCGCCTCACTCCTACTTTTTTTAAGGGTGTAGGGTGTAAATATGAGTGTTTTAATCAAAGAGTTAGAGGCTAGAAAGGACGATTATATTCTAGTAGCAGATGTTATAAATACTATGGCAAATGCGACCAATAGCGCACCTGATGAGGTAGTCAAATATCTTGATGCCCATAATATTGATGAAAATTTAATCATACTTTATATGGACGAAAGTTATAATTTTGAGCCTTATAATGGTTATTTTCTAGGTCTAGGTAATGACGCCAATACAACCTACTTTCAAAAATCCGATGTAATGGCATTTGAGCCAATCACAAAACACGGTATTTTCAAGGGAAGCCAAGCCGCTAACGATATGGTTCATGATGTGTACGGGCGGACTTACGACATTACTCAACACAAAAAAAATCGTGAAGATGACTACTTAACGTTAAGTGAGACAATTCAGCTAATCAATACTAATATTAATCCTAATAATGAAAGTGGACTATCTGTTGATAATACTAAATTGAGAGACTTAGCTAGGAAAAAGAAAATTACACCTTGTTTTTATTACCATGGCTATGTGGGCGAATTAGATTATCAGGGAGTTTTACATACAGAAGTTATTGCTGCTTACTTCACTTATAGGTTATTAACTGAGGAAATTTGTGGTTACGATGACTATATGAAACTACCAAGTGACGGGGTCAAGATTTATAGAGTTATTGAAAGGAAAACCGCAGAATTTGCAGATTATGATGATGGATTGTTTTTATTCTATGAAAACCCCAACGGGCTGAACGATGCTGAAAAAGGTAGGCTATCACATATTGAAGCGGACGAAATCAGATTTTCGAAGCGTGAACTGGACGGCTATATAGCCTCACTTGCGCCCGTTTCTGTCAGCGATGAGCCTACAGCACAAGACAGCGAACTACTCACAAAATTAGAAAGCGCACAAGCTGAGAATAGCGACCTCAACGCTAGGTTATTCACTGCTAGAAATACTTACAAGCAAAATCAAAACGAGATAAAAGAACTCAAAGCGCAGCTTGAGAAAGCGAACGCTGATAATGCAGCCCTCAACGAGCAGCTAAAAAATAAAATAGATGCGCCTGATAGCATTGATGAGTTAAAGGGAATTGCTAAGCTAAATATTGAAAAACCTATTTTCATAAGTAGCGCCAAAGCAATCGCTGATTATCTTTGGTCATTGGATAAAAGCGAGGCTATTAGAACGGGCGACATGGTGCAGCAAATCAAAGCAATTATGATTAAGGTTAATTATGACTTACTACCTAGCGAGGACGAAACTATAAGAACATGGCTAGCAGAAGTTGCGCCGCCTCATGCTAAAAAATCAGGTAGAACCCCAAAGAATGCGCCCAGCGAAATCACCCTAACCATGAAAAAATAATATCCTTGAACGCTATCAATCCTCGTTAACCCCCGTAACCGCTAGGTTTAGGGGGTTTTTGTTATCTAAAAACAAATCTAATCTGTTAACTCCAGAACACGCCAATCAATGGCAATCATTAGGAGTTAATAGCATGACCCCAGCAACACACAGCACACCGACACCCCCAGCAATTCACCCAGACGGGCAAATGCGTATCAAACAAGCCGCCGCTATCTTAGGCATTCATCATCAAACGTTACGCCGTTGGTGGAAAGCTGGCAAGTTTATCAAGCCGTCAAACGTCAATGGCATTTTGCTATTCAAGAACAGCGACATTCTGGCATTTATTGATAGCCAACATACTGACAGTGAGGTGTAACCGATGACCACTACAGCAACCGCACCCGTTACCAATGAGCAAACACCCAAGACCCAAATCGACATTATAAGAGCGCACTTAATGACAGGCTCATCAATAACCACTTGGGACGCTTATCGCCTTTACCGCATTACTTGCCTTGCTCAACGCATACATGAGCTTAGAAAATCGGGGTTAGTCATTCAAAGCGAGATGGTGACGCACAATGACAAGCGTTTTAGCCTGTATTGGCTCGATGAAGCAACATTACTTGAAAGCGAACTATCTAACAGCGAGGTGAACTAAATGAATAACCACCCTAGCATATCAATCGACACCCCAGCCAGCCGCCTAGTGACCGTAGATAGTTTGTACTTACGGCTTATGTATGACCGCATACAGGACATTTACCGCGATACTGACCACCTAGCCACTGCGCTAGATGCTATCAAGACAAAAGACGATGTTAGTCAAGGCGTACTTGTGGCAGTCAAAGCCGCACTTTATGCCAATAGCGAGCTGGCAGGTATTGTTAGCGACATGTTTTGTGAACACGCATTACCGTACCAAGCGGAGGCAATAGACCATGAGTGATAACACTTTTATAAATGAAGTAATGGACGGACTAAAAAAAGAAGGTTACCTGATGATAACTGATGACTTTATCGACCAGTTAATCACTACTTTACATGCCAATGTAACCATTATTAATACCATGACAGAACTTGCAGAGCTAGAAACTAAGATGCGAGGTCACTTATTACCGACAGGCAGCCGACAAGTAGAGTCGCTAAAAAATCTATCTGTAAAAATAGCAGAAATCGCTTTTAACGTGGAGGACGTAAGAAATGAGCAACGATAACAGAAATGACCTAACAACCGACCACGGAGCACACAATCGCAATGAGCCACATAAGCGCGGCTTACTACTGAGATTTATCATCTTTATGGCATGGGTGATAGGTATTGGCTTGCTACTCTCACTGGTAGCATGCCAGCCAAACAATCCAAAGGTTTTTATTGTTGAGGAGGTAGCACAGTGAAAACCTACCCACCAAAGCAAAGCCGTAAGCACGCCAAGCGTAAAAGCTACTACAAGAAGTATAGAGCCACACGCCAGCCGAAACAGACGCAAGCAAGGGGTAAAAGATGACTACCACACAGCAAAACGCCCATGCGACCAACACGGGCGTAACTACTGTTTTGGGCGACCACAGCCCAGCAACGGAGCAAACATTACAAGGTGACAAACTGCTAACTGATATTTATCACCTGTTAGAACCCAATAGTTTGTTAGACATTCAACATGAAATCGCACCGACCACAGGCGAACATGCAGGGGTAAAGCAGCAAACCTCAGGTACAGTAGGAGTAATATTACACAATAGAATTTTTGAGGCAATAAGTCTTTTGTGTATAACGCCCAATGATAGCGGCTTACCTTTTGTCACTGACACTAGCCAACCATGCGCGTTATTTCTTGGCACACCTAAAAATGATTATGAACTTGTCATCGTTGATAATTATCAAGATGGTATAACGCTCGCTAAGCATTTTGCACATGAGAAAATCATAGTAGCAGTGAGTCCAACCCCTCACCTATTCCTTGATACGGTCAAACACTTTGCACATGATACCCAAGTAACGATATTCCCAAGCATTGAGCACAAGGACAAGATTAAAAAGCAGTTTGCAGGGTGCAACGTCAAAGTAGTTATAGCCCCATTGGGTGTGATGACTCATCTTGAGTGTGGCAAAAGTTATGCTGAAATCTTATCTTTTGATGATACTCAGATAATCGACTTGGAGCTTGCAGACTGGCCAAAGCCAAAGCCAATCAATCACACCTTGCCACCAGTGACCAGCATAACCAAAAACATGCTACCTGAACCGCTTTACAACTATGCAATGAACAGCGCCGAACGGCTCAACGTATCGCTGGAATTTGTAGCAGTGCCTTTGCTTGTGGCATTGGGTAGTGTTGTTGGTACAAAGGTAGCTATCATGCCTAAACGCTATGACGACTGGGACATAGTGCCAAACCTGTGGGGTGCAGTCATTGGGCAACCCTCAAGTAAGAAAAGTCCATCAATCGCCGCCGCAATGAAACCGATTGATAATCTTGCCAGCAAAGCACGGGCAGCTCATGAACTCGCTAAACAAGAATATGAAACACAAAAGCTCATCAACGACAGCAAAGCAAAGGCAGACGATGACGCACTCAAGAAAATGGCTAAGCAGCTCGCTACCCAAGCCGATGACACGGACAACCCTATAACACCTGATGACTTGCACCAAAAGGCAGCCGCCATAGCAGAGAGTAAGGCGCAAGATAACAACGTCCCTACTCCACGCCGCCACATGGTAGGCGATATTACTATGGAGAAACTAGGCGAAATCGAGAACGAGAACAATAACGGCGTACTACAGTTTCGTGATGAGCTGTCAGGCTTTTTAGCCAGTCTTGATAAGGAGGGCGAACAAGAAAAGCGCGCGTTTTATTTAGAGGGCTTTAACGGTACAGGTAGCGCAATGGTGGACAGAATAGGGCGCGGCTCGCTATTCATTGAAAATCATTGTTTGTCTGTCATTGGTGGCTTGCAGCCTGATAAGCTCGAAATGTATTTAGAGAAAACCATGCGAGGGTTAGGCAATGACGGACTCATGCAACGCTTTCAAATGATGGTTTACCCAGACCCAATAGCACGGGCAAAAGAAAACGATATAGCCGTGGACAAGGACAGCCGTAACGCCGTTTATGCTTTGTTTGAGTCGATGGACAACCTTTACACTCATAGCCTAGTGAGCTACGGGGCACATGAGCCAAACGAATATTACAAGCGCCCATACTTTCGTTTTGATAGTAATGCCTATCCTGTGTTTATGGATTGGTATAACAACTTACAGAACAAAGCTGATGAGGCAGAACATGACGTAATAACCCAGCACTTGCTCAAGTATGGCAGACTGATACCAGCGTTAGCCCTCATCTTTCATCTGGTGGACTGTATCGAGATAGGCAGACGTTTAGGAGGGGTTAGCCTTGACGCACTCAAAGCAGCGATTGCATGGGGCGATATGTTGGAGTCGCACATGCTGAGAGTTTATAGCTGCATTACTGATAATTCACACCTCAAAGCGTCTTTACTATCAAATAAAATATTAGAGATGGTTAAAAAAGGAGGTGACAAAACCGACAAAACCAACTGGCTAAGTTATGGCTTTACGGCTCGAAGTCTTAAGCGCAAGAACTGGAAAGGGCTAAATGATGACAATGCCATACAGACCGCGCTTGATGTGCTGATAGAATATGACTGGCTCAATTACAAGCAGGTGGAAAGCACGGGACAAGGTGGCAGACCAACAGAGCGTTACTTTATCAATCCAAACCTAAAAACATTTATTTAGTTTCGTCAGTTTTGGCAGTGCAATATGTGGGCGTTATTAATAAATAGCGCCCTTTTTTGTGTCTTTTGAGGGGTTATGTCAGTTTTGGCAGTGCAAAGTTAGAGGTAGTAGCAATAATTTTATGATTAATTGGTGTATGAACGTCTTTTTATAATGCTCAACAACCTAAGGAAACCCTAAGGTTTTAGATAAACAGACACCGTGCCGCATGTTGTCATTTGTTTACATTCAAAACAGTTTGATGACATGCCAGCATGTTAATAAATGTTAAGGTTTAAAACTAAACAAGTGGTACTCAATGGACAGACCAAACCCTTTTTATAGTGTAAAGAAACTAAGGTTTTCGGACACGTTAGAACCCAGCAAAACCTTACATTCAAAACCAAGTTACAGGGGTTTTCGGAGTCCATAAAGGGGTAGTTTTTCGGACTGTTTTAAAAAGGACTTGAGCAGGTTTTTGGACATCGTAGAGGGTAGTTTTTGGAGTCCATAAAAAGGGACTGTTTTCGGACATCGTAAGAGGGGCTAAAAATGTATTGTTGGACACGTTAGGGGCTAGTTTATGGAACAGTACGCGCATGGGGCATATTCTGCCCGTGATGGGTAGTTTCAAGACAAGTAACACGAGGCAGCATAAGCGACTTTTCGGACAGGTAAACGCCTTTTTATATCTTTCAAAAACCTATTGAGCAGATAACCGCCAATGGCGTGAATTAGCAGATGCACAGAAACGCATTAAAAACGCACGCATTTAAGCGCATTTATTGAGTGCGTGCAGTCAATAGAGAAACAACCCTATGAAACCAAAAAGCAACCCCTAAACTTTTAATTTCGCAGTCGTAAAAATCTTACTTAACAGGCTATGTCCACTCACACAGCCATGAACAATTACACCGCCCTATGGCTACCAATAGCTAAAAATTTAAAGCAACTGGCTACCAAAACGGCTACCAAATCTTAACCTCATTTATAAACAGCTAATAAAATCAACAACTTAAGCACAAAAAAAGCAACCTGATGAGAGGTTGCTTTTTTTTAAAGTTGGTACAGTATTTTTATTGTTTTAACAAACAAAGTAATCAATGCAAATTGATAGTCTTGTAGAAATCAAACCAACTGAAACTCAGTTAGCTCAATAATTCATAAGATTAGATAGCTTCGATTTGCTCAGCTTGTGGGCCTTTTTTGCCATCACCTAAGATGAAAGACACTTTTTGGCCTTCGGCTAAAGTTTTGAAACCGTTACCTTGGATAGCGCTGTAGTGAGCAAATACGTCTTGTCCGCCATTGTCTTGAGCGATAAAACCAAAACCTTTAGCTTCATTAAACCACTTTACAGTGCCTTCAACTTTATCTGACATAAATTTTCCTGACTCTTTAACTGTTGGCGAGACTTGTGTCATCACCGATTAATTGACATATACCCTAATATTTTCTGCTAAATGCAGCGATCAAAAATATGAAGTAATCACAAAGAAAACTTGGATTTTTTACCTTAAATATTTTGAGTACAGTCTGATTATAACAGCTTTCCATAGGAGTAACAGTCTAAATTGCTGATTTTTGTAAATAAATACTAACCATTGCATTAAGCTAACATCAATAGCACCTAGTTTCGTATCTTGTTGATATAAAAAGGTTTTTATCTATAGGTACGCTGAATACTTATAGACACACCTATAAGCAATTAAATCCGCACAAAAAATAGTATGTTGAGATACTGACTATTGTAACGGTGATGTTGGTAACCATGCTGAACTCAATACGAGCAAACATAGCGCAAAGAACACCAACGAAAATGACTGACTGTAGGCAATATATTTGGGTGGAATGACTAAATCTTTAGGAGAATCAGGAATACCTTTGCGCTTCAATAACTTGGTGCCATATATCCAGCCAAAGGTCGTATAGATACCATACGCCGCAGGAACCGCAATCGCTAACGGGGTCAAATCAATGACATATAAAGCCACCACTGATATAAAGAACCATAAGGTATCTAACAATGAACTGACTTTGAAAAATTTAGATTGAGGCAGTTTACCATCGGTCTGTTTGAGCATCTCTCCTTCTATCCAAATTAAAACTGCTACCACAGCGCTAAGAGTAATATATACGAATTGCGGCGTTAGCCAGTCTGGATAAGATATTTGCACAGCATACAACCTATTATCTATAGAAAGTGAGAATGAAGCATTTACCTGCTTCGCATACTTAAAAATGGATGAAAACAATGACGAATGTTGGCAGTAAAGACGCTCTGACCAACGTTAAGATGCCTGCTTATATTGGGTAGTGATTACTGATTTTCAACCAATAATCCTTATTCAAATCAAAGTTCAAAAAACCTATGGAGTAATCCGCATAAAAAAACCCGTGCTATCAAGTGATAACACGGGCAACTTAATTATAAAGCAGACTTTTATTTATATAAGCCTTAGTTTTTGTCTTTATCGATGATTTTGTTACCACCGATCCATGGCATCATGCCACGTAACTTAGCACCAGTGGTTTCGATCTGATGGTCCGCATTGTTGCGACGACGAGCCGTCATTGATGGGTAGTTGGTTGCACCTTCAGAGATGAACATCTTCGCGTATTCACCAGACTGAATGCGTTTTAGTGCATTACGCATGGCCTCACGTGACTGCTCGTTGATGACTTCAGGACCAGTAACATATTCGCCGTACTCAGCGTTGTTACTGATTGAGTAGTTCATGTCAGCGATACCGCCTTCATACATCAAATCAACGATAAGCTTTAGCTCATGTAGACATTCAAAATAAGCCATTTCTGGTGCATAGCCCGCTTCTGTTAGCGTCTCAAAGCCCATTTTAACTAGCTCTACTGCACCGCCACAAAGTACGGCTTGCTCACCGAATAGATCCGTTTCAGTTTCATCTTTAAACGTTGTTTCGATGATACCTGAACGACCACCACCAACACCAGCAGCATACGATAATGCTAACTGTTTGGCTTGACCAGAAGCATCTTGGTAGATAGCGATAAGATCAGGGATACCGCCGCCTTTAGTAAACTCTGAACGTACAGTATGACCTGGTGCTTTTGGAGCAACCATGATGACATCAAGATCACCACGTGGTACAACTTGGTTATAATGAATGGCGAAACCATGAGCGAAAGCTAACGTAGCGCCCTCTTTGATATTTGGTTCGATCACATCATTATAAAGCTCTTTTTGGAACTCATCAGGCGTCAAAATCATGACGACGTCAGCTGCTTTTACCGCGTCTTCTACTTCAGCAACTTTTAGACCAGCATTTTCTGCTTTTTTCCATGAACCTGAGTTGGCGCGTAGACCAACAGTTACATCGACGTCTGAGTCTTGTAGGTTAAGCGCATGTGCATGGCCTTGTGAACCATAACCAATAATAGCAACTTTTTTACCTTGGATAATTGATAGATCACAATCTTTGTCATAATAAACGTTCATAAATAGAGTCCTTGTTCTCAATCATGGCTTGCCATGGATAGTAAGCGCTTATGCTACAGTCAATATAATAACCAAGATAAGCGCTCTGTTGATTAGAAAAATAAATCTTAATTAAACTGGTTTTAATAAATACTTAAATGCTGAGTGTTTTTTCACCACGGGCAATACCGATGACACCTGAGCGAACCACTTCCATAATACGCTCACGGCCAAGCACATCGATAAATCCATCAAGTTTGGCTTTATCACCCACAATTTGAATCGTATATAAGTTCGAATTTACATCAACGATTTGTGCGCGGAAAATATCTGCGCTGCGTTTAATTTCTTCACGAATACTGCCTGTTGCACGAACTTTGATAAGCATCAATTCACGCTCAACGTGTACATTTTCGGTCAGATTAAGCACTTTAACCACTTCAATCAACTTATGCAATTGTTTGGTGATTTGCTCAATTCTCTCAGGTGAGGTAATGGTCGTGACCGTCAGACGTGAGATACTTGGATCATCAGTAGGCGCGACGTTCAATGTTTCGATATTATAGCCACGTTGTGAGAACAAGCCGACTAAACGCGACAACGAACCCGCTTCGTTTTCCATCAATACCGAAATCAGATGTTGTTGTTGCATTAGGTACGCTCCCCTTTTGTTAACCACATATCACGCATAGCTTGTCCAGCAATTTGCATTGGATATACATGCTCATTACGATCGACGTAAACATCGATAAATACCAGTTTGTCTTTTATAGCCATTGCTTCAGCCAATTGTGCTTCCATGGTCGCAGGATCAGTGATTTTGATACCGACGTGACCATAACTTTCAGCCAATTTGACAAAATCTGGTAAGGAGTTCATATATGACTGGGCATGACGACCTTCATATAGCATATCTTGCCACTGCTTCACCATACCAAGCTGCGCATTATTCAGGTTCAAGATCTTGACTGGTAGATTGTACTGTAGGCAAGTCGATAGCTCTTGGATATTCATCTGAATAGAGCCTTCACCTGTAATACACACCACATCACGCTCAGGGTTAACAAGTTTTGCAGCCATTGCATATGGTAAGCCAACACCCATTGTACCTAGGCCGCCTGAGTTCAACCATTGGCGAGGCTCGTCGTAAGTATAGTAAAGAGCTGCAAACATCTGATGCTGACCAACATCACTAGTGATAATAGCTTTGCCATCAGTGACTTTGCATAGCGCCTGTACTGCGCTCTGTGGTTTGATGCCATTGTCTGTGCTGGTGTCATAGCGTAAGCCATGACGCTTACGCCATTCATTAATTTGTGACCACCAGTCTAGCAATGCGTGTTGCTCTAATTGCTTATCGTGACCAACGATATCTAGCATGTCCGTTAAGACAGATTTTACATCGCCTACGATAGGAATGTGCGCCATGATCGTTTTTGAAATTGACGCTGGATCGATATCGATGTGGATGATGGTGGCATTAGGGCAGAATTTTTTAACGTTGTTGGTCACACGATCATCAAAACGCGCGCCGACAGCCAAAATTACATCAGCATGATGCATGCTCATATTGGCTTCGTAAGTGCCATGCATACCTAGCATACCTAAGAACTGACGATCTGAGCCAGGGAACGTACCAAGACCCATCAAGGTATTAGTCACTGGTAAATTCAGACGATGCGCAAGATCTGTTAACTCTTCATGCGCCTTACTCCAAATCACACCGCCGCCTGCATAAATAACAGGACGCTGCGCTGCTAATAGCGTCTCAACAGCTCTTTTGATCTGACCACTGTGACCTTTTAGTGAAGGCTGGTATGAACGTATGAATACTTCTTCTGGATACTCATATGCGTGTTTTTCGCTAGGCGCAGTCATGTCTTTTGGCACGTCGATAACAACAGGGCCTGGACGTCCAGATTGTGCGATGTGGAATGCCTTTTTGACAATCGCAGGAATCTCGCTAGCATGGCGTACTTGGAAGCTATGCTTAACGATCGGACGAGATACCCCAACCATATCTGTTTCTTGGAAGGCATCTTCACCGATCAAACTACTTGGTACCTGACCTGAAATCACGACCATCGGTACTGAATCCATAAAAGCTGTTGCGATCGCCGTCACAGTATTTGTAGCACCAGGTCCTGAGGTTGCCAATACAACGCCCGTGTTACCCGTTACTCGCGAATACGCATCTGCCATATGACCGGCCGCCTGCTCATGGCGTACCAAGATATGTTCGATTGCTTCTTGCTGAAACAGTGCATCATAAATGTGTAAGACGGCACCACCTGGATAACCAAAGATGTACTCGACACCTTCGTCAGTCAGTGCTTGCACCAGCATTTCAGCACCCGATAGCATCACAGGCTGTGCACTACCTTCTGCAAGACGTTGTTGCTTTTGCTCAAAATTTTTGGCGGCATTACCCGTTTGGGTGTGTCCCGTCATGTTCGGACTTTGCGTGGTTTGCGTCACTGTCATCACCTTTTTTTGCGGCGAGAATTTGCGGGATTCTATGAGCAAAAACAATCACTTATCGTCATTGTTCCCACTACCTGAATTATCGCTAATTCTTGTCCATATCAAGAATATCTGCCTAGTCAGTTTCATCAGAAATGTCTTGTGCGACAATACCAATCAAACATAGCAGTGTATTTTAGGTCAGCTCTGTGATAGATGTTTATCGATATACAGTGACAAGATGCGAGTGCATCTATAAAAGAAGGCGCTTATTATTGAATAATTCATACTAGTAAGTATCTACTGTGAATTTATTTATACAGATGCATTAGTACAAACTATAAAAAAACCTCAAAGCCAATGCCAAACAGTAAGATCTTTAAAAATTACAATAGGCTTGAGCGGTTCTTTGAGGCATACTAGTTCGCATTTGATACAACTACTAAAAGCACATTTCAAATAATAAGTTTATCTTAGTCATTGTAGACAGATAAGTCCGGAGACAATGTATCGCTAACAATAGTAGTCATTGTGCCACCATGCTTGCTATATCATTATCACAAAGGAAATAAAACTGCGTAAGCTACTGATAAGTACTTCGTAGTTTTATTTCTCAAGTGCCACGGCCACATCATAAAAGCCGCTCACTGACCAATCAACTGCTATTATATTCGACGGTTTGCGAGTTATTGTCAAGAAAAACTTCTAAAGCCCACTACAAACTATTAGTTATTAATTAATATACATTGATAAGTATTATTTGCTAGAATCAGATGTCGATACATTATTACTACCAATAAAACGTTCAAGTGTTATATTTACACTCATATACATTTGATTTTTATTAATTATGAGGTTCGCTACTATGGCGTATGCGTCTAAGATAAATACTACTGCTAAACTTTTGATGAGTACTGCGTGTATGCTAATGCTATCTATGAATTCCAGTCAGGCTATACAAGTTTATAAATCTATTGGCGCGCACGGTGAAGTTAAATATAGCCAACATGCACCGCAAACTGGCAGCAATGTCGAACTGATTGAGTTTCGTAGTGACGGTAGACAAAACAACGCAGGACAAATGGCAGGAAAAACAGATCCCAACCAGAGCAGCAACGCCCAAACTGCAGAAGATCAGCGAGTGGCGGCACTTGAAGCACGTATTAAAGAACAAGAAGCTCAGGCTAATGCTCAACGCTGCCAGTCATTGCGTAACAATTTGACCAATCTAAATGTAGGCGGACGTATATACGAAATGGATGCTAACGGTAAACGTGAATATCTAGATGGTCGTGAGATTGAGCTTAAGCGCGAGCGCGTACAGCAAGCGATCACGCAGTATTGCTCTAATTCTTCTACCTAGTTAGATCTCTTGATAGCAAATATCAAACTATCATAAGCTGCATTACGTGACGAATGGCTGCTGGCATATCCTGAGCTTGTAGCCCTCGTTGCCCTACTAACAATGTATTGGTGTCGCTGTAGTTATTATTAGCTTGATTGACTAATACATCTCCTGCAAACCCATGTATAAGAACTGCTTGATGTAAGCTACGTGCCTCTGCTAATAAATCTTGCTGTGCCAATAGTCCAGCGGTCACCCCAGAGAGCACATCACCCATACCAGCGGTTGCCATGCCAGCATTACCTACATTACAGACGTATACTTGCTCTTTTCCCTTTTCTTGCTCTAACACTAACGACCCTGCCCCCTTTAGCACCCAATCACCACCATATGTCATAGCACACTGTTTTATAGCTTGTAGTCTATCTGACTCAATCTCACCGACTTTTTGATCAAGCAATCTAGCTGCTTCGCCACTATGTGGTGTCAAGCAAACCCGATGATGAGCGCTATATTCTCTTAACTCTGTTACCAGCTTATGGTTATCTATTTGCAGTGACGCCAAATGATAAAGCCCGTCGGCATCAATCACAATTAACTTTTCGTCTGCTATCGCAGCCTGTAAATAATCAATAAATAACGCTTTGGCTTTTTGGTCACGACCAAGTCCCATCCCAATAGCAACGACACTGGCCTGTTTAATTAAGTCTTTTACGCCGCTTGCGTCATGCAAATTAATAGTCATCGCATCTGGCAGTGAGGTCAGCAATGACCCATGAAAATTCTCATGGCAGGCAACGGTAATCTTCCCAGCACCTGTCGCCATCGTACTGGCCGCAGACAGTATTGCAGCACCGCCCATACCTTGAGAACCATCAACGCGATTTCCACCAATGACCAGCACATGTCCATAACTGCCTTTATAGCTGTTTTGGCGGCGCGGCTTCATACTATGTGCAGCCGTCAGCAGCGTAGCAACTGGCTCAAATGCTTGATTGGAAGTTTTCGCAGCTATCATATGATATTTAGCTGTCTGGTGAAGCGCCACTTGATAGGGTATCAACGGTATATCGACTATGTCTCCGCTGTAGTCTGTACCATCTTTAGTGTGTAGACCAAGCTTACAGGCAATCAGGCACAAAGTCACATCAGCTTGTATTGCTATGCGCTCGAACACTTCACCAGTAGAGGCTACTAATCCGCTCGGAATATCAACTGCAATTGCCAGTGCGTCATTTTGCTGAGTAAGACGATTAAAAGTACTAATAGCTGATTTATAAGCGCCTTCTGGTGCACGATCTAAGCCAATACCAAACAGTGCATCGATGTAAATATCAGCTGGTAAACCTATTTTATCCCAATCATTGTGATCAATCATGTCTTCAAATCGTTGATAGTTACAACTGCTCGCTAGTGTTATCCGTAATGCTTTTGTCGCGTCAGTTATACGATTATCACTTCCGTCTTTATCGCTAGGAGTTTTAGAAGCTACTGACTGTACATCAATATTCAAATCATTTTCGCTACAGCCAACCGTTATTACTTCTACTTGCCAGCCAGCTTGCTGTAAATAGTGAGCAATAAGCCAGCCATCACCACCATTGTTACCTTTCCCTACCCAGATACTCACTCGACGTGAATGAGCACTACGGTGATAAACGTTAGTGCTGGCAGAATGGCTAGCACTAACCTCTCTTTGCTCATGAATCTGCTCTATTTGCTGCACCATTTGCCAAGCTGCTTGTTTCATCAAACCAAAGCTATCGTACCCTTCTGCAAACCAAGCCTGCTCCATTGCATAAACCTGCTTACTACTATATAACGCAATTGGTTTCGTATTTTTTATAAGTGATAAATTGGCACTATTTTTCATAACTTATCCTTGGTATTTCTACTAACTTCTTATTTTATCTGAATTTGGTTGCTCATCTCTGATAACAGCTTATCAAAAGCTTACGGCGGCTTATGTATCAATATGAATGTGAGTTTATTGTCTTTTATACTTGCACTCATTGCTCACTGGCTTATCATAGCGGTATTCACATTATCTCTGATTATCAGCTATACACAACCTGACTGAAATAAACGAGAAATCACCTAATAAGCACCTACTTTCTATGTCTACTGATAAAAACAAAATTGCCGTTACGAACCCAACTGTGTTTGCAACCGTAGCAGATGTTAAGCAATGGATTACAGCGCAAGCACAAACATTAGGATTTGCTGATTGTGGCTTTTTATCCGTACACCATCCTTTATTTGCTAAGCAAATTGAACAGCTACAAAAGTGGCTTGTTAAAGGCTATGAAGGTCAACTACAGTTTATGCACAACAATCATGATCTACGCGCTCACCCTGACCAACTAGTCGAGGGCGCAAAAACCATCATCAGTGTACGTATGGATTACCTAACTCAAGCACCGACGCCGCGCGCTGTCACTGATAACGACAATCCCAATAAAGGTATCATTGCGCGTTATGCAAGAGGCCGCGACTACCATAAAATCATGCGTAGTCGTCTAAAGCAATTGGCCTTAAAGATAGAAACGATGCTCCCTGAATGGCAACATCTAGATATCGGTTCAGAAAAAAAATTTGTATTTAGACCTTTTAGCGACTCGGCGCCTATCTTTGAGCGGCCTATTGCCGATGCAGCAGGTCTTGGGTGGACAGGTAAGCATACGCTACTTATAAACAAACAAGCTGGCTCATTCTTTGTACTCGGCGAGCTGTTTTTGAGCCTTGAGCTGCCCGATGACAAACCAGTCAAGGAGCATTGTGGTAGTTGTAGCGCTTGTATTGATATATGCCCTACTCAAGCGATTGTAGCGCCCCATGAGCTCAACGCCTCGGCTTGTATCTCCTATTTGACTATCGAGCATGATGGCATTATAGATACCAAGTATCGACGCGCGATAGGCAATCGGGTCTTCGGCTGTGATGATTGTCAGCTAATCTGTCCTTGGAATCGCTATGCCAATCTTACTACCGTTGATGACTTCGCCCCAAGGCATGGGTTAGATAATAGTAGCTTACTTGAACTGTGGCAGTGGGAAGAGGATGATTTTATGAAGAACACCCAAGGTAGCCCATTAAGACGCACTGGCTATGTAAATTTTTTACGTAATATCGCTATTGGACTTGGCAATGCTAATGCCAGCTTAGAAGTGATCGAACAGTTGAATTCAAAACTAACCATGCACAATGACATGCTAGATGAGCATATCGAATGGGCCTTAGACGAGCAACAGAGTAAGCTGGATTCGGTTAATTAATACCATTTTACGGTCATCAAATTCTATTAAGACAAGATAGTTGTTTGAAATGTATAGTATGCAAAAAGCCTCTTAATAATAAGAGGCTTTTTTAATTAAACTACTATATTTGAAATATATTGTTTTTATAATCGTCTTTTCAAATACTATGGTTTTGGAATACGTAATACTTGGCCTGGATAGATTTTATCTGGATCAGACAACATTGGCTTGTTCGCTTCAAATATTTTCATATAGTCGCCAGATGAACCATAAACTTCTTTAGCAATCTTAGACAAGCTGTCACCAGATTTTACCGTGTACATTGTAGATTCAGGTGCATCTTCTTCAATGTCGATGTTGTCGATAACTTTTGCGACGTTTTGTACATTACCAATAGCGATGATAGCCTTTTCACGATCAGCTTGGGTTTTAGCATTACCACTTATTTCTGCAGTATCTGTAGAACCATTATATTTAATCTTTAGATTACTGATATCAAGATTTTGCTGCTGAATACGGCGCAACAAAATATTAGCAACTGATTGCGCACTCGGCTCACTACTCTCGACTGGTGTATTAACATCTGCTTTTGTTTCTGTCTTAGCGTCATGCTTTTCATCATCACGGTTAAAAATCTTATCACCGATGTCTTTTGCAAAGCTAAACATACCCATATATCTACTCCTTGAAATATTATTATTTATCTTTATTTTAGTAAAACACATAGTCGAACAACACGCTAAATATCTGACTAGTGCTTTTTTCTATGAATCACCATTATGAGTATAAATAAAGTAAACTGAGGTAGATAGTAATAGTATGTTGAATAATGTTGAATTGACGTAGCCAATGTTAAATTAGATTGTTACATTCAAAAGTAACAATCACATGCCCATAAAAAAACCGCCTATCTAATAAGATAGGCGGCATTATAAATCTGCTAAATAAGTAGCAAATTATAGTTGAGCTTGTACGTAATCGATTGCTTTTTGAACAGTAGTCAATTCTGCAGAATCTTCATCAGGAATAGTGATACCAAAATCACTTTCAAATGACATAACCAATTCAACTAGGTCTAGAGAATCGGCACCTAGGTCTTCCATAAATGAAGCATCGTTGTTGATTTCCTCAACATTCATGCCTAGTTGCTCAGCTACTGCTGCTTTTACTCTTAACTCGATATCATTACTCATGTAGATCACTCCGTTATCATCTATTATTTTTAATAAACTGCCATAGCGTCTTATTTAAACTCTATAGCATGATATATAAAATGCGTTTGCCAGACTAGTATTGCTGTCTGAGTACTTTATGACATGTTATACAGTCTGTCTGATGTCTAATAAAGCCCTGCTATCATACAGGGCTCTGACTCAAAAGTATCCGTCATTATAGCACCCTTTATTATAGTTTACACTCGTTCACACAGTTTTTTATTATAACTATGTAACGCTCTTATATTGACTACATATACATACCACCATTGACGGGAATAACAGCCCCTGTGATATAGCTGGCCTCATCGCTAGCTAAGAAATGTACCGCTGCAGCGATGTCTTCTGGCTGACCAAGACGACTGATAGGTACAGCATCTAGCATAGAATTCAATAGGCGCTCATCAAGCTCATCTGTCATATCCGTTTCGATCAAACCTGGTGCCACGCAGTTAATAGTCACTTGGCGTGACCCGATTTCACGTGCAAGCGTACGGCTAAACCCTTCTACGCCTGCTTTAGTCGCAGCATAGTTAGATTGGCCTGCATTGCCCATTTGAGCAACGACAGAAGTAATATTAATAATACGACCGCGGCGTGCTTTCATCATGCCACGTACGGCACGTTTGCTCATGCGATATATTGAGGTCAAATTGGTATCGATGACATTTTCCCAGTCATCATCTTTCATGCGCATCAGTAAACCATCTTGGGTAATACCTGCATTATTGACCAATACTTGTACCGCGCCATAAACGCTTTCAATCTCTTCAAACAACTTATCAATTTGAGCAGTATCACGTACGTCTAAAACACGACCAATACCGCCAGTATCATGAAGATAATCATCGATCAGCTCAGCGCCCTTCTCTGTGGTCGCGGTTCCTATGACAAAATGCCCTTCTTTGGCAAAACGTTTGGCCACTGCCTTACCAATACCTCGGCTAGCACCAGTTACTAATGTAATTGTACGGCTCATGATAACACCTCCAATAATTTTTCTAGACGGGCAGGCTTGTCAGTAGGATAGCTTGCGATTGGCTGTGCCTGACGCTTCGCCAAATTGCTCAGTACATTACCACTGCCACATTCAATTAAGATATTAATTTGTTTATCAGCTAGCTCTTGCATGGTTTTTGACCATAAGACAGGTTCACTTAACTGTTCGGTCAATGCTTGTTTGATACCTACCGCACTGGTTTCAACGCGCGCATGACGATTTTGTATCACTGGAATGGTTGCTTGATCAAACTTAATATCCGCTAATATCTCAGCCAATGCATTGCTAGCAGGTTCCATAAGAGCGCAATGAGACGGTACACTCACTTTCAGAGGAACAGATTTTTTGCCAGTGTTTTTGACTTTATCAACAACAGCGTTAACACCAGCAGCGTTACCCGAAATAACCACTTGTCCTGGACTATTAAAGTTGGCTGCACCAACCACGGCATCTTCAACGTGCTCGGTGGCTTGTTCACACAAGTTTTCGACTCGGTTATCTTCTAGTCCCAATACTGCAGCCATAGCAGTATCAACGCCCACAACGGCCTCTTGCATCAACTGGCCACGCTTATGTACTAAAGTGACTGCATCACCCAGCGATATAACATTGGCAGCACACAGGGCACTGTACTCACCCAGAGAGTGACCAGCTAAATAACAAGGTGTCTCTTCTATTTTTTGTTGTAGGACACGCCAAATAGCAATGCTAGCTGTCAAAAGCGCAGGCTGAGTGTATTGAGTTTGATTGAGTTTTTCTTCGTCCTGACAGATTGCCCACAAATCCTCACCAAGCGCATCACTCGCTTCGGTAAATGTATCGCGTATCTCTGGATAGATTTCAGCAAGCTCACTCGTCATCGCGACTGCTTGAGATCCTTGACCAGGGAAGATGACTGCGATACGAGCGGGTTGCTTTTTTACCATATCGGGTACAGAAGCCATAACCAATATTCCTTATCTGATTAGAAATATCCCTAAAAACAATGGGGTGTATTATATTATTAGATGTTATACAAAGCCGCTACTGCAAGTATTTATGCAATAAAATGGATTGTCAGTAAACTATACACTGACAAACACTATTATCATAGCGGATGCAAACCAAACAGCAATAGTAACGCTGCCCAAATTAGAGGGGCAGATTATATCAGCACATTTTCAAATCTACTAAAAATAATAAGCAAATTGAGCAATGAGTCTAGCTACAAATGACAAAAAACCAAGTTATCCAGCCACATAATATATGATAGCGAAATAACTTGGCTTTTTTTAGCTCAAAACTTATTGACTAATAACAACTAGGCAAAAATAATAATAGTCATCAGTACTATTATCATCTTCGCCTAAGCTGTCATAGAGCCAATGTCTTAGGCGTCTTGGCTGACTTTGAACAGTTGACGACCACGGTAGAAACCATCTTTAGTCATGTGATGACGACGATGTTTTTCACCAGTAGTAGCATCTACGCTTAGTTCAGCAATTTCCATACGGTGATGTGAACGGCGCATGTCACGACGAGAACGGCTTTTACGACTTTTTTGAACAGCCATGATATAGCTCCTATACTTAAAAGGGATAAGCTTGAAATTCAGCTTAAGTCGATACTGACAGAGGCTATGTAATCATAACAACCTAAGTCTTAAGCATCATTAGTTAAATAGATTGCCACTCACATAAAATACTAACTAAGGCAGAATTTTATAAAAAATTTATCCAGTTAGTTTTTGTCAGCAAGCAACAGGTTGCTCGAATGCAATAAACCGGACATTATACGCATGTTTATTAAATTAATAAAGCCCTGCCTCGCACTCTTCTGTACAAAGCTGATAAAAGGTTTTCAAATGCATCGAGTAGATAGTTTTGGTGCTTATAGTTTGCCTTTTAGCGAAGCTAAAGCAGCAAAAGGATTTTCGCTTTCCTCTTCTTCTGGTATCTCGCCAAACTGCTCAACAGACATTTCACAGTCGTCATGCTTTGGTGCCATTGGTGTTTTGAGCAAGATCTCATCTTCTACCAACTTCTTAAATGGTAATAGACGCTCTGGAGATTGCTCGGTCACAATTTCATCCAGCAACAAATAGTCTTGCTCTTCATCAACCAAACGTATCTGACTGTCATTTTCGAGTAACGCGATGTCATAGTCATCGGATAAGTCTATAGCAATTGGTTGCAAACAGCGCTGGCAAGTTAGCCAAACCTCACCAGTTAACGTAAATGCTAGATGCAAGACATTGTTGTGACGATACAAGTTGGCATTAAGCTGTATGCTTGATTGTTCATGTTCAGTACTTAGAGTAGTAACAAGACGGTCAAACGAGTTTGGTTTTACCTCTCCTGACCATTCATAACCAGTGTCTGCCCATTTATCTAAGGAAATGTGCTCAGGCATGCCAGTAGATACAGGCGCTTTTTTATTGTCATTGTGCGATGCTGACGGTTTAGTTTCTGGAGTGTTTGACATGCGCGGCCTCATTGATCAAAACGGTGTATAATATTGCCTGCCATACTAACGGAAAGTACCATATTCTGCTAGCGCTAGTATGTTAAGATTTTTTGATAGTAAATTTGTTTAAGCTCCTTTACTACTTACCTTTTTACCTAAAGTTTTTTGTCTTTAGTATCTATTAAGTCAGTGTCTTCTCTATGAACCTATCCAATAATAAAATTGATTTCTCTGATTTACTTCATTCTTCTGTAGAAAGTTCATTGCTTCAGCAGCTTACTAAATTAGGAAGCCAAACTAGAAGTATATCTGGTGGTAAACTATATTTTGATACAAATGTAGATTTAACCGAGTGGAGAAATCAATGGCAAGAATTGTCTACTACTCAGCCCAATAGTACTCACTCAACAGAATCGATAGTTACTAACGAACGATTAGCTACCGATTGGCTGATACAGCTATTTAATACTTTGTTTTCTGATCAGCAAGTTATATTGGCTCGTAGCGATAATGAGCCTGAGTATTTTCCTGCTCAAGGTAATAAACCTGCGAGAATTGAATTTGCCCATGGATTTTTTGCAAGCGCGCTTCACGAAATTAGTCATTGGTGCGTAGCTGGTGACGCTCGCAGGCAACTGTCCGATTTTGGCTACTGGTATGCCCCAGATGGACGATCAGCGGCTCAACAACAAGCATTTGAGCGTGTAGAAATTAAACCTCAAGCATTGGAGTGTTTGTTTACTTTGGCCTGTGGACGGCACTTCCAAGTTTCACAAGATAACTTGTTTGCCGACTTCGATACTAGCAGTAGCACCTTCGCCAGTGATGTTTATAAACAGGTAGAAAGCTATATATCCAAACCTCATACGCTGCCACGTGACGCTAAGACTTTATTAACTGTATTACTTAGCATTTGTAAGACGTCTTCATCTGAAATCAGCACTTAATGTCACTTACTGAGTTTCCCTACTTATTAACGATTTTCTACGGTTGGTAACGCCTCGCCACTAAACTTATATCTGCTTTAAGCTATACTGATAACTGAGGTGATATTTTTTAAGATATCAATCTACTTCATTTATAAAGCAAACTTTCTAAAATATTCAGTGATTGAATCACATCTAATCCATCAGGAAAAAAATTTTCTCAATTAAGAATCAATAATTATAAAATAAGGAACCACTATGGAAGTTCTCTATATTCATCCCGATAATCCGCAGCCACGTCTCATTGAGCAAGCCGCTAACCTATTACGCAAAGATCAATTAATCATTTACCCTACTGATACCAGTTACGCTTTTGGTTGTCGTTTGGGTGCAAAAGATGCTTTAGCTAAGCTGAAACAAATTCGTCAACTTGATGATAAACACCAATTTACACTACTATGCCGCGACCTAAGCGAAATTGCTAACTACGCAACAGTTGACAATATACAGTTCAAACAGCTTAAAGCCCATACCCCTGCCCCTATTACTTTTATTCTTAATGCCACCAAAGACGTACCGAAAAAACTGGCGCATGCAAAGAAAAAGACTATTGGTATTCGTGTACCTAGCAACCCTATTGCTCAAGCATTATTAGAAGCAATGGATGAACCTATTTTGACCAGCTCTTTAATCTTGCCTGATAGAGACGATATTTTGGACGACCCATTTGAGATTGAAGACTTACTGGATAACCAAATTGATGGACTGATCAGCGCAGGTATAAAAACGACCAAACTTACTACTATCGTAGATATGACTAGTAGCATTCCCGAGGTCATTAGACAAGGCGCAGCCGATGTAGATTCGTTATTAATCTAAACAGCTAATAACGTGATTGGTCAAATTTAAGATAAAAAAAAGCTCCAATTCAATTGGAGCTTTTTTTTGAAATATGTCTTAAGTGCAAAATTAGTCGCGATCAACTAATTCAACATAAGCCATTGGCGCATTGTCACCATCACGGTAACCGCATTTTACGATACGCAAGTAACCACCTGGACGCGTCTGGTAACGAGGACCTAACGTGCCAAATAATTTGCCTACCATAGCTTTGCTACGCATACGGCTGAATGCTAAACGACGATTCGCAACGCTGTCTTCTTTAGCCATAGTGATCAATGGCTCAGCAACGCGGCGTAGTTCTTTAGCTTTTGGTAAAGTTGTTTTGATCAGTTCATGCTCAAATAATGAGTTGGTCATGTTCTGAAACATTGCCTTACGATGACTGCCGGTACGACCCAGCTTGACTCCACTCTTACGATGGCGCATAGTCAAAAATCCTTAAAGTTTAACGGCTACGATAAGAAAAGCGATCATCAACACGTAAATCAGCTGGTGGCCAGTTATCTAGGCGCATACCGAGCTCTAAATCTTTAGACGCTAATACGTCCTTGATTTCTGTCAATGATTTCTTACCAAGATTTGGGGTTTTTAGAAGTTCAGTCTCTGAACGCTGTACCAAATCACCGATATAGTAAATGTTTTCAGCTTTCAAGCAGTTGGCTGAGCGAACCGTTAGTTCAAGATCGTCCACAGGGCGTAATAGCACCGGATCAACCTCTTCTTTCTCTTTCACAGGCTCAGGCGCTTCTTCAGCTTCTAGGTCAACAAAGATAGAAATCTGTTGTTGTAAAATAGTGGCTGCTTTACGAATTGCTTCTTCTGGATCTATAGTGCCATTAGTTTCAAGCTCAATGATAAGACGATCAAGATCAGTACGCTGCTCTACACGAGCGTTCTCAACCTGATAAGCAACACGAAGCACAGGACTAAAACTTGCATCAAGCTTTAAGCGTCCAATTGCTTTAGTATCACCATCTTCACGGCGCTGGTTTGCTGGCTCATATCCACGACCCATCACTACACGCAAACGCATCTTAAGATGACCACGATCGCTCAATGTACCCAAGACCAATTCTGGATTGATGATGTCAACATTGTGCGGCAACGCGATGTCTGCAGCAGTAATAGTGCCTGGACCTTGTTTATCCAAGGTCAAAAATACTTCATTTTGGTCATGAAGCGTAATTGCTAAGCCTTTTAAGTTCAAAAGCAAATCAAGTACGTCTTCTTGCAGACCTTCAAGCGTTGAGTATTCATGGTCAACACCATCAATCTCAGCTTCAATGACTGCAGCGCCAGGTAATGAAGATAACAAGATGCGACGCAGAGCATTACCTAGGGTATGCCCAAAGCCGCGTTCTAACGGTTCGAGCGTGACTTTCGCAATCGTTTCGTTAACCGTATCCACATTAATGGCATTCGGCGTTAGAAACTCAGTTGCATTTAGCATCATGATGTCACCTCGATTTATTAAACTGGTTTAATTAACGTTAATTGCTCAATGCTATATTCATAACATTGAGCGTTACGTCATTACTTAGAGTATAGCTCAACGATCAAGCTTTCGTTGATTTCAGCAGGTAGATCAATACGATCAGGCGCATGTTTAAACGTGCCTTGCAATTTGCTGTGGTCAACATCAAGCCATTCTGGAATACCACGTTGTGTCGCTAATTCGATAGCGTTTTTAATACGTAGCTGTTCGCGAGATTTCTCTTGGATAGCGATGACATCACCATCTTGAAGCTGAATTGAAGGAATGTTCACGCGAACAAACTCATCACGGCCAGCTTTTTTTACCATAATAGTACGATGACTAACTAGCTGACGTGCTTCTGCGCGAGTTGAGCCAAAGCCCATGCGATATACAACGTTATCTAGACGACTCTCAAGCATTGCTAGTAGGTTTTCACCAGTAGCACCACGCTTACGAGCAGCTTCTTTATAGTAGTTAGCGAATTGACGCTCTAGTACACCATAAATACGCTTAACTTTTTGCTTTTCACGCAACTGTAGAGCATATTCTGAGGTCTTGTTACGGCTTACGCCATGTTGACCTGGTGGACGACCAGCTTTTTTCGTTTTTACGTCATACGGTTTAACGCCAGACTTAAGGCCTAAATCCGTACCTTCACGACGTGATAATTTCAGTTTTGGTCCAATATAGCGGGCCATTGTTATGTCTCCTATAAGCTTTTAATATAAAAAGCTTCGTCTTTAATATTAGACGCGGCGCTTTTTCGGCGCACGGCAACCATTGTGTGGGATTGGGGTTACATCAGAGATGCTGTTAACTTTATAACCCAATGCACCTAGTGCTCTTACCGCAGACTCACGACCCGGTCCTGGTCCTTTGACCAAAACATCGATATTCTTAACACCATATTCTTGGGCCGCTTTACCAGCGACTTCAGCTGCAACCTGAGCTGCAAATGGTGTAGATTTACGTGAACCACGGAAGCCTTGTCCACCTGAAGTGGCCCAAGCCAATGCATTACCTTGACGATCGGTAATCGTAACAATGGTGTTATTAAAAGACGCATGGATATGGGCAATGCCCTCCGATACTGAACGACGAGTCACCTTTTTGCGACTACGAGTGTCTTTTGCCATCTTTTAGCTTCCTAAGTTAATTATCTTTTGAGAGGGCGTGTCGGACCCTTACGAGTACGAGCGTTGTTCTTGGTGTTCTGACCTCTAACTGGTAGGTTACGACGATGACGGATGCCACGGTAACAACCAAGATCAACTAAACGCTTGATGTTCATTGAAACTTCACGACGAAGGTCACCTTCAGTCATGTAGTTTGCAACTTGTGCACGGATAGCATCTAACTGTGTATCATCTAACTGACTAACTTTAGTAGTAGGGGCAATATCAACTGCTTCTAAGATTTTCTGAGCAGTCGTACGACCTACACCAAAGATGTAAGTTAGTGAAATAACAGCATGCTTATTATCCGGAATGTTTACGCCGGCAATACGAGCCATTGATTTCTCTCCATTAAAGAAAAATAAGCGTTATCTAACGATAAGGCTTTACTCTTCAGATTTGTTGCTGTTAATACTAGAGCTTTTATAGCCAGTCTCGATGTTGTGACTATAAGTCTGCTCATCGATTCTATTATAAAAGATTTTGTATAAACACGGCAAGTGGCGGATGATATCGCATCCGCCGTTATTTTTCAAGTATTAATTTAATTAGTAATGAAACCTAATGGTTTTCTAATACTAAATATTAACCTTGACGTTGCTTGTGGCGAGGTTCTGCTGTACAAATAATATGTACACGGCCTTTACGGCGCACAACTTTACAGCTACCACAAATCTTTTTAACTGATGCTTGAACTTTCATAGCATGCTCCTTGAAATATCGTACCGCTCATTTAAGGTTGAGTGGGCGATTGAATTAACGTCTGATCATGATATTGATGGGTCATCAAATGCGCTTGAATCTGCGAAATGAAATCCATTACCACAACCACCATAATCAGTAAAGACGTACCACCGAGTTGAAACGGCACACCAAACGATGACTGGACGACCATTGGCATTAAACAAATAACCGTCATATACATCGCGCCAATAAAGGTCAGTCGGTTTAATACATGATCGAGGTAACGCTGAGTTTGTTGTCCTGGGCGAATACCTGGGATATACGCACCACTACGTTTAAGGTTTTCTGCTACTTCACGCGGACTAAATACCAATGCCGTATAAAAATAACAGAAGAAGATAATCATTGCGCCAAACAGTACCAAATATAGCGGTTGCCCTGGAGACAACACTAATGCCATATTTTGAAGTATTTTTTGTACGAAGGTGGGATCAGTCGATTGACCAACCCACTGCCCTAAACTTGCGGGAAACAACAATAGAGAACTTGCAAAAATAGCTGGGATAACCCCTGCCATATTTAGCTTAAGCGGCAAATGTGACTGCTGCTGAGCATAAATTTTGCGACCTTGTTGCTGTTTTTGCGCGTAGTTAACAGGAACACGGCGCTGAGCACGTTCAATATAAACGATACCTGCAGTAACCGCGATACCTAGCAGTACAAAAATAAATAGCACAATCAAGTTCATCTGACCTTGATTGACCTGTTCGATAGACTGCGAAATCATACCTGGCGTACCAGCCACAATACTCGCAAAAATGAGCATTGAAATACCATTACCTACGCCACGCTCTGTAATCTGCTCACCGAGCCACATTAAGAACATTGCGCCTGCTACCAAAGAAGTAACAGCTGGAATATAAAAAGTAAGACCAGTAGATAAAGTAAGGTTTTGACTGATTAACCCGGCACACATTCCTAATGACTGTACTAGTGCTAAAGCAAGCGTTCCCTGACGGGTATACTTGTTTAGCTTGCGTCGTCCCGCTTCACCTTCTTTTTTGAGGGCTTCAAGCGATGGCACTACTGCAGACATCATCTGTACAATAATTGATGCTGAGATATATGGCATAATGCCAAGTGCCATGATGGACATACGCTCTAGTGCACCACCTGAGAACATGTTAAACATACTCAAAATGGTGTTTTCGTTGCGCGAAAACAGATCAGCCAAGTTAACTGGGTTAATACCCGGAACTGGAATATGTGACCCTAAACGATAAACAATCAATGCGCCGATTAAGAATAATAAACGCGTCCATAGCTCATCATACTTACGTATAAATGCAAATGGATTAAGCGGTATACCAGCCGATGACATTGATTGTTTTGACACGTTACTACTCCTCGATGCTACCACCAGCAGCTTCGATAGCTTGCTTAGCACCTTTAGTCACTTTAATACCTTTAAAAGTATAAGCTTTAGTAACTTCGCCTGATAGCATTACACGAGCACGTGTCATATCGTGACGAATAAGGTTAGCAGCTTTAAGTGTTTCAAGGCTAACTACATCACCTTCAACTTTATTCAGTTCAGAAAGACGTACTTCTGCAGTCTTCATAGCCAGTTTACTGGTAAAACCAAATTTTGGTAGACGACGATATAAAGGCATTTGACCACCTTCAAATCCTGAGCGTACGCTAGAACCTGAACGAGATTTCTGACCTTTCACACCACGACCACCAGTCTTACCAAGACCTGAACCGATACCACGACCACGACGTTGGGCAGTTTTTTTCGCGCCAACACCTGGTGATAATTCATTTAATCTAAGACCCATTACGCTTCCTCCACTTTTACCATGTAGTTAACGCGATTTACCATACCACGAGTCGAAGGAGTATCTTCTACTACTACAGTATGATTAATACGGCGTAAACCCAATCCTTTCAAGCTCGCTTTGTGGCTCTTTAGGCGATGGGCACCCGATTTAAATTGAGTGACTTTCATTTTTTTCATCGTAACTCACCTAGTCTAAGTTAACCCAAGATTTCGTCTACAGATTTACCACGTTTAGCTGCCATCTTTTCTGGAGTTGACATATCACGTAAACCGTTAAACGTTGCACGAACAACGTTAGCAGTATTGGTAGAACCATAACATTTAGTCAAAACATCTTTGACACCAGCAACTTCCAATACAGCACGCATTGCGCCACCAGCGATAACGCCGGTACCTTCAGATGCAGGTTGCATGTAGACTTTACTAGCACCATGACGTGCTTTGATCGGATGATGCAAAGTTGCATCATTTAGCTCAACAGTAATCATATTACGTTTAGCAGCTTCTAGTGCTTTTTGGATAGCAGCTGGCACTTCACGTGCTTTACCGCGACCAAAACCTACACGACCGTTGCCATCACCCACTACAGTCAATGCAGTGAAAGAGAAAATACGACCACCTTTAACAACTTTCGCTACGCGATCAACGGTAACTAAGCGTTCTACTAGACCGTCAGTCTGTTCATTTTTATCATTTTTATCATTTCTAGCCATGATTAAAACTCCAATCCGTTTTCGCGAGCAGCTTCTGCTAAAGCTTTAACTCGACCATGATATTTAAAACCACTACGGTCAAAGGCAACTTTAGTAATGCCAGCTGCTTTTGCGCGTTCTGCGATCATTTGGCCTACAGACGTTGCTGAATCAGCATTACCAGTCGCGCCTGAACGCAAGCTGCTGTCTAAGGTAGATGCCTGAGCAATCACTTCACCACCATTTGGAGAGATAATCTGGGCATAAATATGTTTTGACGTGCGGTTAACCGTTAAGCGATGAACGCCTAAGAAACGGATATGTGCGCGTGTTTTCTTAGCTCGACGCAGACGAGCTGCTTTTTTATCAAACATTTCAACTCACCTTATTTTTTCTTAGCTTCTTTGCGAATCACATGCTCGTCACTATAACGAATACCTTTACCTTTATAAGGCTCAGGTGGGCGGAAACCACGGATGTTAGCCGCTGCTTGACCAAGCTGCTGTTTATTGTTTGATTTTAAAACAATTTCAGTTTGCGTTGGGGTTTCAGCTGATACACCTTCAGGTAACGTATATTCTACTGGATGAGAATAACCAACATTCAAGGTTACTTTGCTACCAGTAACTTGCGCGCGATAACCAACACCAATCAATTGAAGACGTTTTTCAAAGCCTTCGTTTACGCCAGTAACATAGTTGTTAACAAGAGCGCGCATGGTGCCAGTGTGCATCATAGCTTCTTTTGAATCGACTGTAGGTGAGAAAATGATAGCATCATCTTCCTGTTTCAGCTCGACCAATTCATGCAGGCGTAAAGACATAGTACCGTTCTTGCCTTTAACTTCGACCTGCCGATCGTTCAAAGTAACGCTTACGCCGTTTGGCAGCGTCACTGGGGCTTTAGCCACACGAGACATAGGAATATTCCTTAAAAAATTTAACTTCTTTATATTAGCGAAAAAACTAACAGGCTAAAAAGCCTGCTAGTTTAGCATAGTTGTTCTCATTAAGCATCATTTAATTTTATTAACATCAAATACTTAGATCTTAAAGCTATACTGATTAATAATAAATTAGTATAACTTTAGGGAGAAACAAATAGACTTTATCGTCATATTACCTGAAGCAATAAATGCAAATTAGGCAACAAATGCAACGATTTCACCACCGATACCAGCAGCGCGTGCAGCACGATCGCTCATGATACCTTGGCTAGTAGATACGATAGCAACACCCATACCTTGCTTAACAGTAGGGATAGCGTCTTTACCGCGGAACTGGCGTAAACCAGGACGGCTATAACGTTGGATAGTTTCGATGACAGCACGGCCTTCGAAATATTTCAATTCAATAGTAAGGGTTGCTTTGTTGTTTTCTTCTTCAGCAACAACAGCGCTAGCCACATAACCTTCGCTAACTAGTAAATCAGCAATTGATTTACGTAATTTAGAGCTCGGCATTGCTACCGATACTTTGTTAGCCATTTGTGCGTTACGAATACGGGTTAGCATATCCCCAACGGTATCTTGCATACTCATATAGTTACTCCTTACCAGCTTGCTTTACGAACACCAGGCACATCGCCTTGCATGACACGCTCACGCAGCATATTGCGTGATAAGCCAAACTTGCGGAAGTAACCGTGAGGACGACCGGTGATAGCACAACGATTACGCAGACGTACTGGTGATGAATTACGTGGAAGAGCTTGTAGCTCTAACATCGCTTCCATACGAGCTTCGTCACTTGCAGTCATATCACTGATAGTTTCTTTTAGCTTGATACGCTTTTCAGCATATTTAGCAACCATTTTTTCGCGCTTTAATTCGCGGTTAATCATGCTCTTCTTTGCCATAACGTCTTTACCTTATTTAAATGGGAAGCCGAATGCTTTAAGCAACGCACGACCTTCTTCATCAGATTGAGCTGACGTGGTGATTGTCACATCCATACCACGGATACGGTCAATCTTGTCAAAATCTACTTCTGGGAATACGATTTGTTCTTTAATACCCAATGAGTAGTTACCACGTCCGTCAAAGGCTTTAGGTGAAAAACCGCGGAAATCACGAATACGAGGAATTGCAATGGCAACGAGACGATCTAAAAATTCGTACATTTGCTCACCGCGTAGCGTTACTTTACAGCCAATTGGCCATTCTTCACGAATTTTGAAGCCAGCAACAGATTTACGCGCTTTTGTGACTACAGGTTTCTGACCAGCAATTGCAGTCATATCAGCTACAGCACCTTCAAGCAATTTCTTGTCTTGAGACGCGCCGCCTACACCCATATTAAGTGTGATTTTAGTGATTTTAGGCACTTGCATCACGTTGTCCAAACCAAGCTCTTCTTTGATTTGCTGTTTCAATTTATCGTTATATAAAGATTTTAATCTTGCCATTACCATTACACCCTTAGTGTCTTACGCAGTCGCCACTACTTCACCGTTTGAACGATAGACGCGTTGTTTCTTGCCGTCTTCGCCAAACTGATAAGTAATACGGTCTGCTTTTTGGGTTTGCGCATTTAAGATTGCGACATTTGAGATATGCAGAAAAGCTTCTTGCTTAACGATGCCACCTTCAACGCCAGTAGCCTGATTTGGCTTCTGATGTTTAGTAACAATATTAACGCCTTCAACTTTAATACGATCGTTTTTTACAGCTTGTACAGTACCTTGTTTGCCTTTGTCTTTCCCAGCAATCACGATAACTGTATCGCCTTTACGTAATTTTGACATGGATTACCTCACAATACTTCTGGTGCTAGTGATACAATTTTCATAAACTGATCACCACGTAGTTCACGAGTTACCGGTCCAAAAATACGAGTTGCAATCGGCGCTTTGTTTTGGTTCAACAATACCGCAGCATTGTCATCAAAACGTAACACAGAACCATCAGGACGACGAACGCCTTTCTTGGTACGTACAACTACTGCATTCATCACGTCGCCTTTTTTAACACGACCACGAGGAATGGCTTCTTTAACCGTTACTTTAATAATGTCGCCAACTGATGCATAACGACGATGAGAACCACCCAGTACTTTAATGCACTGAACTCGCCTTGCACCGCTATTGTCTGCAACTTCCAGCATTGACTCAACCTGAATCATAGCGTTACTCCACACGTATGAGCAATAAAAACCAGTTGCTGCCGCTAGCACAGTATGAGTAGACGGCATTTTGATATAAATAACCGCCACTTACTCTTAATGTGAGTGATATACGCTCGGCGCAATCAGCATCCCTAAAAAGGCGGCTATTTTAACAGCTTCTGGCTTTTAATGCAATTTACTTAGATTTTTTCTACTTTTTCAACCACATCGACTAAAGTCCAAGACTTAGTTTTTGAGATTGGACGCGTTTCTTTGATGCGGACAAGGTCGCCTTGTTGGCAAACATTATTCTCATCATGTGCTTTGATTTTCGTAGAACGACGAAGCTGTTTACCATACAAAGGATGACGAACCAGACGCTCAATCAAAACCGTGATGGACTTGTCCATCTTGTCGCTGACAACTCGTCCTGTCAATACGCTAGCATTGGTAGCTGTTTGATTGTTATCGCTCATGAGTCGCCTCGTTGTTTCTCGTTAATCAAAGTCTGAAGCTGGGCAATCGTGCGACGATTGGCTCTAACTTCATGGGTATTACCCAACTGACCAGTTGCTTTAGCCATACGAATACGGAAAGCATCAAGTTGCTTTTCATCAAGTAACTGGGTCAGTTCTTCTAATGATTTATCACGTAATTCACTGATCTTCATTACATTATCGTCCGCTTAACAATGGTAGTTTTAAAGGGCAATTTTGCTGCAGCGAGCGTTAAAGCATCACGAGCAAGCTCTTCAGATACCCCTTCAATTTCATATAGCACTTTACCAGGTTTGATTTCGCATACCCAATACTCAACAGGACCTTTACCTTTACCCATACGTACTTCTAATGGTTTGTTGGTAATTGGCTTGTCTGGGAATACACGAATCCAAATCTTACCGCCACGCTTAATTTTACGAGTGATGGTACGACGTGCTGCTTCGATTTGACGAGCTGTCATACGACCACGCGTCAAAGATTTTAGACCAATTTGTCCGAATGCAACGGTGCTTCCACGATGAGCTAGCCCAGTGTTACGACCTTTGTGCATTTTACGAAACTTGGTACGTTTTGGCTGTAACATAGTTTAACCTCTGTCTGAGTTTCGACGGTTTCCACGACCACGGCGTTTTGGCGCACGAGTCTGCTCTTCTTTGACGGGATTATATACGCTGTTCATACCGTCAAGGATTTCGCCACGGAAAATCCAAACTTTAACACCGATGGTGCCGTAAGTTGTCTCTGCACGAATTGACGAGTAGTCAATATCAGCACGGAGTGTATGCAATGGCACACGACCTTCACGGTACCATTCGCTACGAGCAATCTCAGCACCGCCTAGACGGCCAGACAGCTCAACCTTGATACCTTTAGCACCAGAACGCATGCTGTTCTGTACGGCGCGTTTCATCGCACGACGGAACATAACACGACGCTCAAGTTGGCTACCAATACCGTCTGCTACCAAACGTGCATCAAGATCAGGTGATGTGATTTCTTCAATGTTGACCTGAGCAGGTACGCCCATAATTTTGGTCAATTCTTTTTGAAGTCTTTCGATATCTTCGCCTTTTTTACCGATAACAATACCAGGACGCGCAGTGGCGATGGTAATCTTAGCAGCGCCAGTAGGACGCTCAATCATGATGTTGCTGATCATAGCGTTATCTAGCTTTTTGCGTAGATATTCACGAACTTGAATGTCGTTGATTAGGTATTCTGAGTATTGTTTAGGGTTAGCATACCAGTTTGCGTTATGCTTTTTTACAACACCAAGACGAATTCCGATTGGATGTACTTTTTGACCCATAACTTATTCTCCTACCTTTATAGTGATGTGACAAGTACGCTTGCTGATACGATCAGCACGGCCTTTGGCACGTGGTAGGATACGTTTTAGCGTGATGCCTTCATCAACATAGATAGTAGCGACTTTTAGGTCGTCAATATCTAAGCCGTGATTATGTTCGGCATTAGCGATGGCTGAGTTAAGACATTTCTTAACAAACACAGCGCCTTTTTTATTGCTATACGTTAGGATATCCAAAGCACGCTCAATAGATTTGCCACGAACTTCATCAGCAACGAGTCTAACTTTTTGTGCCGATATGGCGGCACCGCGTAATTTTGCAGTTACTTCCATGGTAAGCACCTTATCTCTTAGCTTTTTTGTCAATGCCGTGACCACGATACGTACGAGTCGGGGCAAATTCACCTAGTTTATGACCAACCATCTGCTCGCTCACGATAACCGGTACATGAGTACGGCCGTTGTGAACAGACAAAGTTAGGCCAACCATTTGTGGCAGAATCATCGAGCGGCGCGACCAAGTCTTAATTGGCTTGCGTGAGTTGGTGTCTAATGCATTCTCAACTTTAGCAAATAAGTGCGCGTCTATGAATGGACCTTTTTTCAATGAACGAGGCATGAAATTCTTCCTTTATTTCTTCTTGGCGCGACGGCGGATGATCATGTTGTCAGTACGCTTATTACTACGCGTTTTAAGTCCTTTAGACTTCTGACCCCAAGGGCTGGTTGGATGGCGACCTTTGTTACGACCTTCACCACCACCGTGTGGGTGATCAACCGGGTTCATAGCGACACCACGAACAGAAGGACGAACACCACGCCAACGTGAAGCACCGGCTTTACCAAGTGATTTCAAGTTGTTTTCAGTGTTAGAAACTTCACCGATAACAGCACGGCAATTTACGTGTACACGGCGAGTTTCGCCAGAACGCATACGTAAAATAGCATATACACCGTCACGACCTAGTAACTGAACGCTAGCACCCGCAGAACGAGCCATCTGTGCACCTTTACCGATTTTAAGTTCGATATTGTGAATCACAGTACCCAATGGGATGTTTTTTAGCGGTAAGCAGTTACCTGGACGAATTGGAGAAGTCTCGCCTGACATTACTGTATCGCCAACTACTTGTTTCTTAGCAGCGATAATATAACGACGTTCGCCATCAGCATACTTAAGTAGAGCAATATGAGCAGTACGGTTAGGATCGTATTCAATACGCTCTACCGTTGCTGGGATATTGTCTTTAGTACGTTTGAAATCGATAACGCGATAATGTTGCTTATGACCACCGCCAATGTGACGAGTAGTAATGCGGCCATTGTTATTACGACCACCTGACTTGCTTTTTGATTCTAGAAGCGCTGCATACGGACGACCTTTATAAAGGTGTGGATGCACTACTTTTTCAACAAAACGACGGCCTGGTGATGTTGGCTTTGCTCTTACGATAGGCATGAGTGTAATCCTTATTCGTTATTCGCTGTTTCACTAGTAGAATCAGTAGTATTCGCTACGTCTTCACCAGCATCAGCCATTTGTACATCTTGACCAGCTTTTAAGGTAACATAGGCTTTTTTGTAGTCGTTACGACGGCCGATGCTTTTACCAAAACGCTTTGTCTTACCTTTAACATTCAAAGTGTTTACTTTAGTAACTTCAACACCTTCAAACATCAACTCAACTGCTTTTTTGACTTCAAGCTTAGTAGCATTAGAATCAATTTTAAATACCTGCACACCAAGTGAGTCGCCAAGCATTTGAGATTTTTCTGAGAATACAGGCCCTCTTAAGACCTGATAAAGTCTTGCGTTATTCATGCTAGTGCTTCCTCAAATTGTTTCGCAGCTTCAACTGACATGATCACTTTATCAAATGCGATCAAGCTCACTGGGTCCACTTCGTTTGTACCAAGTACATTGACATGTGGAATGTTGCGAGCAGCTAAGTATAAGTTTTCTTCAACTTCTTTAGTAACGATAAGCGCACGAGGTGCCTTCAAATCATTCAACTTAGCAATCAGTTCTTTGGTTTTCGGCCCAGAAACGCTCAACTCTTCTACCAAAATCAAACGCTCTTGGCGAATCAATTCTGCTAGGATGCACTGCATCGCACCGCGATACATTTTACGGTTTACTTTCTGTGACCAATCTTGTGGTTTTGCAGCGAATGCGCGACCACCTGAACGCCAGATTGGGCTACGAATAGAACCCGCACGAGCGCGACCAGTACCTTTTTGGCGCCATGGCTTAATACCACCGCCAGAAACTTCGGCACGTGTTTTTTGTGCGCGTGTACCTTGGCGAGCACCAGCTAAATAAGCGGTGACGACTTGATGCACTAGTGCTTCGTTGAATTCACGACCAAATGCCGTATCAGAAAGCTCAACCGCCGCACCTGTAACTGTTTTTAAATCCACGTTAATCCCCTTGCTTAGGCTTTGACTGACGGACGTACGATAACATCGCCACCGGTGGCACCTGGGATAGCACCCTTGATGACAAGTAACCCTTTTTCGGCATCAACCGAAATCACTTCTAGGCCCTGAACGGTAACACGTTTGTTACCCATCTGACCCGCCATCTTCTTGCCCTTGAATACTTTACCTGGTGACTGGTTTTGACCAGTTGAACCATGCGCACGATGAGACACTGAGTTACCATGAGTAGCATCTTGCATACTAAAGTTGTGACGCTTAACAGGACCCTGGAAACCTTTACCTTTGCTGTTTCCTGTCACATCAACAATCTGACCTTGTTCGAACAAGTCAGCTAGAATCTCGCCACCAATCTCACGACCTTCAAGATCGCTTTCGTTAGCACGGAATTCCCAAACACCACGGCCAGCTTTAACACCAGCTTTAGCGAAGTGACCCTTTTGTGCAGCTGTTACACGGCTGTCACGACGAGTACCTGTGGTAATTTGGATGGCTTGATAACCATCTACATCAGTATTTTTTACTTGAGTAATGCGGTTTGCATCGACCTCAACAACTGTTACAGGGATAGATGCGCCTGTTTCAGTGAAGACACGGGTCATGCCGCACTTTTTACCGACTAAACCGATCGCCATTTTAGACCTCTTTATATCTTATATTAATGGGTTGGGTGTTTAATGTGCATTAACCCAAAGCAATTTGAACGTCAACACCCGCCGCTAAATCTAATTTCATTAGCGCATCCACAGTTTTGTCAGTTGGCTGAACGATATCAACCATACGCTTATGAGTACGGATTTCGTACTGGTCACGAGCGTCTTTGTTAACGTGTGGTGAGGTTAGAACGTTGAAGCGCTCAATGCGAGTCGGCAACGGTACAGGACCACAAACTTGCGCACCGGTGCGCTTTGCAGTATCAACAATCTCTTGTGCAGATTGATCAATCAGACGATGATCAAAAGACTTAAGACGGATACGGATTCTCTGGTTAGCCATGCCAGCAAGCTCCTAATATGTGCTTTCGCCATTCTTGCATCGCAAGACTATGATCAAAAGCAGTTTGGTTAAATATTCACTTAAAGCGGCCTTCTGTTCTTAACCAGAATGAGTTCTTTATCCGAACTTATAGCGTGCCAAAAGCAAAATAGTTTAAAGCCCCGCCGACCCTCCTATATATTGGAAAGCAGCAAAGGCATAATGAAATAGTGCTAGAAACGATGCTCTAGCTGTCATAGCGCCAGCCTTTCTAGTCAGCTGCGCATATATAATTCAGTGGGGTATATTATACATAGTATTTTAGGTATTGCAAGAGCAATCTCCAGCGTGATTAAAGACACTCACTTTTTAATTAGCCTCTAATCATATAGATATTTTTATCGAAAATTATTATCTATTTTAAATAAAGTTAATCTAAAACAATATCATACTGTTCTTGGGTATACAGGTTTTCTACATCAAAAGTAATCACTCTGCCTAACAGGTACTCCAGATCAGCTACCGTGTCTGACTCTGAAGTGAGTAGTAAATCAATGACTGCCGCATGGGCCACTACCGTGAACTTTTTGGGTGAATTATAAGTGCGAGCACAACGCATGATTTCTCGGAAAATCTCAAAACAAACTGTCTCCGCTGTTTTGACAAACCCGCGACCTTGACAAGTTGAGCACGGTTCACAAAGCTGCTGACCTAAAGATTCACGCGTGCGCTTACGTGTCATCTCTACTAATCCAAGTTCGCTAACTTGCGTAATCTTAGTTTTTGCGTAGTCTTGGGTCAACTGTGCTTGCAAGCTCTCTAACACGTCGTCTTTATGCTGTTGTTCTAGCATATCGATAAAGTCTAGAATAATAATGCCGCCTAGATTGCGTAGGCGCAGCTGACGGGCGATAGCATGTGTGGCTTCTAAATTGGTCTTATAGACCGTATCCTCTAATGAGCGACCACCCACAAAAGACCCTGTATTAACATCAATCGTAGTCATTGCTTCTGTCTGATCAATGATCAGATAACCACCAGATTTTAGATCGACACGGCGCTTTAATGCATCACGTAAGTCGTCCTCGACACGGTGTACATCAAACAATGATTGCTCTGCGGTATAATGCACGATTCGATCATAGACAAACGGAACAAACTCTTTGGCAAAGTATCTTACTTGCTCATAGGTTTGCGTATTATCAATAATGACCTTTTCGGTATCAGCGTGAACCAAATCACGTATAGAGCGTAATGGTAGCGACAGTTCTTGGTAGATCAGCTCCGAGCTCTGATGGTGATTAATCTCTTGGCGACGAGCACAGATAGTACGCCACAGCTGCAAGAGATAATAGATGTCCTCTTCTAGCTTATTGACAGGGACGCGCTCAGCCGCTGTACGGGCGATAAGACCACCCTTTAAATTGACAGTTTGCATTAGGCTACTAAGTTCTGTCTTTAATCGGGTACGCTCTTCATCACCGTCGATCCGCTGTGAGATACCAATATGGTCACTCGATGGCAAATATACTAGATAACGCGATGGCAAGGAGATATTGGTTGTTAAACGAGCGCCTTTGCTCCCTAACTGATCTTTGGTTACCTGTACCAAAATGCGCTGGCTTTCATGCAGACGATGCTGAATCAATGTCTTAGACGCTGGTACTATCTCTGTACTTTGCGCACTAACAATGGGCGGTGTCACAGCCAAGCTGTCAGCAGCAGCGTTGGTAGTCGCATCGTCCTCATTGATCTCATGCTTAGTAATTTTAGCCGCTTTGTTTTTTTCTACAATTGGGCGTGGTTCACGCTGCATATCATTGACATGTAGAAATGCGGTCCGCGATTGACCAATATCTACAAAGGCTGCCTGCATACCAGGCAAAACACGTACGACCGTCCCCAGATAGATATTGCCGACCAACCCCAATTTATGATGTCGTTCAATATAAATCTCGCCCAAAATACCATTGTCTAAAACCGCAACACGCGACTCCATTGGACTAATATTAATCAGCAGCTCTTCGGACATAGTTTTTTCTCTTATCTCTCAGCTTTTTTATCAGACGGTCATCGCCTATTAGATTGACAGTGTAACAAATGCGACTTGCTCTTGCCCATTACCCTACCGTGTCATTATGTGCACATCCAAATATTACGAGTTGACAGTGTCGACACTATTTTTTGTCATCTTTTTGATTAGTGCTAGTGTTTGCGCTAATGGCAGACCAACAACACTGGTATAACTGCCATTGATACGACTGACCCAGGCTGCGCCCAGTCCTTGGATGCCATACCCTCCTGCTTTATCAACTGGTTCACCACTATCCCAATAGTCGCTCATCATTTGTGTCGTCAATGGTATAAAAGTCACTTCCGTACGCTCAGTAATTCGCTGTTGATTGATAATTTGGAAAGGCGTTGTAGTTTTTGATGTGCTTGGTTCTGCTATAGGTGATAGCTGTACTTGCGTCGCTTGAACTGCTGTCCATACTTCATGGACATTATCAGACATGTGCTGCCACATGCTATATGCATGCTCGCGATTGGAGGGCTTTACTAGTACTGTTTTGCCATCTGACAGCACGCCGATGGTATCAGAAGTCAAAATAATAAACGGTGACGTCAGACTATCGTGATCCGCTTGGAACGTCTCACTTAATTTCTGTAGCGCAGCATCAGCTTTGGTTGCCACCATACGTTCAATATATTTTGCTGGCAACTCGTTATCTAACGGAGTCTCATCGATATCTACACTTAAGATAGTAAAGTCTAACTGTGCTCTTTCCAGTAACTCACGACGACGCGGAGAGCCCGACGCTAAAATGATATCCATCGTTATTCTCTTCAATTATAAATTTAGGATGTGTCATACGGTATGACTATCAGACAAGCCGTTAATCTGAACAGCAGCTATAATGATTGATCATTAACGCGAAAACTTGCGTAAAGCAAACAGCACGAGCGGCCAGCTAAGAATACTCATTAATAGCGACAAAGAGGACTGCGCGACAAAGACGCCTTGAATAAACATCTGTAGTATCCATAGCATCAACTGGAAGACGATCAACCCCAAACTGGCAATCAACCATGCGCTAATCGTGTTCAACCGCCTCACATAGATACTGGTAATTTTGATAACCAATGCGACAACCACAGCGGCAAAAGCTTGCTGTCCTAAATGTGTATCCATCAGTAAGTCAGCAATCAGACCAACTGTAAATGCAGTAAAAATACCAACATAACGTGGTTGAAATAACAACCAATAAATCAACACCATGATCATTACCATGGGACGCAGTGTTGCCATGCTAGGACTTAATGGATAGACATTGAGTGATGAGGCCACGATAAAACTCAGAACAATCACAACTATCAATAGTACCGTTGAGTTCTCAGAGTCAGGATACGACATGGGTACTTACCTTAGCGAGTGTTTGATGATTGCTATTATAGTATTGATTGGGTATTGACAAGGTGCATACTATAAGTGGGAAGCACTGTAAATGAAAAATTTTGAAGTATTGATAAGCCATTTATTTGATAATGAGAGTAGAGACTAGTGCCACCATTAGCTATGGAAAAATAGACGTATTATTCTCATTCAATACTTTGTCTTGGAGTATCAAAACATAGGCATTATCAATAAAGTTAGCCGCTGGAGTGACTTCGATCGTTCTAAAGTTATCGGTTTGCTCGTCTTTGACATGTGCAATGCGACCTACTCGATAGCCTGCCGGAATACGACCACCCAACCCTGACGACACCAGCTCATCACCTACTCGTACATCTGATGTTTTGAAAACATAATCGAGGCTTAGTGAAGACGGAATACCTTGACCTGTGACGATGGCACGCTGACCTGTACGTTTGACCGTGACAGCAACTGATTGCTGCTCATCTGTAATTAATAACAGACGGCTAGTATTAGGATAGACATTAATAATCTGTCCCAATACACCATCTTCATCGATAACCGTTTGTCCAACTTGTACACCGTCTTGCTCACCTTTATTAAGCACCACAATCTGCCTGAGCAAGTTAGTATCTGTACCGATAACTTGCGCCAAATTAAGATCAAATTGCTCTGGCTTAGTAGTAGATAAGATGCCTTGCAAGCGTGCGTTTTGTGCCAAGATATAGTCTTGCTGTTGTAGCTTGGCCTGCGCGTGTATCAGTTGTGAGTTTAATTGCATATTTTCGCGGCGCAGTGCTTCCTTTGATTGCAGACTACCACCAGCCCAATGCTTGGCATAGCTTGGCAATAGAGACAACTCATAAATAGGCTGCATAGCGGCATGACTGGTGCTACGTACTGGCTCAAACCATTCGGAGTTTTTGCTATCGAACCACATCAAAACTAAGGCTACTATCAACACAATAGCAGTCTTACGAAGTGATAAAGGCTGGCGAGCAAAAATACTTGGAATCATAAGTCGTCTGATTTGAGAGGTCTAAAAGGAACAATAGCACTTATTTACAGTATGAGTGTTTATCGAGGATATTGGGTTCTAGCACAATTGAATGCAATTAAAGGTAGCACAATCGGCTACCTTTAATTTTATATATTTACAGCTCTATCAGTCACATAAATCATTATTATCATCTATTACCAATAGAATATGACAATTAGGGATAAAGATGATTTAGACAAAAATCATGTTCAAACTTTTGTTGTTAATGAAGTCAAGTGCGATACCACCGCCGCGACTAACGCAAGTTAACGGGTCTTCTGCTACCGTCACTGGCAAACCTGTCTCTTGAGAGATAAGTTTATCTAAGTCACGTAATAGTGCGCCGCCACCTGTCAATACGATACCGCGCTCAGCGATGTCAGATGACAACTCTGGTGGTGTCTGTTCAAGTGCTACTTTTACAGCGCTAACAATACCGCTCAATGGATCAGTTAACGCTTTTTGTACTTCTTCTGAATTGACGGTAAAGGTCTTTGGTACACCTTCTGCCATGCTGCGGCCACGGACTTCCACTTCTAGTTGACTGTCTTCATTCAATGCAGAGCCGACTTCTTTTTTGATACGCTCAGCGGTTGTTTCACCGATGACACAGCCATGCGTACGGCGCACATGGGTAATGATAGCTTCATCAAACATATCACCACCGATACGAATCGACTCAGAATACACACAGCCAGACAGTGCGATAACCGCAATCTCAGTTGTACCGCCACCAATATCAACCACCATAGAACCACTGGCTTCATGAACAGGCATGCCAGCCCCAATAGCCGCAGCCATCGGCTCTTCTAGCAATAGTACCTTGCTCGCACCTGCAGATGATACTGCCTCACGAATCGCCTTGCGCTCAACCAAAGTAGACTTGCATGGTACACAAACCACGACGTTAGGCTGCGCCATAAAACGCTTGGCTTTTACTTTAGCGATAAAGTGCTTAAGCATTTTTTGCGTCACTTCAAAATCAGCAATCACACCGTCTTTCAATGGGCGAATTGCTGTGATGTTCGCAGGCGTACGCCCTAGCATCTGCTTGGCATCAATACCAACAGCAGCGACGGTCGGGTTTTGAGTACGATTGCTTCGTAATGCGACCACCGTAGGCTCGTCAAGTACGACGCCTTTATTAGGAATAAAAATTAGGGTGTTCGCAGTACCGAGGTCGATAGCGATATTATTTGATAAAAATCCAAACAGGTTCATGACTAATATATCCAGCGTCTTACGAATGAGGCGAATGAGATTGACTGAGGTGTTACTCGTCAGTATTGAGCAGGTCGTCGTTAAACATTACTTGTGGCAACAGTTATCATCCCAACAAGTTAAAATCCAAACAATAGCGATGAAATGAAAAACTGGGCTAAATTATACCGATTTAGCTCAAAAAAAACATAGATATTTGCATCAGTAAGTAAGGATTTTCGTATTAGACGCCAAAAGTTGTTACAAAGTTTGAATTAGTAATAAATATCATTCAACTCAATGAAATAACGTTTAATTTGATAACTAACAAAGCTCTACAGGCAGAGGAATGTTTTGCTTAACAGCAGATGCATACTGTAACGTATTTTGACGCCCAATTGGAGAGCAATTGAGGAACAATGATGAATTAGGGGTCAGTTTTGCAATTCTATGTAAATATCTACGTAAAACACTGTACTTTAATTGGCATTATGACTTGGCTGGCACTATATCCTATTTAATACTACTTCTTTGTCAATTAAGCCGCTTGGTTAGGATTGTGCATCAATCAAGCGTCATACTCTGTAAACTTGAGTCAGATGCTTTATAATAAGCCCACTTACTATTTGTTTCTATTTTAGCGCTTACGTATTTTCGTTTTCGTAACCAACTACTCTAAAAAACTGTCCTTAACTGGAGAAACTATGTCTCAGCAGCCAACAACGTCTGATAGCAACGTCAGCCGTGAAGAAATCCTAGAAGTTGCCAACCTTGCGCGCTTAGGTGTCGATGAAAGCACAGCCGATAGCTATGCTGATGATATCAGTAAAGTATTAAAACTGATGAATACGCTATCTAACGTTGATACCACAGACATCAAGCCATTAGCGAATATCCATGAGGCATGCCAAGAATTGCGTGCTGATGTGGCAAAACACGATATCAATCGCGAGCGTAATCAGTCAGTCGCACCTGCCGTAGAAGAAGGTTTGTATCTGGTGCCGCAGGTAATTGAATAATAGTGTTTAAATAACACTATCACGTATTTGTCATTACCCTATTTTATTTTATGCTATTAACATTTTGACGGACGACACCTTATGTCTGAACTTCATTTATTAAGTACCGAGCAGCTCATTACTGGCTTGCAAGACAAACAATTTAGCAGCGCGGAATTAACCGAACATTATATCAAGCGTATCGACGCGCTAGACGGCAAGATAAACAGCTTTATCACTCATACTTCTGAGACAGCACGCGCACAAGCAAAAGCAGCAGACGAGATGCGTGCTCAAGGCGACAAGCGTCCGCTACTTGGCGTACCAATGGCGCACAAAGACATCTTTTGCACCCAAGGCGTACTGACCACTTGTGGCTCAAAGATGCTACATAATTTTGTCTCACCATACGACGCGACCATCGTCTCTAATATCGACAAAGCAGGCATGATTAGCTTAGGCAAGCTCAACATGGATGAGTTTGCGATGGGCTCAGACAATAGTAGCTCACACTACGGCACCGTACAGAACCCTTGGAACCTAGAGCGTGTCCCTGGCGGCTCGTCAGGTGGTAGTGCTGCTGCCGTTGCCGCTGGTTTTGTCCCTGTTGCGACTGGTAGTGATACGGGTGGCTCTATTCGTCAGCCTGCTTCATTCTGTGGCCTAACGGGTATCAAACCTACTTATGGCCGTGTGTCACGCTTTGGTATGATTGCTTACGCTTCAAGTCTTGACCAAGCGGGTAGCATGGGACGCAGCGCCAAAGATTGTGCTTATCTGCTCCAGCCAATGATTGGTCATGATCCACGCGATGCAACTTCTATTAAATATGAGATGCCTGACTACGTACAAGATATCAATGATGCCGAAGCTGCGGCTGGTGACAAGCCATTTGATGGTCTTCGTATTGGTGTGGCCAAAGAATACTTTAGTACAGGGCTCGATAGCGAGGTTGAGCAAGCAGCACGTTCTGCGCTCAAAAAATACGAAGAGCTAGGCGCAACAATCGTAGAAGTGAACATCACTGATCCTGAGATCACACTTGCCACTTACTACATGCTAGCGCCTGCCGAAGCATCATCGAACCTATCACGTTTCGACGGTGTACGTTTTGGCTATCGCTGTGAGAACCCAACCGACCTGATCGACCTCTATACTCGCTCACGTTCTGAAGGCTTTGGCCCTGAAGTACAGCGCCGTATCTTGACAGGGACTTACGCCCTATCAGCTGGTTACTTCGATGCGTACTATACCAAAGCACAGAAAATCCGCCGCTTAATCGTTAAAGACTTCGATGAAGCGTTTGCTAGCTGTGATGTGATTGCTAGCCCAACTGCACCAACGGCAGCTTATAAGCTTAGTGAAGACCTAGATCCTGCAACGATGTATTTAGGTGACGTGTATACCATCGCGGTCAACCTAGCAGGTTTACCTGCACTCAGTCAGCCAGTTGGTTTGACGAAAGAAGGACTACCTATTGGCTTGCAATTAATCGGTAAGCACTGGCAAGAGAGTCAACTGCTCACGACTGCACATCTGTTCCAGCAGCATACCGACCATCACCTACAACAATCACTCGTCGCAAAGGAGACGGTATAATGAGTACAGCTACTACTGATAACAATGCCGTCCGTAAAGAGCTATTCGTCGATGGTTATGAAGTGGTCATCGGTATCGAGATTCACTGTCAGCTAAATACGGAAAGTAAGATTTTCTCAGGTGCGCCAACTGACTTTGGTCATGAGCCAAACAGCCAAGCCAGTATCGTTGACTTAGGTCTACCTGGCGTATTGCCAGTGCTAAATGCTGGCGTGGTCGATCGCGCGCTAAAATTCGGTATCGGTGTCAATGCTGAGCTGGGTTTGTTTAACACGTTTGACCGTAAAAACTACTTTTACCCTGACCTGCCAAAAGGCTATCAAATCACTCAGATGGCCAACCCTATCGTCGGTGAGGGTTACATCGATGTCGTGGTCAACGAAGGTGAAAAGAACGAATATCCTAAACGTATGGGTATTACTCGCGCGCATTTAGAAGAAGATGCTGGTAAATCAGTACATGACGCAGTCGATGGTATGACTGGTGTGGATTTGAACCGTGCAGGTACACCACTGATCGAAATCGTCTCTGAGCCTGATATGCGCTCAGCTCACGAAGCATTAGCTTATATTAAAGCCATCCATCAGCTAGTGACATGGCTAGGTATCTCGGATGCCGTAATGGCTGAAGGCTCATTCCGCTGTGACTGTAACGTCTCTGTACGCAAGCCAGATGCTGATCTCGGTACACGTACGGAGCTCAAAAACCTCAACTCGTTCCGTTTCATCGAACGTGCTATCAACCGTGAAATCGAGCGTCAAATCGATATCATTGAAGATGGTGGCAAGGTCGTACAAGCAACCATGCTATATGATCCAGAGCGTGATGAAACGCGTACCATGCGTACCAAAGAAGACGCCAACGACTATCGCTATTTCCCTGATCCTGACTTGCTACCTGTCCGTATCGAGCAGCATACGGTCGATGCAATCAAAGCAGCGATGCCAGAGCTACCTGTGGCTCGTCGCGCACGCTTTGAAGAAGCGCTTGGTCTATCAGAGTATGATGCGCGTATCTTGACTGGTAGTCGTCAAATTGCTGACTACTTCGAAGATGTAGTGGTTGAAATCGGTCAGCAAGATGCCAAAATGGCTGGCAACTGGGTCATGGGCGACTTGCTCGGCGCACTGAATAAAGATGACAAAGACATCGTCGACTCCCCTATCAGTGCCAAGCAATTGGCTGGTATGCTCAAGCGTATCAAAGATGACACACTATCCGGCAAATTGGCTAAGAAAGTCTTTAGTGCTCTATATGAGCGCGAAGGCGGCGATGGTGATGATGCAGCAGATAAAATCATCAAAGACAAAGGCCTCAAGCAAGAAACCGATACTGGCGCTATCAAAGCGATGGTAGAAGAAGTTATCGCAAAAAACGAAGCCATGGTAGAAGAATATCGCGGCGGTAAAGAAAAAGCCTTTAACGGTCTGGTCGGTCAGGTCATGAAAGCCAGTCGCGGCAGTGCTAACCCGCAGCAAGTGAACCAAATTCTAAAAGAATTGTTGGGTTAAAGCAGCTTATGCAATTGAGATACTGGCTGTGATGCGTAGAATAATGTGGTAGATTTTGGCTAATATAAATAGCCCTTGCAATATGCATAATTTTGCGTAAAATAGTCAGTCACTCGGGGCGTAGCGCAGTCTGGTAGCGCACTACACTGGGGGTGTAGTGGTCGCAGGTTCAAATCCTGCCGTTCCGACCAAACATAGTAGCAATAGAGAAAAGCCAATCATTGTTTTCAATGGTTGGCTTTTTTTGTGCTAAATTTGGTGGGTGATTGTATGATGATTAAAGAAATATTAGGCCTTTGAGTAAAGCTGACGTTGATTACACGAACGATAGTAACTCAGTATTTTTTAAGCAAGCATTGCATTTAATTTGAATTAAGCGTGTAGAGGTATGGTTATGTCTTATGAAGAAGATGAGATGCGTCAATATGAATTATTAGATACAGCCTTTAAGAACAACTTAGCAATGCCTACAATTGATATGATTGCTAGCCAAATTTTCTTACAGAAATCCTGTAGTGAAGTCCAGTCTCAAAACAACCTCTATTTCCTGAGTAAAGTAGAAATTGCTATCTATGACTATGTATATCACGCCTACACCCAACTAGACTACAAAGCAGATAATGACTTTGACCATAGATTCCAATGCGAATGTGACTATGATTGTGAGTGTAGTCTTAATATGTTTGCTATGTCTGCCTTTAAAAATATACATAGGAAATTTGCATCAGATATAGATACCAACCCTCTATTAAATGATGCTCTAGACGAAAATAAGATAGAAGAAAGAGCCAGATTACTAAATTACGATTTAGTAGAAATTTTTAGAGTAATACTACATAGGCAGTTGGCAATTTTGGCTTATGATATAGGGTTCTATCATATATCCTGCAAGCAACATGAAGTAGCAATGTTAATTTATGGGGGACTAAATATAACTACTAAAATCGATGTTGAACAATATCTTAGAGAAGATGAAGTTCTATCACGTAACTATAAAACCATTGGAGCAAAGGGAGGTGCACAGAAAGGCGCCAACTATAGCAAACCAAAAGAGAAAGCATTAGAGTACCATGACCAACATTTCAGCAAAAAAAATGAGGACGGGAAGTTTATTTACTCAAATGACAAAGCATCAGAAAAAATTATTGATCATTTTAAACAGGAAAAAGAAGACTTAGGCTATGAAGTACGTTCTCTATCTAAGCATATTAGTTTACATAGAAAACAGCAGTTTAAAGATTAGTTTTATCACTTTACTTAGTAAAATGACACTATAGATGCTCAAGGTCTGCGATTAGCAATTTATTCTATTATGCTCTATCTATGAACTGTTGCCCACCATAGTGCAATAGCATAATTGGAGCTAGATAATGACTCAACAAGAGCATACACCGCATAATTTAGAGCAGCAACCA
>NZ_JBQSVH010000012.1:0-87051 GCF_052376135.1 Psychrobacter sp. AOP7-C1-14 | reverse complement strand
GGTTCAAGACTTAATTCATATTAATACGATAATTAAGACGATTTTGACCACATTAAGATAATTGTTAAAAGGTTACACATACTAATGTGCAGATATTATAAGAAAATCACGGCCAATAACAAGTCTTTTAACAAGTTATTGGCGTATTCTTTAGTGACAATACACAGACAGACTCTATATTGTCACCTTCAGTAAGTTTTATTTACTCGTCATCATCTTTAGAGTTGAACTTAGAGATGATTTCAGCAGCAACTGATTTTGGAATTTCAGCGTACTTTTGGAATTCCATAGAGTAAGTTGCACGGCCTTGTGACATAGAGCGCATTTGCGTGGCATAACCAAACATTTCCGCTAATGGTACTTCAGCACGAATCTGTTTAGTACCGCCAGGTAGATCTTCCATACCCTGTACCAAACCACGACGACGGTTAAGATCGCCCATGATGTCGCCCATGTAGTCTTCAGGTGTTTCAACTTCTACTTTCATGACTGGCTCAAGCAATGCTGGGTCAGCTGCCATGAAGCCTTTTCTGAAGGCCATAGAACCTGCCATTTTGAACGACAATTCATCAGAATCGACGTCATGGTAAGAACCATCATACAAAGTCGCTTTTACGCCAACTACTGGGTAGCCTGCAAGTACGCCGTTTTTCATGCGTTCTTGGATACCTTTATCAACAGCGCCGTGGAATTCTTTTGGTACCGTACCACCAACAACTTCTTCAGCGAATTCGTATTCAGTCTCACCCGCTGGATCAAGTGGCTCAAGACGTAACCAAACGTGACCGAATTTACCACGACCACCAGTCTGACGTACGAACTTGCCTTCTTGTTCAACCGTGTTACGAATCGTCTCACGATAAGCAACCTGCGGCGCACCGATGTTTGCTTCAACGTTGAATTCACGCTTCATACGGTCAACAAGAATCTCTAGATGTAGCTCACCCATACCACTGATGATCGTCTGACCAGACTCTTCGTCAGTATGTACACGGAACGAAGGATCTTCTTTTGCCAAACGACCAAGAGCGATTGACATTTTTTCTTGGTCAGCTTTAGTCTTTGGCTCAACTGCTAGACTGATAACTGGATCTGGGAATTCCATACGCTCAAGAGTGATTACGTTGTCTTCATCACATAGCGTATCACCAGTAGTCACATCTTTCATGCCCACTAATGCTGCGATATCACCAGTACGAATCTCTGGAAGCTCTTGCTGAGAGTCTGCCATCATCTGTACAATACGGCCAACACGCTCACGCTTCATCTTAACTGGGTTATAAACACTGCTACCCTGCTTCATTACACCAGAATAAACACGTACGAAGGTTAAGTTACCAACGAATTTGTCATTCATGATTTTGAATGCTAGCGCTGAGAAAGGTGCGTCATCTGATGCTTCACGGCTGCCTTCGCTTTCGTCTTTGTCATCAAGAATACCTTTAATAGCAGGTACGTCGATTGGTGCAGGTAGATACTGAATAACAGCATCTAGCATTTTCTGAACGCCTTTGTTCTTGAATGCTGTACCACAAAGAAGTGGAATGATTTCGTTATCAATCGTTAACTGACGAATAGCAACATTGATTTGCTCTACTGACAATTCACCGTTTTCTAGATACTCATTCATGAGTTCTTCATTGGCTTCAGCAGCGCTTTCTACAAGATGCTCACGGTACTCTGCTGCTTTTTCTTGTAGTTCAGTTGGGATATCACGCTCTTCGTAGTTCATACCTTGAGACGCTTCGTCCCAATAGATAGCTTTCATGCTTACTAGATCAACAACGCCTTCGAAGTCATCTTCTTTACCGATTGGGATAACCAATGGTACAGGGTTGCCACCTAGACGATTTTTGATCTGATCAATAACACGATAGAAATCGGCACCAACACGATCCATTTTGTTTACAAATGCAAGACGTGGTACTTTGTATTTATTCGCCTGACGCCATACGGTCTCAGACTGTGGCTGAACGCCGCCTACTGCACAGTAAACCATGCACGCGCCATCAAGTACACGCATAGAACGTTCAACTTCGATCGTGAAGTCAACGTGACCTGGGGTATCGATGATGTTGATACGGTGTTCGTCAAACTGTTTAGCCATACCTGACCAAAAACAAGTTGTTGCCGCTGAGGTAATAGTAATACCACGCTCTTGTTCTTGCTCCATCCAGTCCATAGTGGCTGCGCCATCATGTACTTCGCCAATTTTGTGGCTAACACCGGTATAGAATAAAACACGCTCAGTAGTGGTCGTCTTACCAGCATCGATGTGCGCTGAGATACCAATATTGCGATAGCGTTTTAGGGGAGTTTTACGAGCCATAGTGTTTTCCTAGGAAAAGTCGTGTATATAATAATGTATTGTGTCTCTACCTCATACTCTATGACAAAGCGTTCAGCTTCGTAATATTACTTACTGATTATTAAGCCTAATACGGACAAAAAAAGAGCAAATACTAAGAATAGTGCGGCATCAAATTTGGGATGTTCTCTAACAAAAAGCATGTTCTTTTAGAGAGGCATCTTGATAGATATCCGCCATCTCAATCATTAATAAGTTAAACCTATATATGACTGAATGAATGATGGCGGCAATCAATAGAATAAACAACAATGCAAGATTAGATGGCATAAGCCTCTAATCTCAAGCTACTATTAAAAAGTAGCTTAGAAACGGTAATGAGAGAATGCTTTGTTAGCATCTGCCATGCGGTGAACTTCGTCACGCTTTTTCATAGCAGCACCTTTGCCATCAGCAGCATCATTCAATTCGCCAGCTAAACGCAAAGACATTGATTTTTCAGAACGCTTAGCAGCAGCTTCAGCTAACCAACGCATAGCCAATGCAGTACGACGGGAGGGGCGTACTTCCATTGGTACTTGATAGGTTGCACCACCGACGCGGCGAGCTTTTACTTCTACCATTGGGCGTACATTTTCTAGTACTTCTTCGAAGAAAGATACTGGATCTTCAACTTTACGCTTCTCACTTACTGTCTCAAGTGCACCGTAAACGATACGCTCAGCAGTAGATTTTTTACCATCACTCATTACATGGTTGATGAATTTTGCAACAGTTTGGCTACCAAACTTAGGATCCGGTAGGATCTCACGGGCAGCAACGACGCGACGTCTTGGCATAATAAATTTCCTTATCTTCAGGAGTGTCTAACATTCACAACATCGACTACTTATCATAAGAATATAGCAGTGAGTTATCAGTTAGCCTTACTGCATGGTGGTATGTTTTAGGAGCAAATCACAGATATATATTTATATAAGAGTGATATTACTACTGACACCAAACCCATGCACAGTTATTGGGTAGTGCAAAAAGCTTATTTAACAACGTTTAGTTATTAAACTTTAGGCTTCTTAGCACCGTACTTAGAGCGACCTTGCTTACGGTCTTTGACGCCTGCGCAATCCAATGCACCGCGAACAGTATGATAACGTACACCTGGTAGATCTTTTACACGACCACCACGGATAAGAACAACACTGTGCTCTTGTAGGTTATGACCTTCGCCGCCGATGTAGCTTGATACTTCATAGCCTGAAGTCAAACGTACACGACATACTTTACGCATGGCTGAGTTAGGTTTTTTTGGCGTGGTAGTATATACACGAGTACATACACCGCGACGCTGTGGGCACGCTTCCAACGCAGGAACTTTTGACTTTTCCTTGATGGTTTTGCGACCTTTACGAATCAATTGGTTAGTTGTTGCCATAAGGCATCCTTCTCCCGTTTGGTATAAAACAAAAAAATGGGCCAACGCACCATCTATCTGACAATAATTGCAGATTTCGGGGCACCCATTTTTAGGACAGTGTATTATAAAGAGTTGTTGCTGCTATTTCAACCACTTATGAATGGTTTCGCTTTACAACATTTGATAGATATGCATTCAGGCTCTTATTGTATCACTTTATAGATTTTTCATCGAAAAATAGCGTAATAAATAAAACAAAAAAGCCAACTCAAGCATCGTCAAGAAAAGATATTTAACATTTAAATGCCGCTTGATGACAAATAAGTGGTGGTATTTATCCTAATTTTCAAGTCATACCGCTTAATCAAACTAAGACAAATACCATTGTTCTTGTAAATAACCAAACTAGTAAAAACTACTTCTACTACTTGGCTTTTTTGTCAGAGGTTTGTTTGTCTGAGTCTTTTTCACTGCCAGTTTCTTTTTTATCAGCTTCTTCTATCTTGCTGTTTTCTTCCTTACTTTCTGTACCTTTTTCCTCGTCCTCAGTACTGGCTTTTTTCACTTTAGCCTCACTACTGCTATCATCAGTAATAGCACGATTGGCTAGCTTTGCCTCTGGTGCAAAGGTCGCTTGAGCCACACCGATTACTTCATCAATTAGCTGGCTATTGTAATGTACTCCGATCGCTACAGCAGTAACAGGGATGAAACGACGAACCCACGATAGGTTGATCTGGTCTAAATCGATCCCTACTTGACTCGCGATACTGTCTATTTGTTCCGCATAATAATTTACGTTTTGATTTTTTAGCCCTAGGTTTTTAAGCTCGCTATGTAGCCCACTACTCTGAGCATTATCAAGTAAGCCTTTACCAATACCTAGACCTGCCAATAAGGCTTGTTTCTCTTGCATCTTGCTCAAGTCGGCATTTGATAGTAGCTCGTAGGCCATTTTGACGCCTTGTTTACCTGTCAGCGGTTTGTTGTATACAGCAGCAATTTGATAAACCGTACGTAATGAAACCAGCAATAGCCATAGTGTATCAGCAAGCAAACCCGGTAGACCTGCCAAACCTGTCAATCCGCCTATCGCCGCAAGTGCACGATTTTGGTTAGCAATATCAGTAGCCAATGCATAACGCTCTTCGTCATCTAAGGTAGCAATATTGGCAAAACGGTGCTCATTGGGTAAGTCTAGTTGACTCCAATTGGCGGCAAGTTTGGCCACCTGTGCAAATGCCCCATCAACTGTCGATTGGAAAAAGCTATTTGGTACGACTTTTTTAGCATATTTACCGTAAGTAGCAAAGCGTGGCCCTAATAGTTGCTGCGTAGCCTTTAAGGTTTGCTCACGAAATAAGTCCTGCTGATAGTCCTCATCACCTAAATCGACGGCTTTGTATTGGCGTGGTTTGCCTGTCTTCGCATTTACATTGTCAATCATAGCTCCTACGCGTTCAAGATTGTTACGAGTAAAAGAGCCAATAGTGGTGATGCTTTTAGAGAGAGTGCTACGCTTTGCCATCATGATGTCCTTAATACGGTAAGTTAATTTTTAATATATTAGTATTATAATATGATAGTTAATTATTAATAACGAATTTGTTATTTTAGACAGTTATCGTAACTAGTGTCAGTGCGAACAATGTTATTAGAATCACAAATTTTGTATCTAAAATATAATTCTGTCCATAGTCAGTAGCTAATCTTACTTCTCATTTTTTGAATTGGCACTACATGATAAGCGTTATTTGTCGTTATTTTGCACTTGTGCAAAGATTTTGAAAGCTTGATACGTTATCATGTGCCATAATTCACAGTACACTTGTACTTTATTTATAAATAGCCATTTACAGAACATAGGTTTCTCTACGACTTATACAATGGCGATAAAGCACAGCGTCACTTAATATTGAACAATAGAGCCAATATTTAAAAACGATTATTGAAGGCAATTTTGAAATATTGTTACTCATAAGGAATAGAATATGCGTCGCGTAGTTATTACTGGAGCAGGGATAGTCTCTTGTATCGGACATGATTTAGACACTGTTACAACTGCCCTCAAAGAAGGTCAGTCTGGCATCACATTTAATGACTCTTATGCTGAGCACGAGTTTAAATCACACGTGAGCGGCAGTATCAATCAATCAGAACTTGATACTAGCGGTATCGATCGTAAGCTGAAACGGTTCTTTAGTGACGCCAGTCTCTATGCTTACGTTAGTGCGCTAAATGCGATTGAGCACTCAGGGTTGTCTCTTGATACTATTAATAACAATCCACGCGTGGGTGTCGTAGCAAGTTCAGGCGGCGCATCAACGGAAAACATCGTTAATGCTATCGATGCGATGCGCGAAAAAGGTCTACGCGGTGTCGGCGCCATGGCAGTACCAAAGACAATGGGCAGTTCGGTATCAGCCGCTTTGGCAACTGGTCTAAAAATCCAAGGTGTCTCCTACTCGCTCACCTCTGCTTGCGCAACTTCAACACACTGTATCGGTCATGCTGCTGAGCTTATCCAACTGGGTAAAGCAGATGTAATACTGGCCGGTGGTAGTGAAGCTGAGCATTGGACACAGTCTTGTATGTTTGATGCCATGGGTGCAGTGAGTACTCAGTATAATAATACACCAAAACTTGCTTCTAGAGCCTATGATAAAGACCGTGATGGTTTTGTGATCGCTGCTGGTGGTGCAATGGTTGTTGTAGAAAGTCTCGAGCATGCTCAGGCACGCGGTGCCAATATCTTGGCTGAAATCGTTGGCTATGGTGCCAGCTCTGACGGCGCAGAAATGGTTGCGCCAAGTGGTGAAGGTGCTGTTCGTTGTATGCAACAGGCCTTAACTGAAGCGGGGCTAGAAAGTGTTGATTACATCAATAGTCATGGTACTAGTACACCGCTGGGTGACATCACTGAGCTTAAAGCGATTGCTAAAGTATTTGGTAACGATGTCAGTAAAGTACCCGCTATCAGCTCAACCAAATCGATGACAGGCCATAGCTTGGGCGCTGTTGGTGCACAAGAGCTGATTTATTGTCTACTAATGCTACAAGAAAGCTTTATTGCACCAAGTATCAATGTTGATAACCTAGATCCTGCTGCTGAAGGTTTTGATATCGTCACTCAAAAGCGTGACGCAAATCTTGAAACCTTGATGAGTAATAGCTTTGGCTTTGGTGGCACTAATGCTACGCTAATTATCAGAAAGTTTGACGCTTAACCCATGCTTGTATCAAATCACAATACAACTGAGCAGATAGATTCTGCGCCATCGCCAGCTAGCAAACCTAGCTGGCGTTTTGGTGACTTGTCTGCTGCAGAGCTGATGCCGCAGTTACAGCGTCATTTGCTCGATCAAGATATTAAAGCAAACTGGCAACTTGTTTGGCTTAATAATGATGATCGACCCGTGATTGGCTTACTCCCAAAAGTCAGTTGGTCTGTTTATCCCAATGATGAGCAAGCTTCTAGTGTTCTACCAAATACTTATAAAGTGATTAAAAGTTACCGTGGTACTGATGTGCGTCGCGTTACTGATGTAAATAACGCTAATAATAATTATGCTAGCACAACATCTTATAAGAGCTATCTAGAGTGGCAAGAAGAGTTGATTGCTTATAGCAATGCTCAAGAAGCTAATAACGACACATCCTATATCAATAAAGAAGAGAGTCTGAAACCCAGTTATTATCATGGGCTAATCGGTTTTATCGGTTATGATATTGCGGCCCATGAGCTAAGCCCTGCCGATAGGATTGAATTGGCCATGCAGCCGTGTGCTTCATTAGGACATTATGATATCTATCTAACACCCTCAGCACATGCTGATATAGGTTGGGAGTTAAAGACTCATTTGGCTGATGACACTTCTGAGAATATCGGTCATAAAACAAACGATAGTCTTATAACCACTCTTACCTGTTACTTAGACGAGCTTGATCAAAAGCTGTCTAATCAGTATCTCAATCGATCACAGTTTAAAGACTCATCAAATATTACACCCCTCGTTTTGAGTCCACAGTGGAGTAAGCTTGATTATCAACAAGCATTTAATCGCACACAAGACTATCTACAGCAAGGTGACTGCTATCAGATTAACTTGACACAGAAATGGTCGGGCAAACTACCGTATAAAAACGATGTGAGCCATCCAGCAGCAGCGCTTATTGATTATTTGCCTGCACTATATCGCAATACAAAAGCGCCTTTTGCAGGATACATGAGCGTTGGTGGCAGTGATGGTGATTATATAAATGAAAGCAGCAGCTTTAATAAAGATAGCAGTCATTTTGAGTTGTTAAGCTGCTCACCTGAATTGTTTTTTACATTCACTAGAGAAAGTGGCTCTGACAAACACTATATTCGCACCAAGCCTATCAAGGGAACCATGCCACGAGGGTCTACTAACGATCTAGATGAGCGCTATAAACAGCAACTGGTCAATAGCGAAAAAGATCGTGCCGAAAATGTCATGATTGTAGATTTACTACGTAATGATTTAGGTAAATATGCCAAAATTGGTAGCGTTAAAGTCCCACAGTTATTTGCGATTGAGAGTTTTAGCAATGTGCATCATATGGTCAGCACTATCACTGCTGAACTAAAAACTGATACTCATCCGCTAGCTGTACTATTTGGTAGTCTGCCTGCTGGTTCTATTACTGGTACACCAAAAAAACGCGCTGTCGAGATCATCGCTGAATTGGAATCTACGCCACGCGGTGCCTATTGTGGCACTATGGGATATATGAATTTTGATGGTAGTGGTCAATGGAATGTACTCATTCGTACATTGCAAGCCAATGCTTCGTCGAATAATGATGCTAATAAAGGAAAACACGTTAACCTATGGGCAGGTGGCGGTATTACGGTCGCGTCTGATTGTGATGCTGAATACCAAGAATGCTTAGATAAAGTAGGAAACCTATTGTCAGTGCTTGCTCAAACAGCGATGGCTAAAAGAAGCTAAGATAGAAAATTCAAATATATTGCGAATTGGAAGAAAAAATAAAGCCTGCCAACATAACGTTGACAGGCTTTATTCTTAAGACTTATCAATAGTATTTTACGTTATAAGTAAAAAGGCTCACCTATCAATATTCTATATTAGGTTATCAATCTAATATTATTCAGCAACGCTAGCCTCAGCTTGCAAGGCTTTTAGAGCATCAATCAAACGCTCATTTTGCTCTGCCGTACCGATGGTAATACGCAAGTATTCTGCAATACGCGGCTTATTGAAATGGCGAACGATAATACCTTGCTCACGTAACGCACTGGCAACAGTGCTAGCATCGCCATCTTTTGGACGGGCGAATACGAAGTTGGCATGTGACGGTAGAACGTTATAACCCAATGCAGTTAGCTCCGACGTTAGCGATGTACGTAAATCAATGACTTGCTGACGGGTTTGCTCAAAATACTCAGTATCTAACACACTTGCAGTCGCCCCAGCCTGAGCCAACTTATCCAATGGATAGCTGTTAAAGCTATTTTTCATACGTGTTAGTGCTTCAATCAATGATGCATTACCGAAGGCCATGCCAACACGCAATCCAGCAAGCGAACGCGACTTTGAAAAGGTTTGGGTCACGATAACGTTATCACACTCATTAATTAGGCTCACCGCTGAGACTGGAGCATCTACATCGCTTTCATCTATCTGAGCAAAATCGATGTACGCTTCATCAATCACAATGACCGCATTAGAATGCTCACTTGCAAGCTTACGGATATCAGCAAGTGACAGTAGTAAACCCGTTGGTGCATTAGGGTTGGCGATGATGATACCACTGCAAGGTTGACGATAAGCATCAGGGTCAATGCTAAAATCTTCCTCTAAAGGAATCTGTACAAGCTCTACACCAAACGTCTGTGCATATACAGGATAAAAACTATAACCAATATCAGGTGATAATAGCGGACGCTCTTTTAAAAAGAAGCTCGCAAATACTAAAGCCAAGACTTCATCTGAACCATTACCGACAAATACTTGATTGATATCAAGGTTGTATGACTGTGCCAATGCAGCACGTAAATCATTAGATTCAGGGGCAGGATACAAACGCAACTCATCAGCCTGCTGTTCTAAGACCTTGGCAATAGCCTCCCCCACTTTTGGAGAGGGTGGAAATGGGTTCTCATTGGTATTTAGTTTGCATAGATTATCGTGTTGCGGCTGCTCACCTGGAATATAAGGTGACAAATTGCGCGCTTTAGACGACCACAGTCTGGTGTCTATCTTTGACTCACTCATAAATTATCCTACTATTAGCCAAAAAGACTACTAAAAATAAATATAAAAAGTAAAAGCTAAAAATTCAAAATCAATTATTGATAACGATAACGAGCTGAACGCGCATGGGCTTCTAAGTCCTCACGCTGCGCTAAAATATCTGCCGTCTCAGCCAAAGGTTTGCTGCCAGACTCACTGCAATAAATGATGGATGACTTCTTTTGAAAATCATAAACACCTAATGGAGAAGAAAAGCGCGCCGTACCTGATGTTGGCAGCACATGGTTCGGTCCTGCACAGTAATCTCCAATCGCTTCAGGCGTATGACGACCCATAAAAATAGCGCCCGCATGACGAACACCATCTAGCAGTGCGTCAGGGTTATCAACGGACAATTCTAAATGCTCAGGTGCGATACGATTGATGAGCGCCATACCTTCGCTACGATTTTTTACCAATATCAGTGCACCGCGGTTCTGAAGTGAATCACGTGCGATATCTGATTTTGGTAGTTCAGCCAATGCTTTTTCTATTTCAAGCGCTACTTCATTAAGCTGTTCTTCGCTAGTTGTCACAAAGATAGCTTGCGCGATACGGTCATGCTCTGCTTGTGATAGCAAATCCATCGCTAGCCAATCAGCTCGATCTTGTGCTTCGCCTTCTGCATATACCAATACTTCTGAAGGACCAGCAATCATGTCGATGCCAACCTGACCAAATACCGCACGCTTAGCTGCTGCAACATATTTATTGCCTGGTCCTGTGATTTTGTCTACGGCTGGGATCGTTTCGGTGCCATAAGCTAAGGCTGCTACAGCCTGAGCGCCACCAATGGTAAAGACACGATCGACTTGAGCCAGATGAGCCGCTGCCAATACTAGCGGGTTAAGCACACCTTTAGGCGCTGGTACTACCATGATGACTTCAGTAACGCCAGCGACTTTAGCAGGAATGGCATTCATCAATACTGAAGAAGGGTATGAAGCCAAACCGCCCGGCACATAAATACCCACACGATCAAGTGGTGTGACTTTTTGACCCAAACGGTTGCCTAGCTCATCTTCATACTGCCATGTTTCTTGTACTTGGCGCTTATGGAATGTCTGTACCCGCGTCGCTGCTGTAGTCAACGCTTTCTTTACTTTTTCGTCAAGGTTGGCAAACGCTTCTGCAAGCGAGTCTTTAGACAGCTCTAACTCTTGCATCGACGTTGCTGGATGCTGGTCAAACTGCCGAGTCAATGCCAATACGACGCCATCACCATCAGCACGTACTTGCGCGATGATATCATCGACGGTATGTAATAATTCAGCATCATTAACGGTTTCAAAAGCAAGTAATTGTGTCAATTGACTATCAAAATCGGCATCTTGGGTACTTAACTGGCGCATGACCTAATCCTATATTTGAGCGTAAAGTAGTGCTAAAAATTAACGGTTCAAAACTAAGCAAAGTAAGTTTGTCTTTCAAAAATATTGCAGCTTAGTCGATGTCTTCTTGTCTAAATTTTACGATGATTTTATATTTTCGCAAGCTAAGACAACAAAACCAGTTTAGCACGCTACGTCACTCATAGCCTGCTAAACTGGTTTAAAAATTTGTATAACCATGCTTTATATTACCAATGACTTGCACCGGATAATTAGCCATTGGCGATACTACTTTTAAAGCTATCTAAAATTGGTTCTAGTAATGCAAATTTGCGCTTATAGCTCACTTGATTGACGATCAAACGAGATGAAACATCACAAATATGATCACGTGCTTCAAGTCCATTGGCGCGTAGTGTATTACCTGTGTCGACTACATCGACAATCAAATCACCCAAACCGACCAATGGTGCAAGCTCCATTGAACCATAAAGTTTGATAACGTCGACTTGCTGACCTTGGCTCGCAAAATAAGCACGAGCGACATTGACATATTTGGTCGCGATACGCAGACGTCGATTCGGTAGCGGTGCATCTTTCACACCAGCAGTCATCAGTTTGCACTGGGCAATCTGCAAATCGAGTAATTCATAGACATGATTGGCACCATGTTCAAGCAGCACATCCTTACCCGCCACCCCAAAATCAGCCGCACCATGTTCGACATAGGTCGGTACGTCGCTGGCACGCAAAATCAATACACGCACATTTGGATTTGAGGTTGGAAAAATAAGTTTGCGTGACGCTTCAGGATCTTCTAAAAGATCAACGCCAGCTGCACGTAGCAGTGGCATGGTTTCCTCTAGGATACGGCCTTTTGATAAGGCTAAAGTTAGACCTGAAAACTCATCGTTTACTTCGTTTAATAAACCGCTGGCTGGTAAAGTTTTGCTTGTCTCAGTCATAATGACATCGTGTCCATGTGCAGTCTCCTATTAAAAGGAGAGTTTTTGATTTATAACGTAATATGCATAACTGCCAATATTGAATTAATCAATACTAAGCGTTGGTATTAATACGCTCTATGTTCACGCCTAAGCTACGCAGCTTGTCTTCAACATGCTCGTAACCACGATCGATGTGGTAAATACGGTCGATTAAGCTCTCGCCTTCAGCAGTCGCAGCCGCCATCACCAATGACATAGACGCACGTAAGTCAGTCGCCATGACTGGTGCTGCAGTAAAGTTTTCAACACCTTTTACGACGGCAGTGTGACCATCAACCTGAATAGAAGCGCCTAAACGATTGAGCTCTGGTACATGCATATAGCGGTTTTCGAAGATATTTTCTATAAAAGTACTCGTACCGTCTGCTAAACAAGCAATAGCCATTAGCTGAGCTTGCATATCCGTTGGAAAACCAGGGTGTGGCTGTGTACGAATATCAACCGCCTTCGGACGACTTTTCATTTGCGCGCGAATCCAATCATCACCTGTCGTAATAACCGCACCCATATCTTCGAACTTCTCTAATACTGGCGTCAGCAATAGAGCAGATGTTTTTTTGGTCAATACGTCGCCACGTGTCATCAAGGCACCAGCGAGGTATGAGCCTGTTTCAATACGGTCAGGGACGACTGAGTACTCACAGCCATGTAAACGCTCTACCCCTTCGATGGTCATCGTTGATGTACCAATACCGCTTATTTTGGCACCCATCGCAACCAGCATGTTTGCTAAATCAACCACCTCTGGCTCTAACGCACAGTTGCCCAAAACAGTTGTGCCTTTTGCCAATGCTGCCGCCATAATGACGTTTTCAGTACCACCGACGGTAATCATATCAAATGAGAAATTACAGCCTAGTAGCTTGCCACCTTTCGGTGCTTGGGCTTTTACGTAGCCATTCTCTACACTGATTTCGGCGCCCATCGCTTCAAACGCTTTTAGATGCTGATCAACAGGGCGTGAACCAATGGCACAGCCACCTGGCAATGAGACTTCGGCTTCGCCAAAACGTGCAAGTAATGGCCCTAATACCAAAATCGAAGCACGCATGGTTTTTACCAAATCATACGGCGCATAAAAATTATCGATGGTTTTAGTATCACAGGTAACCGTGTCACCCTGTTTTTCGATATTGATACCCATGCCAGCGATCAACTTAATCAACGTTCGCACGTCTTGTAGTGACGGCACGTTATGCAGTGTCATTGGAGTCTCAGCTAATATCATAGCTGCAAGTAACGGCAAAGCAGCGTTTTTGGCGCCAGAGATAGTGACTTCCCCTGCGATACGACTACTACCGGTGATTAAGAACTGATCCATAAAAGTGACAACCTAGCTGTGAGTGTAGAAAATAGAGAAAATTACAAAGATATCTTTAAAGGAAAAAGACGTAAATCTCTAACCTTTTTGCTGAGCTTCCCATTCAGCGGGCGTCAGTGCTTGAATATTAAGTGCATGAATATCACCACTGGCAATTTTATCGTTTACTAACGCGTAAATCGATTGTTGACGTTGGACGGCACGTTTGCCCTCAAAACTAGCATCAACCACACGTACATCAAACTTATTACCTTGATTGGCTGCTTGAATAAAAGCGTCTGGAAAGTGTGTTTGTAAAAATGCAATCAAGTCGTCAGCGTTCATGCTCATAAAATATCCTGTCTTATATAAATAGGTTTTATTTGAATGGCAACATTATAACAAGAGTTTGAACATCTTACAGCACTGTCTGTGTATAAGCGCACATGACATATACATATCATCAATTTTACATAAACTGGATACAATATCAGGCGCTTTCAGTCTGCTGTCGCGCATCGTCTATAATCACTGACTATAAATAGCACTGCCCAAACAGTCATCGTAATGGTTGCTTGGACGATAAAAGAGGCTAAATGATATACTAAAATTTTAACGTCTTTCCATTTGAGTAACTCGCCTTATGGTACGTTTTTCTATCACAGTATCTGATTGACTCGCCAAGCTAAACTTGACATCAGATTGACTCAAGCTCTCTGGAATCTCAAGCTGTATGACGACTCTCGTCTTCATATTGCATCGTTCTAGTGTGCACCAATCTTGATTAATACCTTTTTCGATAATGTCTGTTTTCTATCATAAGGGAGTAGAGCATTGAATTGACAGGTTTTTATTATAGTATTGATAAATTTAACCATTTTAAGGCTACTAAATGTATTAATGTGCTAATTGATAACATGCCCTACACAATAAAAAATCCCCAACGAGCACTATGCCAGTTGAGGATTTATTTTTTGATACTTAAGCAATGTCACTTATAAACAATGATACTTGTAAATAGTGATACTAACCTTTTGTAGAATTATAGTCAGATAATGAACTATTTCAGCTCTCTATCCAAATAGGTCAGCACTTGCGCGCGTACGTCATTAACCCAGCGTAACGGCGGTGCCATCGCGCCTATACTGGTAGCGTGACTGGCCCCTTCGATCTCACCTGTTTCGACAGTTACCCCTGCTTTTTTAAACGCTTCTGTCATCTTAACTGTATTGGTGACATGTACAATTTTGTCTTTTTCAGCGGTTAACAATAAATACGGTGGCTGCGCACCTTTAATCTGACGATCCGGCATCACCTGATCAGGCGTGGCGTTTGGACCAAACGCTGTTGCACTACTATACTTGCGGAAATCATAGCTATAAGGACCCGCAATCCCGATCACGGTTACTATATCTGTTGGCTTAATGCCATAAGGCGCCAAAAAGTCCTCGTTAGCAACGGCTGCTACTGCATTGAACGCGCCAGCAGAGTGCCCCATTACTGCTAAGCGTGACGGATCAGCATGAAGACTGGGCGCATTCTCTACGCTCCAAGCAATCGCTTGAGCTGCGTCTTCGACATAGTCAGGATAGACATGCGCAGGCGCTTTGCGGTAATTGATTACTGCAGTGACATAACCTGCTTTGGCTAAGCTCTGACCGACAAAGGCATATTGCTCTTTATTACCACTCTCCCATGAGCCACCATGGACAAATACCACCATAGGATAACTAGTATTAATAGCACTTTGAGCTTTCATTGCTTGTGCTAAAGGCTTTGGATAGTAGATATCTAGGTCTTGTGAAGGCTGATCACCATATAGAATATCTTTACTCACTCCAACGCCACCACTAGAAGTAATCCCGTTGACAATAGCCAATGGTGATAATGCCTGTGCGTTTTGCGTGGCTAGCGCAATACTGCCTAATGCCAATATTGCTGCACCGCCAAATTTCAACGTACGTGCTTTTCTATGAGCAGGTTTGTTATGGACTCCTATATTACCAATAGCGATCGTCTCTTCGTCTTGTTGAATATTTGCCCGTGAATCCTTCATTACCAGTATCCTATTATATTTATCAATAATGAGTAGCTATTTGACAGCAAAAACTTTATCCATTGGCCAGTGATATTTTTCGAGATTAGTATCATTGACCGATATGCTGACTCTGCTACGTTTTACTATTAATATAGTAACCACTGGCTAAAGATTTCTCGTGCCTTTACTGTTATTACTATTTAGGCTTATTGTGATTAGATCCTTTTATCGCTTGGCGAACTAAAGGCTTTTATTGGTTTTGATAAAGGTCAACATAAGGGCTTGATGATGGCTGCGTCGTATTGGCTTCTTCTTCCGTTATTACGATAGGTGTTGCCGTACTGACACTAGTATCTTGAGCAGCTGGCGCTACTGTAGGGTTGGCCAAATTGTTCTCATGCATGATGTCATCATTATCTATTTTCACCCCTCTATCGTCGACGACAGTTGTCAGCAATACCAGTTCGGTGACCCCAACGGTACTATTAGCAATATCAATCAAATGACTTTGCTGAGTGGGTGTCATACGGCCCATGATATAAACCGCACCATTGTTAGTAACCGCTTTAACCTGTGAGGCGCTTATACCATCGCTCGCGGCTACTTTTGCCAGTAGCTTTGAGGTGATATAACCGTCATGAACCGTTGAGCTATAACCTTTTGAGGCACTTACTTCCATCTCGTTGTAAACACGGCGCACATCTGGCATAGAGCTCACGACTTTTTCTACTTCTGCTTTAAGCGCTTCTGTCGGCACTTCACCTGTGAGCAGCACTTCGCTATTGAAGCTATCGATACCCATACGGCTGGTTTGCTGCAAATCTTCTTTTAGTCCGTACACATTGATTTTGGCAGTATGTTCAATACTACGATCGAGCAAACGCTGCGGAATCGTGCGCTCAGTCATTGGCACACCATAAGTTCCTTCTGTACTATTGGTCAGATAGTTGGTGGCGCAACCTGTACTGACAACGCTGGCAGCAATCATAATGCCTGTCGTAATACGGCGTGATGAACCAAAAATAGCAGTGCGCAAATGCATCCGTGTCATTATTTACCTCTTAGAACATGGTTGTGACAATTTTATAAATTGAACAAATATTAATCTAGGCTGTGTCTTTATTTAAAAAACACGCTCTAGTAGTGACAAGCTAGATATAGCTGTAAGCTGATACTGTATCTGATTTATAAGAAGTTGACTATAACCGCTACTGTACTTAATTTTGGCCATCAGCGGTTAGGTTTTTGGTAACGAATCTTACTCTTCAATTATGGTTAGATACGTTATTTGGCAGGATCTATTTTATTTATTCTATTACCATGCACTGGCTATAAAGGCATTTTGGATCCATTCTGGTTGGTTGTCTAAGCGCTCATTTTTTTGGCACAAACTACTCGTTGTGTTATAGGCAATGACATCAAATCGGCAGTCGTAATTAGCATACTCAGGGTGCTGCTGTAAAAAGGCCTGCGCTGCCTTAACAACTTTGCGCTGTTTGCTTGCTGTCACGCTGAGTGCCGCATCGCCATAATTCGAAGACTTGCGCTGACGAACTTCAATAAATACTAGCGTTGACCATGCTGAACCTGTTTCAATCATGACCAGATCCAGCTCACCTACTTTTGGCTGTTGCCAATTTTTCGTCACCAGTCTCAACCCTTGCGCTTGTAAATACTCGCACGCTTGCTGCTCAAACCGACTACCTTGGCGTTGTTTTGGCGAGGTTAAAACCAAGGGCTTATGATTCGGCATGAGGTTAATTTGTCTGCTTAACATTTGAGAATTATCATAGCACAACATGCTAAACTAGCCACTTCTGCGCGCTCTGCTCTCAAATCTATCAATCTCCTGACTTACAATTTGATTGAAAAACCATAGACAATGATGGTAGTTACTAGCGCACTCGTATTTTTTAACGTCTTTTTAATGACCCGAGGTTTTCATGTCTACCCCTACTGCGATGCCAGCTTGTCTCTATATCGTTGCTACGCCGATTGGCAATATGTCCGACATGACACCGCATGCAATTGATGTCTTAAAGCAGGTCGCTATCATTGCCTGCGAAGACACCCGCACCTCAGGTAAGCTATTGTCACATTTTGGCATTGATACCAAAGGCAACAAAGGTGACGAGGCAAAAGACTCAGAGACTCGTCCTGCCAAAAATAGTGTCGAAAATGATGATACGACCACCAAGCAAAAAGGCCACAATAAACTATGGGCCTATCACGAGCATAACAGCGCCATTCAAACGCCTAAGATTATTGAGATGATTGAGCAAGGTTATTCAGTTGCCTTGATTAGTGATGCTGGTACACCTTTGGTCAGCGATCCAGGTTATCAGTTGGTACAAGCCGCACATGAAGCTGGCGTGACCGTATCACCTATCGTTGGGGCTTCTGCTGCCATTGGCGCATTGTCAGTAGCAGGACTACCATCTGATCGATTTAGTTTTATTGGGTTTTTACCGGCCAAAACGCACGGTCGTCAAAAACAACTGAGCGACCTGATTTCCCGTACCGAAACTTTAATCTTTTATGAAGCGCCGCATCGCATCATATCTAGCCTAGAAGACATGGCGACGATATTCGGTGCAGACCGTGCGGTGACTTTTTGCCGTGAATTGACCAAAACGTTTGAAACAGTACATAAGAGCACCCTTGGCGAGTTGGTCGATTTTGTCAAAGCAGATGACAATCAACAACGCGGTGAGATCGTCGTGGTCATCGCTGGCGTCAGTGTGGCAAAAGATACTGACGACATCAGTATTCATGATAAATTACTACAGCGCTTGCTAGAGGACTTATCGGTCAAAAAAGCGGCCGCGCTAGCCTCTGATATCACTGGTGTAAAAAAGAATGCACTTTATCAGCGTCTACTAGAATTACAAGCTGACTAGTTTTTGACAATATAAAGATAACTGTTTATAAATTAATTGAAGAGAGGTAAGCGATGTACGATGTAATGGCGATAGGCAATGCGTTGGTTGATCATGAGTATATGCTGTCAGATGCGGCGTTAGAAGAAACCGAGCTGACCAAAGGCAATATGACTTTGGCAGAGTTTGAGGAGCAACAGCAACTACTGGCCTATTTTAAGTTGGCTAAAATTGAGCCATCAAAGCAAGCAGGCGGCGGATCGGCAGCCAATACGATGTTTACCTTTGCCAGTTTAGGCGGTAAACCATTTTACGCTTGCCGTGTCGGTGATGACGATCAAGGGGCCTTTTACCTCAGGGACTTACACGAAGCAGGTGTCACAACCTCAGACAAATCTATCCATACAGGCGGTGTGACGGGTTCATGTGTGGTTGCCGTTACAGAAGATGGCGAGCGTACCATGCAGACTTATCTTGGTACCTCAAGTGAGATTGTCGCTGATAATGTTGATTTTGATGCGTTGACGCAAGCAGACTGGCTATATATAGAAGGCTATCTGGCGATGTCTGAAAGTATCCAACCAGCAATGACTCAACTACGTCAGCAAGCCGGTATTCATAATGCAAAAATCGCAGTGAGTTTTGCTGATCCTGCGGTAGTAAAATTTGCCAAAGACGGTTTGCTCAATATGCTAGGTAACAAAGTTGCCGTCATATTCTGTAATAGTGAAGAGGCGAAGTTGTTTACGGAGAAAAAACAAATCAAGGCAGCAGCACGTGGTTTGCTCGAATATTGCCACACAGCAGTTGTGACTGATGGCCCTAATGGGGCAACTATCGCCCATCAACCTGATGACAGTTCAGACATTGAGGTTTATGACGTTGCCACACCAGTAGTCGCCAACGTCATCGATACCAATGGTGCAGGTGATAACTACGCTGGTGCTTTCTTATATGCCTTGTCACAGCAGTATAGTCTGCCAGAATGTGGTCGTCTTGCCAGCGAAATATCAGCACAAGTGATTCAGCAGTTTGGACCACGTCTGACTTCGCAGGATTATCAAGATATCGCGCAGCGTGTACTCTCTGCTTAATCGGTAAACACATCTGTTGGACGCAAAACAAAAAGCCCATATCGATTTGATATGGGCTTTTTTTCGTATCATTCAAAGTTCAGACTTGCTTTACTTATCTGCTCAATTTAATAAATATTCTTTATATTAAGCAGTAGCTAATGCTTGTGCTAAATCGGCCTTGATGTCTTCTATATGTTCGATACCAATCGATAGTCGTACCATGTCTGTGCTCACACCAGCGTTTTCTAGCTCTTGCTCATTCAACTGACGATGCGTGGTCGTCGCTGGATGACAGGCCAATGATTTTGCATCGCCGATGTTTACCAAACGAGTAATCAATTGCAGCGCATCAATGAAACGCGCACCAGCTTCTAGCCCACCCTTTACGCCAAAGGTTAAAATAGCAGAAGGCGTACCTTTCATATATTTTTTAGCAAGCTCATGCTCAGGGTGGTCAGACAGACCTGCGTACTTGACCCAAGCAACTTTGTCATGGTCACGCAGATATTCTGCGATGGCTTGAGCGTTTTGCACATGCCGCTCCATACGCAGACTTAGCGTTTCCATACCTTGTAAGATACCAAAAGCATTGAGCGGGCTAAGTGCTGCACCAGTGTTGCGTAGCGGCGCAACGCGAGCACGAGCGATAAAGGCTGGCGCGCCTACGTCTTTGACGAAATTCACCCCGTGATAGCTTTGATCTGGCGTGTTCAAAAGTGGGAAACGCTCAGGATAATCGCCCCAAGCAAACTTACCACTATCAACAATCGCACCACCGATTGACGTACCCGTCCCACTCATATACTTGGTCAATGAGTGAATGACGATATCTGCACCAAACTCAAATGGACGGCATAGCGCAGGCGTCGCCACCGTATTATCAATCACGACAGGCACACCGTATTCGTGAGCGACATCGCTGAGCGCTTGAATATCAACGATATTACCTAGTGGGTTACCGATACTCTCTGCAAAAACCATTTTAGTTTTGTCATCAATTAAGTCACGAATGGCTTCTGGGTCTTTATGATCAAAGAAACGCACCTCGATACCTTGACGCGGTAAGGCATGGGCAAATAAATTATAAGTACCACCGTATAGTGTTGATACAGCGACGATATTATCGCCTGCTTCACAAATAGTCTGAATGGCATAAGTGATGGCAGCCATACCAGATGCGACGGCAAGCGCACCGATACCGCCTTCTAACGCCGCAACTCGCTCTTCTAGCACAGCATTGGTCGGGTTCATGATACGAGTATAGATATTACCTGCGACCTTTAGATCAAACAAATCTGCACCATGCTGAGTATTATCAAACGCATATGAACTGGTATGATAAATAGGCACAGCAACTGACTTAGTTGTTGGTTCTACACTATAGCCAGCATGAATCGCTAAAGTCTCAAGATGTTGAGGGGTTGCTGATGTTTGGGCTGTCTGTTGGTCTGCTTGTCCATCACTCATAGTACATTCCTTTATATTGTTAAAATATTATTGATTAACGAGATGCTACTCGAAAACTACTTTAGAAAAACTATCTTAAAAAAACCATCTGCCAAATCATAGCAATAAAAAAAGCCAAGTTCATCAGAACTCGACTTTTTTATTAAATATAATGCTAAAGCTGTTACTTAGCTATTCCGTTTTCAGATGGCGAACGCGCTTTTATTTATAATAAGCGTTTTCTGTACGAGTATGGTCAGTATCATCAACCACTTGCGTTAATTCTGGAATTTGCTGTTTAAGCTGTACTTCAACGCCTTGACGCAAAGTCATATCAACAGCTGAACACCCTTGGCAACCGCCACCAAATTTCAATACAGCTGTTAAGCCAATGCCTTCTTCATCAATAAGCTCAAGTAGCTGTACGTCACCACCATGCGCTGCCAAACCAGGGTTAATCTCTGACTGTAATACGTAGTTGATGCGTTCTTCGACACTAGCATCAGCGCCTACTTTAGGTACTTTAGAGTTCGGCGCGCGGAAAGTTAGCTGACCACCAAAACGGTCTTTATTATAATCGATGACCGCATCTTCTAGATAAGGTACTGAAGCCGCCTCAATAAAGGCAGAAAATTTCTCGTAAGTAAAACGCAAATCAGCGCTGTCTTCTTCACCTGGTTGGTTATAAGCCATGCAACACTCTGCACGCGGTGTACCAGGATGTTCAACAAAGATACGCACACCGATGCCATCAGTATCTTGTTTAGACAATAAATCTGCCAAATAGCCTTGAGCTGACTCAGTGATAGTGATGTTGCTTTTTGCTTCGACTTGCTCAGTGTCTAGGGCTGATTCATAGCCAGCAGTTTGGTCTAATTGGTTATCAGCTTGGTTTTGGTCACTCATAATGTTTCCTATGCGCTATGACACAAACGCTATATCTATTATGGCTACTGTGTCGTGAATTTGGATTTTTAAAATATTTACGGCTTATATAAAACATGCAGACTAGCAATGATTGTGATTTATTATTGTATGACATTGGCCGACATGAGTATCAAGTTTAATCCGTCTATAGCGGTCATTATACCTCAATCAAGCATCAATTCCGACCACACTACTATGAATTGACTCGAGACCTCTATAAATGGTTGTCATTGATTTTTCCAATGATGCTGGCAATCGGCAAGGTAGCTTCTTATTTGAAAAATATAAAACAAACGTGCCTGTTTCTTGTGTTGGCTGCCAAGTTATTCTCTATATAAAGACAGCCGTACCATTTATCAAGCGTACTTAGTATTTTCGATATGCCATACCGTTCACATCTGGTCCGAGCAAGTCAGCTAGTTTTGACGTAGTATTGATAATTTGTATGATTTTGCACACTAGCTTTATAAGCATGGAAGTTTTTAATCGCCTTATATAAAAACTATATATTGTTGAGATAGGATCTTTTTTATGATGACACGGACGTTACACCTAGTAACTACCAAGGATGATGAGAGAATTGCTGTTTGGAAAGTAGTTGGTGCTATAGAAAACGCTACGATCGCTAACACGTCAGAAAACAATCTGCCTGACGTAATACCGCAGAACATATTTTTGACGCATGGTACATTTTCTGACAAACAAACTTGTCTTAAAATCGCCGAATATCTTGCGGGGCTTGGCCATCACTGCTACATCATGGAGTGGCGCGGGCATGGTGATAGCTCTCTACCAAAAGAAAAGTTCAACTTTGAGACTGTCGCCACTTACGACTATGAGGCGACTTTTCGCTATTTCTTTGAAGAATTAAAGCTCGATAATCTGCACTGCGTTACTCACAGTGGTGGCGGTGTTGGCTTGACCATGTTTCTCGTCCAAAACCCAAGCTATATCAACAAGGTCAATAGCATCAGTATGTTTGCCTGCCAAGCTTTTGGTGCGGTAGAAGATTCGACTAGCTATGCGAAAATCCTTACAGCGAAGGTATTTACGCGGCTGGTCGGCTTTATACCAGCTAAGCAGTTCAAGGTAGGCCCTTTCAACGAAAGCTACTATACGATGACCCAATGGTACGATTGGAATTTGCGTAAAAACTTTAAAAGTAGCTTTTTGAAAAAGTCTAGTTTTGATAAAAATGAGACGAATATAAATGAAGTAAATGAAAGCATTCATCAGCGAACAAATACTGGCGATGACTTTATCGACTATCGACATCATATGCCAAAAATTACCACTCCTATTTATTCTATTAGTGCGAAAGGTGATAACTTTATATCCCCTACTCGCGGCTGTCGTTTGTTTTTTGATGGCTTTAATAATTCAGCAAATGTCTTTCGAGAATACTCGCTCAGTCACGGCGATTTAGATGACTATACGCACAGTCGTATTATGGTTAGTCGTAATGCTGCTACAGAGATTTGGCCGACAGTGACAGCGTGGATAGAGAAGCATGCTGGTTAAAGTAAATATACTGATTGGACGATGTTGATTATGACACACCCCTAAACATCTTTGTACTTGTCAGCAAGTCATAGGCTGTGTCAGTATTAGCGTCATCAATTTTTAATCAATAAAAATAAGTCGTAGGAAGTTGGCGTCTATGAGTGAATTATCAGAGCAACAGTCAGATCAGCAACACCTAGATCAAAAAGGCAGTAAGCACTATCGTTATCTAGTCTTTATCGGACGCTTTCAGCCGTTTCATGCTGGTCATAAGGCCGTCATCGATGAGGCGCTAAAACGCTCAGACGAAGTGATTATGCTGATTGGCTCAGCCAACCTACCACGTAGCTTACGCAATCCATTTAGTGTCGCTGAACGTGCTGCGATGATCAAAGGCGCCTACTCTGACGAAAAAGCTGCACGCATACACTGTGTTGGCTTAGACGACGCGCTCTACAACGACACCCGCTGGCTCCAGTATGTGCAGGCAGGCGTAAAATCTGTCACTGGTGACTTGCAGAGCGATATCGGTCTGATTGGTCATTCAAAAGATAGCTCATCTTACTATCTGTCATTATTCCCCAACTGGGACTCTGTGTCAGTGCCTAATTATCACAACTTATCAGCCACACCGATTCGTGACAGCTACCTGATGGGGGCCACGCCAACACCTGAGCGTACGCCTGAGTCGACGCGCAACGTCCTCGATGCATTCAAACAAACTGACGACTATCATCAGCTGCATGAAGAAGCAGACTTCATCGATAAATATAAAAGACAATGGGAATCAGCGCCTTATCCGCCTACTTTTATGACTGCCGATGCACTGATTGTGCAGTCAGGACATATCCTACTGGTTGAGCGACGCAGTATGCCAGGGCGCGGATTGTGGGCGCTGCCGGGTGGATTTTTGAATCCAAAAGAAACGCTGTTTGATGCTTGTATCCGTGAACTGCGTGAAGAGACTCGTCTCAAAGTACCTGAACCAGTACTGCGCGGCTCATGCCATAGCCAACATACCTTTGACGACCCATATCGCTCAGCGCGTGGCCGCACCATTACCCAAGCGTTTTATTTTCAGCTCAAGAATGATCCAAAAGGTCTGCCAAAAGTAAAAGGTGGCGATGATGCAACCAAAGCATTTTGGCTACCATTGGCAGAGCTCGATGCCAAAATGATGTTTGAAGATCACTATGCGATTATTACTAAAATGGTTGGCTTGTAGTTCATTTCTAATCGTTTTTTTAACGGCTTTTTCTAATCGCTACTTGGGCAAATTATTATCAAAACAGCTATCACTAAAGATCGCACTATTTGTTCTATGATTTTTAGTGACAGCGTTGTACTAATGCGATAACAACATAATATCAATACACTAATAACTTGATATCAATGCCGATAGACGGCAATCAACCGCCGCTACTGTTCTTTCATTAAAGCAGCTGCGGCACTTCAAAGCAGAGGAGTTCTGTGATGTATACCAGTAATCTAAACAATTTAATTTTAAATAGTGACAGCTATAAGACCTCACATTGGGTGCAATACCCGAGCGGTAGTGAATATCTGTCAAGCTACATTGAAGCGCGCAAAGGCGACTACGATGTGGTGTTCTTTGGCTTGCAAGCATTCATCAAAGAGTATTTAAGTACCCCTATCACACATCAAGATATCGATGAAGCCGAAAAGGTCATTCAAGCGCATGGCTTAACCTTTAATCGTGCAGGCTGGGAACATTTGATCGAAAAACACGACGGCTACTTGCCACTGCGTATTCAAGCCGTACCAGAAGGCAGCATCGTGCCAGTATCTAATGTAGTCTGCCAAGTGATCAATACTGATCCTGAGTTTTATTGGCTACCTAGCTATATCGAAACAGCGCTATTGCGTGCAATTTGGTATCCATCCACGGTCGCCAGTGTTTCTCACTACTGCAAAGATATTATCCGTCAAGCATTAGAGAAGTCAGCAGACAATACAGAGTCGCTGCCTTTTCGCTTGCATGACTTTGGCTCGCGCGGGGCATCTAGCCAAGAAACCGTTGCACTTGGTAGCTTAGCTCATTTAGTCAACTTTGCTGGTACTGACTCGATGACAGCGCTTGTTGCCGCTAGTCGTTGGTATGAGATGAGTGACGATATGCCTGCGTTCTCTATCCCAGCGGCTGAGCACAGTACGATGACAGCATGGGGACGTGATGGCGAAACTGCTGCTTTTCACAATATGATCGAGCAGTTTGGCGGTGAAGACAAAGCGTTCTCGGTCGTTTCAGATAGCTATGACTTATGGAATGCCATCGACAATATCTGGGGCGATTCCTTGAAAGAGGAAGTCAAAAAGATGGGTGGCACCTTAGTCATCAGACCAGACAGCGGCGAACCTACCAAAGTCGTCCGTGAAGCGTTAGAGCGCTTGGCAGTGAAGTTCGGTACGACCGTAAACAGCAAAGGCTACAAAGTACTGCCTGACTATGTGCGTATCATCCAAGGTGATGGCATCAGCCCGCAAAGCTTAAGCAAAATTATTGATGTGGTAATCAAAGCAGGCTTTAGCATAGAAAACGTGACGTTTGGCATGGGCGGTGGTCTATTGCAGCAAGTCAACCGTGACACCATGAGCTGGGCGATGAAATCTAGCGCTATCCGTATCGATGGCGCATGGAAAGACATTTATAAAGACCCTGTTACCAGCCGCTCGAAACGCTCGAAAAAAGGACGGTTGGCACTGGTAAAAGGTGATAATGGCCAGCTAAAGACTGTCAAAGAAAATGAGATGAACGAACCCGCTGACAATCTATTACGCGATGTCTATGTCGATGGTCAATTGTTAATTGAGGACAGCCTCACGACTATTAGGGAACGTGCAGGATGGTAGATACCAGTAAACTGACATCAGTCGCAAAAGATGTTTTATTTGCTCCTGTTTACCTCTATCAAGGTCGTAGAATTAAACGTGATACCGTTCGCCTACCTGAACCACATGGCGAAAGGCATGGCGTGATTGAGCTGCCTCAAGCGAATCATGAGTTATCAACGCAAGATGCTAAGACGTTTAATCTTATGATCGTTGGTGACTCAGCAGCAGCAGGTGTGGGTAGTCAGACTCAGCAGGAAGCGTTGGTCGGTAAGCTCATTCCTATACTGGAACAAAATAAAGCTATCCAGTCGAACTTTGCTCGACTCAATTGGTCATTGCAGGCGACAACAGGTCATACTAGCTTTGATATCCTACGCAGACTGTATGTCCTACCCGCTCCTCGTCAGCCTATTGATGTGATGTTGCTGAGCGTAGGGGTCAATGACACAACTTCCAACGTCTCTGTGCATAAATGGCAACAACAAATTGAAGACATTATTAATATTGCACAGCGCAAATTTGGCGTACGAGAACTGGTTTTTTTAAGTTTGCCGCCGATGGCGCAAATGCCTGCAATTCCTGCTCCTCTCAATAGTTTCGTTGGAGCAAAAGCGTCAATACTGGACGGGATATTACAGCAGGTTTGTGCCGCTCATGCTGGTGTCACTTATATGGCAACTGACTTTACACGAATGCTAGAAGAGCATGCGAATGGCTCGGCTATAGACATCACTGTGATGTTTGCCAGTGATGGATTTCATCCTAGTAGTCTGATGTACGGCTATTGGGCACAGCAAATAGTAGAGACCATTATTCAGTTATTAGATTCATCTGCAACTGATTTTGAGCGCTAAACAGCCTGTTAGCTTCATTTTTAGTTTATAAAAAATCAAACCAAAAAAAACCGCTGAATAGTCAGCGGTTTTTTATTGCTTAGCGAAATGCATTCACACCATAAGTGTAAATTATTCAGCAGCGTCTGCAGCTTTCTTGCTACGGCCACCAAATGCGCCAAAGCGTTTGTTGAAGCTTGCAACACGACCTTCAGTAGAAGTTTTACGTTGCTCACCAGTATAGAATGGATGCGACGCACTTGAGATATCAAGTGGGTAGTATGGGTATTCTTTACCTTCGTACTCACGAGTCGCTTTAGTCTTAGCCGTTGAGCGAGTCAAAAAGTACACGTCAGCGTTAGTGTCGTGGAATAAAACTTCTTGGTAATTAGGATGGATATCTTTACGCATAATATACTCTCTAGGTCCGATGTATGTACAACGTCTAAATACAGCATCATTGATGATGTATCAAACAGATAATGACATACGTAACTGAGGCACTAAGGACATTACAAGTATGGCAACTGCGTCACTGGCTTATTCCAGCACCCAACACCACCCTTCTGTTCGCTTAGCCTTTCCCCAGCGGGAAAATTAAACCGCGATTTTAACGGTTTTTGACGTAAGACGCAAGAAGCAGTTGTGATAAAGATATGTGATAAGTTGTCACTGAAAGTTCGAGAGTGTTGAGATAGATAACTGGTTTTAGTACAGTAATAAGGTTAGTTAAATTAATCAATAAAATATCTGAATGTAGCTAGGCTAACTAAATATGATCTTAGCTTCCCATTATATGTAGTATGCTCGAAAGGTAAAACTACGCCATATATACTCACTTTTACCATAACTTTTACTAACTCAATCATTCTCAATCGCTCATAACTTAACTGGATTAAATAAGGACTATTTAATGATAAATACTAAAATAAGTACGGTCACGAAAGCATTACTCGTTGGCTCAGCATTGGCAGCTACTATGGCAAGCGCTGCCCTACCGACACAATGGCAGTTGGATGACTCACATACTCGTGTTGGATTTTCTGTCAATCACATGGGGTTTTCAACCACCATGGGCCACTTCAATGATGTCAAAGGTATGGTGAATTACGATATCAAAGCATCCGATGAAGCAAGTATGAACTTTACGATTGCAACCGACAGTATTGATACAAACTGGGATGCTCGTGACAAGCATCTAAAGACAGATGAGTTTTTCAACGTCGAAAAGTATCCAACCATGACTTTCAAATCTACTCAGGTCAAATTTATCAATCCACAGCAGGCTAAAGTAACGGGTGACTTCACTCTATTAGGTCAAACCAAACCGCTGACCTTGGATGTCACATTAAATAAAATCGCTAATAGCCCTCTTACTAAAGAGCCAGTCGTTGGTTTCCGTGCTACTGGGACACTTGATCGTGCCGCTTATGGTATGACTGCTTACGCTGATGGCATCACTACCAATGTCCCTATCCAAATCGATGGCGAGCTGGTAGAAAAAACATCGGAGTAACAATCACAACCCTTGAACACTAGCAACTTTTAACAAAAGCAAAAAAGCGGCCTACCTATACAATTAAGGATAGGCTACTTTTTTATCTTGACGTTTTCGCTTCAGTTCATACCTACTACCTAATAACTACTTGGAATAGCGTGACAAATATCAATCTTGTGACGTTATTCCTCGTATCATTAATGGTCACATCTTACAAAATAACAAAGCTAGGCTATTTCTGATTTCATAAGTTTGCCACCTCTCTTGCTTACCCTATCCTTAAGCCAAAATTTTTGACTGACAAACTTCACACATATAGCGACTCGTTGACAAAACTCATGCATGCACTTACGTATTTCCCATCATATCGTCTGTAGTTCTTCGTAAAATAGACATATGGAGATGAAGAAACGCTAAACAATAGAAAATATGAATATTGAAGTTCGGATTTATGTGTTGAACTTAATCCCTTTCGCACATATATCAGGAAACATAGAACACTTAACACATATACCGAGCATGGCCTAATACAGCTGCTATAAAGGATATAATGACGACAATGACTCAGTCTTTCGATAAAAACTACGCTCAATCCTTTAACCGTGACGCTCATTCTGAGGTATTACCTTACGCGGCACAAAACAATCAACCTAAAAAGCGTGTGGGTATTTTAGGCGGTGGTACTGCGGGATCAACGATTGCGATCCGACTGGCGGCGCTAGGTCTAGAGACCTACTTATTTGAGAAGAAAAAATCACTTATTGATGGTCCACCTATGTGCCATTTGCATGCAGGTGGCAACCTATACCGTGAAATACCGGACGAAGATTGCGTAGCACTACTTAAGCAATGTATCGATATATTGCGCTTATACCCGCATACTATTGACGTTCGCCCTACGGTGTTTGCCGTACCGACACGTGACGAAGGACTACCTGAAGATTTACTACCGCGTTTAGATATTTTGACCGATGCTTATCAAGAGCTGATCGAGCAAGATGCCAACAACAAGGTATTAGGTGAGCCAGAAGATTACTATCAGCTTTACAGCCATGAGCAACTGATTGAACTGTCGGAACGTGAGCAAGTCGCTGTACCGAGTACAGTTGATGAGTGGATGATTCCAGTCGCTAGATATTTGGACTTGAATAAAGTTAAATTTCCGTTAATTGTTGTCCAAGAATATGGCTGGAATATTTTTCGTTTAGCAGCTTCTGCAAAGCTTGCGCTTGAAGAATACGACAATGCGCATGTATTTACTGAAACTGCTGTGCAAAAAGTTGTACCAGTAGACTGTGAAAATTGTACTAACGCTGACCATCATGTCACCAAATGGCGTATCGACTATCAACAGGCTCACAACCAAAGCAGTGACTCTCAGCTTGAGTCTATTGAAGTGGATTACTTAGTCAATGCCTGCGGATTCCGTACTGGTGTCATTGATGATATGGTTGGTGTCGAGGTCACGCGTATGGTTGAGTTTAAATCTTCTTATGTGACCCATTGGGACGACGCTGGTGGACAGATACCAGAGATTATTGTCTATGGTCAGCGAGGGACGCCAGAAGGCATGGCGCAGCTTACTCCCTACCCTGGCGGATATTTTCAGATTCACGGTATGAGTAATGCTATTACCTTATTTGATGATGGTCTTGTCGCATCGAACGAAAACAGTGCGCAGCCCAAACTGCCACAACAATATGTGCATTATATTGAAGATGGTTGGGATAAAGCACCTCTCCAAGCACGTAGCCAGCAAGCAATTGAATACGTGGCTGAGTTTGTACCGACATTTAATAGCGCGCGTACTGTTGGTAACGCGCTATATGGTGGACAGCAGATTCCTGGACAGGATGATACTCTGCGAGTTGCCGATGTGAGTTTATACTCTAATATACGCTATGCCCGTGCAGAAAACGTCAAAGCATCTTCGACCTTGATTGCTGCTGATCAAATAGTGAATGAGCTAACAGATCTAGGTTTGATAGAGAATGATATGCCTATGAATCGTGGTCGCTATGCCCATGAGTGGTCATACCTTGTCCATAACGATAGTCTGGCTGTTGATGAAGTCGCACGTGAGCTCGCTGAGCAGCGTGGATTCCCAATCGCGATGGCTCATGTCAATCATAGTATTCGTGAAATAGCACTGGACGATCTCACGCCTGTTGAAGCCTAGTTAACATGTTTTATTGATAATTTTTTAGTAGACACAAAAAAGGAGCAGATAACTGAGATTTGGTTACCTGCTCCTTTTGTTGCAATAGCTCTTAATATTCAAGCGCTCACTATGTATTGATAGAGGCTATCCAGATTAGCGATTGCTGCCAGCCATCTTTTCTGTATCTATATCATCATCTATAGTCACCACTGTCTGTAACATATCGATTGCCTCACTGATGGTATTGCATACCACTAGTCGATCCAAATCTTCCTGCTTCATAAAGCCTTGCTCAGTGGTATATTTTAAATGCTCAATCATCCGATCATAAAAACCATTGATGTTTAGAATAATCATCGGTTTTTCATGCTGATACAATTGACGCCACGTAGCGATTTCCATGATTTCTTCTAATGTTCCTAGCCCGCCTGGTAGCGTAATAAAAGCATCGGCATACTCTGCCATGACAGTCTTACGCGTGTGCATAGTGTCAGTCAAATGCAAGCGAGTCAGCTGCTCATGAGCGATTTCGTGCTTGAGCATAAAGGTTGGAATCACACCCACTGCTTGCGCGCCCCCATTGATTACTTCATCTGCAACCGCACCCATCAGACCGATACTAGCGCCACCATACACCAGCCCCATGCCATTATTTGCTAAGGCACTACCTAGCTCGCGTGCTGCCTGCTCATACACATCACCATTGCCCAAGCGCGAACCGCAATAAACGGCCACAAGCGGCATTGACAAGGTTGACTTATCGACTGCTTTTTCAATATTTGTAATGTCTTTGCTTGTGATTACGTCATAAGTATCATTGTTGATTTTCATTTGCATATAGCTTCCTTAATTATCTATCAGTTCTTATTGAGTGCTTGTTATTAGTGAAGGCTGCATACCGACACCTATCATTTATAATGTCATGCACATGATTCATAGGACAAACCCAACCAAGTCATACAAAACTTGGAAGTCATATTTGAGCAACTGTCTTACCAGCATTTATCTTAACATAAGCAATGCTACCACATAGTCACAACGATTTATCACTACGCAACGACTACACTTTTTAGATGAACATTTACTGTTCATCATAGCTCAATATTCATTATCTACTAATAAAAATACTAAGGTATAGCCATGGATAATCACAACGCTTCTCCTACTACCGAGCCATCAAGCTCCGTTGTTAATAACAATCTCACTAATAGAAGTAATATGAATGACTCAAGCAATATTAATACTTACTCATTAAGTATTATGACCGATCGCAACCAAGCATTGGCTGCCACAGTCTATCGCCCTAAAGATGCGCCAAAAAAAGCAATCATGATGGCACCAGCCACAGGTATTAAACGTCACTTTTATCATAATTTTGCGACCTACCTAGCAGAAAGCGGCTTTGGGATACTGACCTTTGATAATGAAGGAATCGGTGATTCACTATCGACTGATCTGGCGAAATGTAGCGCTTCATTGATCAGTTGGGGTCGCCATGATATGCCAGCCGTTCTGGATGCCTTACAAGATGAGTTTCCTGATGCGTCTTATCATCTTATCGGTCATAGCGCGGGCGGTCAGCTTATTGGCTTGATGCCTAACTATAAGGCGATTGGCTCGGTGTTCAATGTCGCTTGCTCGTCAGGTCGCATCAAAAATATGGGCATGCCTTATAAGCTCAAAGCCATGGGATTTATGGATGCGTTTATTCCATTGACTAATTTAACACTGGGCTATACGCCATCAGATAAGATCGGTATGGGTGAGCCGCTGCCACGCGGTGTGGCTCGCCAATGGCGTGAATGGTGCAACGGCGCAGGCTATGTTAAAACCGGATTTGGCAAAAGCATACAAACGCATTTTTATGATGAGCTCAGTATGCCAGCATTGTGGCTTGGCTTTATTGATGATGATATCGCCAACAGTGAAAATATGGATGATATGATAAGGGTGTTTACAAAAATGCCCATAGAAAAGCGATTCTTAGATCCTGAAGATTTTGGACTAAATCATATCGGTCATATGCGCTATTTTAGTAGTAAGACTAATATCAAAGCGCCGCAGCTATGGCAGATGGCGGTTAAATGGCTACATGACCAACCATAAGCTTATCGCCATATGACATTTTATATAGTAGACACGTAATAATGTAGGTTACTTTTCTGCGTTTTCCGCTTCATCCAGTTTTAAGCGTTTAGTCAGTGCCGAATACAGCGACGGCTGCATGTTATGAATATTGCCCATCATCCATTTAACATAGCTGATGGGCACCTCTTTGATCGGCTTGCCTTTATGCTTGCCAAACGGCATCTTGCTCACAGGGGTGGCTTTATTAGAAATAGCATGTGCTGCCGCAAAATCTGTCGGCACAATCTCTAGACGCTCGCAGCACGCTTGATACAGCAGATAGCACATTCGAGCATCGCCAAGCGCATCATGAGCGGCAATCGTCATTGCACTCGCTTCATCCTTGCCCAATAGCTGTTCGATACACTTAGACTGACCGTAAGTACGCCATTCTGGAAAGGCGGCCTGCGCCAGTCTTACCGTACAAATCAGCTTAGCAGAAGGGCTGCCAATCACACGCCAATCAAAGCGTACGTTATGACCAATCAAATACTCTGGTAATTCGAACTGTTCCAATTCAAAACGCTCAAGTCCAGCCACATCATCATCAGTAATGCCATGCACTTTGATGACAATAGGTGAGATAGATCGACCACTGTTAAAGTATTTCATCCACTCAAAACCAGTTGCTACATTGATAGTAGCAACTTGGATAGGTCTGGGATCACTGCCTTGATCTGTTTCGGTATCGATAACCAGTGCCGTTTCGCACGTGGCAGAAATATCAGCAGGTTTAAAAGCATCATTCATAAAGCATCAACCATCAGTAGCAATGTCGAGACATGGCAAAAGTATTACATAGATAAAACCATACTTGCTGTCTATGTCTTTGATCATAAGGATGTCTATGGGGGTAAAAGCTATAGATAACAATGTGATACATACGTTATGAGACGAAGCTTTTATAATAGAACCTCAAACAACATAAAATATATAAGAGACGTTAATGCTAGCAGACGGAAACAACCAGCCTCCCAGACCCTCTTTTTTTAGTCGTTTAATCAGCCTATTGGTTAAGGCTACCGTATTGCTAGCACTATTATTTGTCTTCGATAAACTGCTACCCAGTATCAGTCAACAAACGCAATCATTTGTGGTTGCCAAATGGCAGCAATTGAGTCTATTGCAACAAGAACTGCCAACAGAAAACAGCTTACCTAGTCCACTGCCAGAACGAAACCTGACCGATACTTGGGGCGCTGCACGTAGCCAAGGTCGCTCCCACGAAGGTATCGATATCTTTGCGCCGCGCAATACTCCCGTGCAGTCGACTACGCAAGGCGTGGTAAGCAAGGTTGGTGAGAATACATTGGGTGGACGTGTGGTCGTGGTGGTAGGACCAGGCGGTGCAGGACATTACTACGCTCATCTAGAAGACTATGCTGACATCTCCCCCAATGACTGGGTAAACCAAGGCGATGTGATAGGTTATGTGGGTGATAGCGGTAATGCAAAAGGAACTCCGCCACACGTGCATTATGGGATCTATATTAACGGCAGTGCGGTGAACCCTTATCCACTTTTGCAAAAGGATTGATAGATATTTGAAAGTATATCGTTGAGCCTAATTTAAAGTAGTGCTAGGTTTATATTAATCAAGAAACTGCTACCGAAAAACTATCCTTAATATAGGTCAGAAATTACATTAATTGGCCGTAGCAGATCTGACATAGTTTGAAGGAAATACCACACTAAATGTTGATCCTTCCCCTTCTACTGAATCGATTTGCAATTGCGCTTCGTGCTGGTGCAATACGTGTTTTACAATCGCTAATCCCAACCCTGTACCGCCTGTTGCACGGCTACGGCCTTTGTCAATACGATAGAAACGCTCTGTCAAACGGGCGATATGCTCTGGCGCAATACCGATGCCATCGTCTTCGACAGCGAAACGACAGCCATCAGACGTCCTTGTCCAACTGATAGTGATATTGCCACCCTTTGGCGTATATTTTATTGCATTGATCACCAAGTTAGACAATGCGCTATTCAAGTACATCTCTGACCCGTATAACCCGTCATAGGTATCTATATGCAAATGAATAATGTGTTTGTACGCTTGGTTATACGCTTGTGCATCGTCGTAGATATTGGTCAGTAGCTTAGTCATATCGATGTAATGCAGCTCGTGCGATTCTTCAATCTCAATTTTAGACAATAGTAGTAAGTCATTTACGATTCTGTTCATACGGGCAGTTTGCTGCGTCATCAACTCAAAACCGCGACGCCATTGTGGCGGCATATCTGGCTGATCGGAGAAATTTTCCAGATAGCCCATCATTACAGTTAAGGGTGTTCTAAGCTCGTGTGAGACATTCGCCACAAAATCCTGACGCATTTGTTCTAAGTGCCGCAGGCGGGTCACATCGTATACAAACAGCAGTTTTTCATCGCCGAAAGGGGTCAATTCGCACTTCAGGTATCGGCTAGGATCTCGCCATGATTCTATATGGACGCCATCGTTAGGTATCGTTGTGCCTTCATAATACTGGCGAAACTCAGGCACGGCGATAAAGTCAAAGATGTTCTGACCTTTATCTTCTGGTTGCAGCAGTAATAAGTCTTGTGCTGCTTGATTCCACCATTCTAGGCCGTCATTGTTATTGAGCAGAATCACGGCATCGCGCAAGGCTCGTAGTGCACTGCCAATTTTTTTGAGTTGCTCTGCTGTACTTTGAGTAGAGATTTGCTCTAGTAAAGCTGATTGCTCACTTTGTGCTGGCGCTATCTTGTCCATTTTTTATCCTTACTACTATCCGCTGCCTCAATATTGCTGCGGCATTATTTGTACAAGATTAACTCGGCTCAATCAGGCTAGAAAATCGATAGCCTGTTCCACGTACCGTCTGTATCAATGTATCACACTCATAAGGCCGCAGTAATTTACGTAGACGTTTGATATGCACATCGATGGTTCGATCTTCAATATATACATTACCACCCCATACCTGATCCAGTAGCTGCGTTCGTGTATAGGCGCGCTCAGGGTGGCTCATGAAAAATGCCAATAGGCGATATTCTGTAGGTCCCACATCAACGATTTTACCCGCAGCTGTCACTCGCTGGCTTTTGGTATCTAAACTTAACTGTCCAATTTCGATAGGTTTGTCGCTACTCATCGCGCTACTACGACGTAGTACAGCTTTGATTCTAGAAATCAGTTCACGAGTCGAAAAAGGCTTGGTCATATAATCATCTGCGCCTGCATCAAGACCATGTACCTTACTATCTTCTTCACTTTTTGCCGTTAGCATAATGACGGGTATTTCAGAGAGTAGCTCGTCGTTTTTTAGCATGCGACAAAAATCCACACCGCTCTTGTCACCCGGTAACATCCAATCTAATAGTATTAACGACGGTCTGTGATCGACCACTTGCTGATGCGCCTCTGACACGTCAGCTGCTTGCAAGCTATCAAATCCAGCCATCTCTAGCGTCATGACAACCATTTCACGAATCGCAGGCTCATCTTCAACAATCAAAATTTGCTCATTATACATAGGACATTCTCGGTGTTAGCGGACAAAATCTAGCATGTAAAAAGGCGATATATACTCACCAGTCTCTATCTATTAAACGGATTAATTATGACAGCTTGATGACACTCTAAAATCAGATTTCTAACAAAAAATTAAGCGGCCCATCATTGACGCTCGACACTTGCATATCCGCACCAAACTGACCCGTTGCTACGTTCGAATGCTTGGTTTTGGCATAATCGACCAGTTGTTCAAATAGCGCTTGCGCAGCAGCAGGTGCCATCGCACCACCAAAGTCTGGTCGACGACCTTTGTCTGTTTTTGCCATCAAGGTAAATTGCGAGACTAATAATAGCCCTCCACCAACCTGCTGAACGTTTTTATCCAGTTTACCAAATTTGGTAGGATCGTCATCATTTTCAAAAATACGATAAGTCAGTATTTTATCGATCATACGCTGTGCAGCAGCAAAATCGTCTTCGTGACCCAAGCCGATATACGCCAATACCCCATGCTCAATCTCACCAATACACTGCTGGTCAACAACCACACTAGCGCGCTTCACCCGTTGTATGAGTGCTTTCATTTACTGATTCCTTAACAGATTATGGCCATACAATAATATGCTGTCCATGATAAAATACCGTCATTAACTTGACTATTATTTATTACATTACACCTTATTTTGGTAGCCTTATTATGAATGTATTTACCACCTTACAACAGCTTGTACCGCAGCAAAAGCTCAGTAAAGTCGCTGGTCGTTTGGCCGCCAGTCGCCACCCTTATGTCAAACGCACTTTTATTCGTAGCTTTGCCAAAGCTTATAACATAAGCTTAGACGAGTACGAGCGCCAAAGTCTGAACGCTTACGAAAGTTTTAATGACTTTTTTACCCGCGAGCTTAGAGAAGACGCTCGTGCCATCGACGCCACTGCAAACGGTATCGTGAGTCCTGCGGACGGTATTATCTCTCAGCTAGGACAAATCGAAGACCACAAGCTACTGCAAGCAAAAGGTCGTCACTATGATATCGGCCAATTGCTTGCTGATAGTGAAGATGGCAGTTATTTTGCTGATGGTAGTTTTGCGACCATCTACTTGGCACCTAGTAATTATCACCGTGTGCATATGCCATTTACCGGCACATTGACCAAGACTCGATATGTACCTGGCACCCTGTTTTCGGTCAACAATACTACGGCGGCTAATGTGCCGGATTTGTTTGCGCGTAATGAGCGTTTGGTCTGTATGTTTGATACCAAGTATGGCAAAGCAGCCGTTGTGATGGTTGGCGCTATGATCGTTGCTGGTATTGAAACTGTCGCCACTGGCAAGATTGCTCGTACTGATGACATATTTGAGTCCGATCATGACATGCAGTTTGCAGCAGGCGAAGAGCTTGGACGCTTCTATTTGGGCTCAACGGCTATCGTGGTATTACCAAAAGCAGCAAAGGCTGATTGGCTAGAGAGTATGCAAGCCAATGGCATCGTGCAAATGGGTCAATTGCTAGGAATGGCAAACGCTCAATAGCATACTTATATAAAAACGATCAAAATATTAGCCCAGTTAAGCGTACCTCATCATGCTTAACTGGGCTTTTTTTATACCTGCTATTTATATAAATTTACGCATCAATCAGCCAGCCCTGTTGAGTGGCATATTTAATATTACGTGAGAGCCAATCATGGATAGGAGGGAAGCTATCTTTGATAAATGCATGAGCACCCGCCACCTGCGAGCGCGTAACACCAAGCTCAACCCACGTTTTACCGTTGGTATTTAGGTTAAGTAAAAACGGCAATAAGCGATCAATGACTCTGAGCAACTGGCTTTCTTTGCTGTTTCCTGTTTCCTGCGCTTCCCAAACCTCACTCAAATCACTAATACCATTGCCTCTCTCACGTTGCAATCTGGCAATGCCTGCACGTTCTTCAACGTGTGCATCAGTACGCGTATCAGCATACAAAAAAGTATCGCCCGCATCAATTTCACCCAAATCATGGACTAATGCCATCTTCAGCAACTTTTCATGATTGACGTCTAGCGCAAATAATTCAGCAATTGACCAACAGGCCATCGCTAAATGCCAAGAATGTTCAGCAGAGTTTTCTTTGCGAGTAGTCTGTGTCACATAGCTGCGGCGATTCACGCGTTTGAGCGCATCTAACTCCAATAAGAAATGAGTAACCTCGTCGATGTTGATATGTGAAGTAGATTCGGAATTAGTGAGTGATATAGAGCTGGCTTGCGACATTATTTTTTCTCTGGTTTTCTCTAGTTATTGGTTTTAATGCTTATAAGTTCTAGCGATTTTAAGTTCCATTGTTCAAGGTATTATAGTTAGTTTGTTATCTAACAATGACCAAAAGACTATTACCGTTATCAAAAAAATAGCGCTTATTTTACCAAGCGCTATCTATTATAAGTTAGAAGATAAATTATTAAATTGAGTCCCTATTTATCCAAGTCTTTAAGCAACTAAAGCCTAACCACCTACTTAATTAGATTAATAATGGTTTTAAATGCAGGATCCTCACTGCTACGGCACAACTCAAATAATATTGATTCGACAGTGCTGATTACCCCACCCGCACGGCGAATACGGCGAATTGCTTGCTTCTTGTCATAAGGAAAACGAGAACCTACCGCATCACCGATAATAACAGGCTGCATCCCATTGTCTAACAAATCTAGTGCTGTCTGCATGATACATACATGCGCCTCAGCACCAAAAAGTAGCACAGTGCTTCGGTTTTGCTGGGCCAAATGGTGCCATGAATCATTGTTATCGCAGGCACTAAACGTCACCTTTTCAAAGCTCTTGGCATTATCTTCTTCGAGTACTTCGCGTAGCTCTGGCAAGGTATCGCCCAAGCCTTTTTTATATTGCTCATTGAGCATGATGGGAACATTGAGCGCCTGTAGCCCTTTAATAAGAGTAATGGTTTTTTTGATGATATTTTCGTGATCATAGATATGCGGCGTTAAGCGCTCTTGCACATCAACAATCATTGCTTGGGTATTCTCACGAGCGATTCGATAGGTACGATCATTAATCATAGTAGACATAGTACACTCCTTGTACGGCTGACAGTTTCAACTAAAAGCTATTTTAGAATTATCATAAACATTGCCACGGTTCATCTTTCTCTTATTTAGTCATAGTTTCATGAATGCGTCAATGGAGATAATTTTTAATCGCTGTAATACTTTGGTTTTCGAATCCATGATTTACTAACTGGCTAAATATTAATTTAACCCATAAAAAAACCTCCAGCCATTATGACTAGAGGTTTTTTATTAGCAGGTAACTACTTATTGAATGTTTAAATAGTCTTACTCATACAAATGAGACTATATGAAATACTCAATATTAAACACGTTCAATAACAGTAGCGATACCTTGGCCAAGACCAATACACATCGTCGCTAGACCGATTTCAGTACCTGACTGTTCCATTGCGTTTAGTAGTGTCACTGTGATACGAGCGCCAGAACATCCTAGTGGATGACCTAGAGCAATGGCACCACCGTTGATGTTGACGATGTCTTGCTTGTCAGTCAAGTTCAGACCTTTTAGTACTGATAGACCTTGAGCAGCAAATGCTTCGTTCAGCTCGATGGTCTGCATATCATCAAGACTCATGCCAGCACGTTTTAGCGCTTTTTGGGTAGCAGGTACAGGACCGTAACCCATGATAGCTGCATCACAACCAGCAACTGCCATGCTACGGATACGAGCGCGTGGTTTTAGACCTAAGTCTTTAGCTTTTTGTGCGCTCATAACTAGCATCGCAGATGCACCGTCAGACAATGCAGATGAGGTTGCCGCTGTTACTGTACCACCTTTTGGATCAAACGCTGGACGTAGCTTTTGCATTTGCTCCATTGTTGCGTCTGGACGAATCACTTCATCAACTGTACATAGTTGTAGACGGCCAGCAGCATCATGACCTTCGATACCGATGATTTCATTGTCAAAACGACCTTCAGTGGTTGCAGCCCATGCACGGCGATGTGACTCAAGACCAAACGCGTCTTGCTCTTCGCGCGTGATGTTGTTCATACGGCCTAGCATCTCAGCAGTCAAGCCCATCATGTTTGACGCTTTTGCATAATGTTTAGAAGCAGCAGGGTTCAAATCAACACCGTGCATCATGCCTACGTGGCCCATATGCTCAACACCACCGATGATGAAGATATCACCTTGGTTGGTCATGATTTGAGCAGCCGCAGTATGTAGCGCCTGCATAGAAGAACCGCATAGACGGTTAACCGTTTGGCCACCAGCAGTTTTTGGAATACCAGCTAGTAGACCGATGTTACGACCGATGTTCAAGCCTTGCTCTAGCGTCTGGTTTACACAGCCCCAGATAATATCTTCGATATCATTGGTGTCAAAGTCATTACGTTCTACTAGCGCACGTACTAGTTCCGCCGACATGCTGTCAGCACGTACATGACGGAACATACCGTTTTTGGTCTTGCCCATTGCCGAGCGTACGCCATCTACGATGACCACATCTTTTGGACTTAAAGTTGTCATACTATCTTCCTTTTCAATTTTTATTGTCAGTGTAGTCAGCCCAACTTACAACTATTACTTCATTAATCTTGCTCAAAGTACAATAGGTACATTTGCGCTTGATTTCCTTGTACTAGCCTTAAACCGAACCAACTATAATCGTACGTTTACTACTGGAGACGATTCATGTCTCAATTGCTTTCATGCAAAATAGCAAACGTACGGCACTTCATCCTAGTAATGACTGACTATTACGCTGTTGCGTAAAAAGTCTCGCCTGCGGCTGCCATGTCGCGAATCTTTTGCGGCGCTTCATAAGCTTTGCCAAGATGTGCGTATTTTTCACACAATGCCAAGTAGTTATCTAGACCCATTTGGTCGACATAACGGCAAGGGCCACCGCGGAATGGAGGGAAGCCTACACCCATAATCATTGCCATATCGGCCTCAGCAGGTGTGCTTACGATGTTATCTTCTAGGCAGCGAACCGTTTCGTTGCAGAAGGCAATCATAGTGCGATCGATGATTGCTTGATCGTCAAACTCTTGCTTTTCGCTATCAGTCGTGGCTTTTAGCAACTCGTAAGTGGCTTCGTCAGCAACTTTCTTTGGCTTGCCGCGCTTGTCTGTTTCGTATTTATAGAAGCCGATACCGTTTTTCTGACCTAGACGCTCATTGTCATATAGATGCTGGATAGCACCTTTGTAGTCAGGCTTCATGCGATCTGGGAAACCATCCGCCATGACTTCTGCGCCGTGTACACCTGTATCTAGACCGACCACGTCGATTAGATAAGCAGGACCCATCGGCCAGCCGAATTTTTCCATGACTTTATCGACATGAGCAAAGTCAGCGCCTTGCTTAACTAGCAAGTCAAACGCACCGAAGTACGGGAACAATACACGGTTTACCAAGAAACCTGGGCAGTCGTTAACTACTACTGGCACTTTACCCATTTTAGAAGCTAGTGCAACAGTAGTCGCAACCGCTTCTTCAGATGATTTCTCACCGCGGATAACTTCTACCAATGGCATACGGTGTACTGGGTTAAAGAAATGCATACCAACGAAGTTTTCTGGACGCTCAAGTGCTTCTGCTAGATAGGTAATAGAGATAGTCGAGGTGTTTGACGCTAGGATACAATCGTCTTTTACTAGACCTTCTACTTCTTTTAGTACCGCACGTTTCACGTTTGGATTTTCTACGACCGCTTCGATAACGATGTCAGTCTCAGCAAAGTCACCATAGTTCAAAGTAGGACGGATACGACTCAACGTTTCACCCATTTTCGCTGGGGTCATTTTCTTACGTTCAACCATTTTACCAAGCAATTTGCTGGCTTCGCCCATACCAAGGTCTAATTGCTCAGACTTGATATCTTTCATGATGATTGGCAAGCCTTTGCTGGCTGCTTGATACGCGATACCGCCGCCCATGATACCAGCACCTAGTACAGCCGCTTCATTGATTTCATGTGCTTGTTTGCTGTGTTGCTTCGCTAGCTTTTTAACCAATTGATCATTCAAGAATAGACCAACCAAACTTTCTGCTTGTGGCGTCTTAGCCGCTTTAGCAAAACCAGCAGCTTCTACTTCGATCGCTTTATCACGTGGTAAGTTGACGTGTTTTTCGATGGCGCCGATCGCTAGTGCTGGCGCTGGATATTGCTTAGGGTTCGCTTTAGCAAAAATAGCACCTTTGGCACTGTTGAACGCCATGGCTTGCTCAAGCTGGTTTAGCTTAACTGGAGCCAGCTTCTCTTCGCGTTTTGCTTTCCAATCAAGCTCACCTGAGATACATTTTTTGACTAGGTCAATTGCTGCGTCTTGCAAATCGTCAGCAGGTACAGTCGCATCAACCAAGCCTAGCTTCAATGCTGGCAACGCTTTCTTTGGGCTACCAGTAGCGATCAGCTCAAGCGCGTTATCGATACCGATGATACGCGTACTACGAACGGTACCGCCGAAACCTGGGAAGATACCTAGCTGAGTTTCTGGCAGACCGATGATTGCTTTGTCACTCATGACACGGTATTCACAAACCAAAGTCATTTCACAACCGCCGCCCATCGCCGCGCCATTAATGGCAGCAACTTTCGGGAATGGCAAATCTTCAAAACGATTGAACGCGTCATTAACATGAACGACCCAGTCTTTAATCTCGCTTTCTGATTTTTTGAAAGAACCGACGAACTCTGTGATATCAGCACCAGCGATAAACACGCCTTTAGCTGAAGTAACGATAAGACCTTTTACATCATCGGCTTTTTCTAGGGCACTAACTGCTTCACCAAACTGTTTGTTGGTTTCGGCATCAAATTTATTCACGCTCTCATTTTCGGCGTTGTACTGCATATTGGCGATGCCATCCTCTAGCATTGTCACCGTGATGCGATTTCCTTGGTATACCATTTGAAACTCCTTTCTATATAACGAAAGCTACGTTTTTAATTAAAATAAATAGCCAGTTACTGTTAGTAAAATGGGTAATAGCACTGTGCGCTTGTCATGTTATAAAGACAAACATATAACCAGCTCACCAGTGAATATGTCTTTATTATCCAGCACTCATAATGATGCACGTATTTTTCGTCTCTTGCATGACATCATATAGCGCTTCATTTATATACTGCTGTTGCAGGTACTGATGTTCAAAATACTGACTGAGACTTGGTCTAGCACTCAGTATCGACGATTGAGCTTCCTGAGAAGAAACTCAGTAGGGTCATCATCAGACCATTTTCACGTCAATTAGTGTAGGGGATTATGCCCCTAACTGTCACAAGCTAATACCATACTCGCAAGTCACTCTTAAATCACTTGCAGGCATTTACCTTGCGCTAAAAGTGTTTTAGTGAATAAATGTATACTGAATTGTTATTTTAGATTTATTTTGTGTTATTGACCTAATGCATGCCATCTTTGGAATGACAGTTAATTAGCATTAATTAATAATTGCCATTTAATTAATGCCACTTAGCTACTGTAATGAGATTCACGCACCAGTCTAGCTTGCTCTTTTATCAGAACATATTCAACCAAAGAGTGACATCATCCATCCGTAACAAAATCTTGTCGTTGTATTGCAGCTAAGACTGCTTTGCTTTTAAATGGACTTTGGCAAAAAAGTGCAAAAAAACATCGATTGATACCGTGTGTCACATAAGCGATATGACCGATCATGCTACACTAATAGCGTTTTTACCTTATCCCTAATAAGTTTTACTGTATCCTTGATAAATGGTTGGATTATGACTGTTTCCCTTACTTCTAGTACTACCTCTACTGGCTTTATTCTTTCTGACTTTGTCTCTTTTCAAAGCACTGAGCAATTTCATGGTGCTGTGCGTGCGCAACTGGCGCAAGATATCGAGGTATTGTTTGCTTATGCCAAGCTTCCTAGCCCGCTGGTAGATGCTTGCCGTTATGTAATGACTGAACAAGGTAAATTGGTACGTCCACTGATGGTTGCTAGCGCTTTTGCCAGTATCAATAGCAGCAATAATGAACATACAGACGAGCATGATAATGACATCGATACTCTCGATGGCGATCTGGACGCACTATTAGAAAACGACTCAGACTACGATATGTCGCGCCGTGCCGCATTAGCTGTAGAGCTGCTGCATACTTATTCGTTGGTGCATGATGACTTGCCATGTATGGATGATGATGAGCTGCGCCGTGGACAGCCAACTGCTCATATTGTCTTCGATGAAGCGACGGCTCTACTGGCCGGAGATGTATTGCAGACGCTAGCCTTTGAAGTACTAACCGCAGAAATGCCAACTTTTGCGCCATTTGATGCAGACATCGCAAGTCAGCTATTAGCAATATTTGCGCCGCGCGCCAGACGCATGGTGTCTGGTCAAATGCTAGACCTCAATGCTGAAGCCAGTGCCAGTATTGCGCAGAATGATCTAGAAGCCATCCACCGTGACAAGACAGGGGCGTTGATAGAAGCGGCGATGCTGATGGGCGGCGTCTGTGCTGGTGCAACGGCACCTCAGCGTATGGCACTACAAGAGTGCGCGCAACATATCGGTCTAGCCTTTCAAGTGCAGGACGATGTGCTAGACGTCACCATGACGACTGATACCCTTGGTAAACCTGCGGGTAGCGATGAAAAACTAGATAAATCAACCTATGTAAAACTGATGGGTGTCGATGATGCGACCAGCTATGCGCAATCGCTATTCAATGATGGACGCGCAGCAATCCGTCGTGAGCTTGGTAGCGACAAAAAAAGCATTGGCACAGACAATGACGCGCTACTAGCACTGATTGAATGGCTTTGGTCACGTAAAAAGTAACTTGTCGAATAAGCGACAATAAAAGATATCGTAGTAAACTTTATTACCCAAAACGGCAGTGAGTGGTCAACATGGACAGTTCCCCTACCCCGCGCATTTATCTTGGCACAGGTGGTTATAGCGATACCGATTTGCTCGGTACGCTGTATCCCACTGGCACTAAAAAGACCGACTTCTTACGTGAATATGCCAAGCAATATGGCGCAGTCGAGATCAACAGCACATTTTATGCGCCCATCGGGCAAAAAGCCTTTGCTGGGATGGTTGATAAAGCTTATGTACAGGCGGACAGCCAGTTGAAGTTCGCCGTCAAGCTGCATCAAGACTTTACTCATGCGCGTAAAGGCACTGCCGAGCATGCACGGGCATTCCTAAACGCGCTATCCCCACTTATCGAAGCAAACGCTTTAGCGCCTTTATTACTTCAGTTCCCACACGGCTTTGACCGTACTCGTGAGCATCGTTTATATCTAGCAGATCTTGTCAGTTGGTTTCAAGAATATCCACTCGCTATTGAGTTTCGTCATAACGGCTGGCATACGCCGCAAGTGGTCGATAGCTTTGTGCAGCAAGGACTTATCTGGTGTAGCGTCGATTATCCAAAGGCTGGCGGATTACCACCGTCACGATTGATATTTACTGAGCGCACAGGCTATCTACGCATGCACGGCAATAATCTAAACTGGTGGGATGCCATGAGCGCGGCTGACCGTCATGACTATCGTTATAGTGAGGCGGAGATGCAGGACTGGGCGCAGGCGATTGCCAATCAGCGTCAGCATTTTGATACGCTTTATATTTTCTTTCAAAATACTGTCAATGCGCATGCCTATTATAATATTGCGACGCTGCGAGAAGCGTTGGGTAAGTTTGGGTTTGAGGTGTTGTAATTTTGACAAATAAAAAAAAGATGACAAATGTCAAATTGGTTACTAGATAGGTTATTTGATGCTGGTGATCAGCCTAAATCAAGATTCGCATTTCAGGGCACTGTTAATTGGATGCGGGCTCTAGCTGAGGTGATTGATAGCGGAGTTTGTGATAAAGTGAATCTTAATAATCTATATCAGAAGGTTCAAAGAAGGAATGTCAACCCAGAAGCGGATAACTGGGTCTTTAAAAATATGCATATGGCTTACAACAACCTAGCAGCTTTAAATACTATGGATAATGAAGCTATAGATAAATACGATATCTGTAGTTCTGCAATCGTATCATGGTATTACGCAATCTATTTTGCTAGTAGCGCTATGATTGCTGCGTCTTCAGGCTCGAAACAAGAAAACCATACTGCAACCGCAAGAGTATGGCAAGCAGATATAGCAGAAAAGGGACTTATCCTCTATCCTTTCGACCTTTATCTAAGTAGCTTAGTTATTAGTAAGGCTGAAGCTGAGATTGCAGTTTATCGAGGGGACAACAAATTCGATTTAAATCAAAAAGCTGGAGGTTTAGATATTGCTCATGGAGGTATCGTCTCTTATCTAAAAGGTACACACAAATATAAAAGAGAAGAATCGGAAGAACGTATTCAAAATACGAAAGAGTTCAAAGCTCTCGAAGTCGATAACTTTCGAAAGAAAATTGCTAGAGAACTTAGAGACAAAACCTTAGACAAAGGACAAGTAAATTTCTTAATTCAAGCTTTTAGATACCGAGGTAAAGCTCATTATAGAGATTCTATATTTCTATCTTATGGTGATAATCATATAGAGTCTATTGAGCAACTAATTAAAGATTTAAATGTAGTTGCACTTGGGTTCATACGTGCAGCATCTCATTATTGTTCAATCAGAGTAGAAAAAGGGACTTGGGAATTATTTGTCAATGATATCAAAAGTAATACACGCTTATCTTTAGATGTCGAAACTATAGCTGTATAAACGATTATCCAGAAAAGGACACTCATCATGTCCTTTTCCTATTTAAACCCTTCGCAGCTCAAAACCACACACTCAAACCTATAGAAACCCAGCTCATACATTTATCTAAAAACAAGCCTACAGAACCTCTCTACTCATTGTCTTTGCACACTGCTAATGTCTATATCGTCAATTAATGATTATCAGTCAATTTGCCACACAGGCGTGTTGATATCTATCTACAAAAACAGAGAGAATAACAATGACAACACTAAAAAATAAAGTCGCGATTGTGACCGGTTCATCAAAAGGTATCGGCGCACAGATAGCCGTGCTACTAGCAGAATCAGGGGCTAAAACCGTCATCAACTATGCAAATGATGACGCAGCAGCGAATGATATCGTCAGTCAGATTAAAGCAGCAGGCGGTGAAGCCATCGCTGTGCAAGCAGATATCAGTGACTCTCAGCAAGTCGCTACGCTGTTTGATGCCACTATCAATACGTTTGGCAAGCCTGATATCTTAGTGAATAGCGCCGGTATAATGGATAATAAACCCATTGCAGAAACCACCGACGAAGACTTTGACCGTACCTTTGCCGTTAATGCAAAAGGCACATTTAATACACTTCGTGAGGCAGCAACCAAGCTTAATGACGGCGGCCGTATCGTCAACCTATCTAGCACCACCACTCGTATGATGCTGCCCACTTATGGTACTTATTGCGCGACTAAAGGCGCAGTCGAGCAGATGACCCGAGTCTTTGCCAAAGAGATTGGTGAGCGAGGAATTACGGTCAACGCTGTGTCACCTGGTCCAACAGATACCGAGCTATTCAATCAAGGAAAATCGGACAAAACCATCGAAAAGCTCGCCAGCATGTCAGCGTTCAACCGTATCGGCGAACCAGTTGATATCGCCCGTGTCGTATTATTTCTAGTGGGTGAGGAAGCTGCTTGGATCACTGGGCAAAATATCGGTGCTAACGGCGGTGTGGCTTAACCAATCGCTGCCTAACTAAATATACGCAATTTGACTAGAAATCAAAATAGAAAAACTCATAAGCAAAAAAAAGGACACCTCGCGGTGTCCTTTTTCAATCAAACATCTAGTCGTTAAAGATTACTCTTCAACGCCAGCGTCTTGACCTTTATATTTTGCGTTTGCGTAGTCCCAGTTCACTAGCTTGTCTAGGAACGTATCAACATAGTCAGGACGACGGTTACGGTAATCTACATAGTACGCGTGTTCCCATACATCACAAGTCAATACTGCTACTTGGTCATGTGCAAGTGGAGTGTCAGCGTTAGCAGTTTTGGCGATTGACAATTTGCCGCCGACTTTATCAGCGACTAGCCATGCCCAGCCTGAACCAAACTGAGTCAATGCTGCGTTTTTGAACTCTTCGCGGAACTTGTCGTAGCTACCGAAATCTTCTTCGATTTTTGCTTTTAGATCGCCAGTAGGTTCGCCGCCGCCGTTTGTTGGCGTCATGCAGTTCCAGTAGAACGTGTGGTTCCATACTTGAGCTGCTTGGTTGAACATACCTTGCTTGCTGTCATCTTTAGCAGTCGCTACGATGATTTCTGGCAATGTTTTGTCTTCTAGACCAGAACCTGGTAGCAAGTCGTTGAGCTTAGTGACATATGCATTGTGATGCTTGTCATGATGATACTCTAGCGTTTCAGCACTGATATGTGGCTCTAGTGCGTCTTTTGCATATGGTAGATCTGGTAAAGTAATGTTTGACATAATTATTTTATCCTTGCTGTTTAGTCGTTAGTTTATAAAAACTTGCTTATAGAAACTGAATTTTACGCTATTTTTACACCGCAAAAAACACTATAAAATAGCGGACTAAATTGGCTGAGTTTATTGTTTAAAATGAACTTTATCGCTTGATACACGGTACTGCTCAATACAATATCACGTATCGTTATGAATCCAAAATTAACCTATCAGTTACTTATTGCTATTATTCTTTGCCCAAAAGCCAAGCGTTTGACTTTATAAGCTTTTATTAACTTAATATTCACAAGCCATAAGATATATTTCACTGTAGCTTGTCGCCTATTATAGCAATAGCAACCAATAATATCAGTTACCAAATGTTATAGCCCGAACAATCTGCATAGCGATTGGTTATTTATTAAGCAGTAATTGCACTCACTTCAAACTCATGCGTTATCATTATTAGTATAACCACTTAAAACGACAAATAATTTATCGATTAGCCTTAAAGAAGATAAATAAAACCTACTCGAATAATCGCTCTTCATCATCTTTATATTATGGAATAACTCTATGAGCACCACTGATACCTCGTTAACTGCTACCCACCCGACAACCGCTAATCAATGGGTACTTGCTAGTAACAATAAAGGCAAGTTGGCTGAGTTTAAACGGCTATTTGCTGAAGCGAACTTGGACGTGACGATCGTCCCGCAAGGTCAGCTCGATATCGAAGACGCCATCGAAGATGGTCTAAGCTTTGTAGAAAATGCCATTATCAAAGCCCGTCATGCGAGCCGTATCAGCGGATTGCCTGCAATTGCTGATGATTCAGGACTGTGCGTGCCTGTACTAGGTAATGCGCCAGGTATCTATTCTGCTCGCTATGCTGGTGAGCACGGTAACGATAGTAAAAATAACGCCAAGCTCATCGCTGACTTGCAGCCTATACGTGCAGCGAAGCCAGATACTCCCGTTAAAGGATTGTTTGTTTGCGTACTGGCGATGGTGCGTCATGCTGATGATCCATTACCGATTGTCGCTCAAGGATTATGGCATGGCGAAATCTTGGATTCGCTACATGGCGAAGGTGGTTTTGGCTATGATCCATTGTTTTGGTTGCCTAATTTGCAAGCCAGTGCGGCTAGTCTAAGCGCTGCTGATAAAAACAGCATCAGTCATCGTGGTCAGGCAATCCAGCAGTTATTGGCACAGCTACCTCTATAAGTGCGCTTGATGCTCATAATGCGCTTAAAAATTTATCGCTGTTTCTCATTCACTGGCTGATTTATTGACTATAGATATGGCTAATTTTTTATATAAGACTAAGCTATATAAAAGTAAGCAACATAAGGAAACATGCCATCAAAGAGATAATTTTTACTTTAATAAACAGATAGATTATACTGTTCTACTTTTAAAATTTTGTTGAAATCCGTTATTTGGCTGTATAATGCACCAAAAAGCGTTATTATGCGCTGGATTAACGGTTTATTATCGATATTTGATGGCATGGACAACCTCAGTAAGTTCACCTTTCGGTATCAGCAGCAATTGCTACTGACACTGAATTTGACGTTGTGCGCTATCCCCTATTTAGTTCAACGGCAGCCCGTCGTACATGCCCGTAATTTGAGGCGCGGTCTGTCTATTACCATTTAACCCTAAGTACTATTTCATTAATCAAACGTACTACTTAATCCTAAAGGTGTAATTAACATGGCTACAGATTTACAAGTCACAACCAACAAGCTATCTAATAAAGAAACCCAGCTAACGGTTAAAGTACCCGTTGAAAAAATCCAAAACAAAGTTGAAGGCCGTATCCGCCAAGTTGCGAAAACTGCCAAGATTGACGGTTTCCGTAAAGGTAACGTCCCTATGTCACACATCCGTTCGCAGTACGGTGCTGGCATTCAACAAGAAGTTATCAACGACGTGATCCGTGATACGGTTTTTGAAGCGATCAAATCTGAAGACATCCGCGCTGTTGGCATGCCTAACATCGATGACGTAAAACTTGAAGACGATTTCTTGGTATACCAAGCCACTGTTGAAATCTTCCCAGAAGTAGACGTACAAGGTATCGATGAGATTGAAGTTGAGCGTCACACTGCACAAGTTAGTGAAGAAGACGTTGACACCATGATCGAAAACCTACAAAAGCAACGTGAAGAATTCGTTGAGAAAAAAGGCATGGCTGCGAAAGACAACCAAGTAACTTTTGACTTTGAAGGTTCAATCGACGGCGAAAAATTCGAAGGCGGCTCTAGCGAAGACTTCAAACTGGTCATCGGTAGCAACCAGATGATCCCAGGTTTTGAAGCTGGTATCAAAGGCATGAAAGCTGGCGAAGAAAAAATCATCGACGTTACTTTCCCAGAAGACTACCAAGCTGAGAACTTAGCTGGTAAAGAAGCCCAGTTCAAAATCAACGTAAAATTGGTTGAAAGATCTAAGCTACCTGAAATCAATGAAGAGTTCCTAGAGCTATTCGGCGTAAAAGAAGGCGGCGTTGAGAAGTTGAAAGAAGACGTACGCAAAAACATGGAACGCGAAATCAAAAACGCTGCGCGTAGCCAAGTTAAGCAAGCGACTTTTGACGCATTGCTAGAAAAGAACGAGTTTGATGTACCAAACGCGATGCTAGAGCAAGAAATCGAGCGCCAACGCAACATGATGATGCAACGTTTCTCTCAGCAGTTCGGCGCCAATGCTGATAGCTTCGATAAAGACATGCTGCCAAATGAGCTATTTGAAGAGCAAGCGCTACGTGCTGCCCGTCTTGGTATCATCGTTGCCCGTGTTATCGATACTAAAGGCTTAGAAGTAGATCAAGCGCGTGTAGAAACTTTCATTAAAGAAGCCGCTGAAAACTACGAAGATCCAGCTGAAGTTATCGAGTACTACACCAACGATCAACAGCAGCGCGCTAACATTGAGTCAGTTGTACTAGAAGACCAAGTAGTAGATTACTTGATCGAGCAAGGCAAAGTAACTGACAAAGAAGTTAGCTACCAAGACTTGCTAGCCGCTCAGCAACAACAGCAGCAAGCAATGTAATTGATACGACAGGCTGTCTTTTTAGATATGCTTTAGTCGGTTATCAAAACTAAAATGCGCCCCCGACCTTTTAATCGGGGGCGCATTTTTTATGAGTTTCGATAGCTAAAATTAGCTATAACTATCGAATATACAAACACTTCGTTTGTAGCGTCAAGAATACTTAAACCAACACAGGTGCAAATACGGCGCTCAATCCTAGCAGCACTAGACCGCGCTGTATCCATAAGTTGCCACCTAAACGCTGCTGTAGCTGCTGACCAATCAGCGTACCAACTGCATATAGCGCTAGCATCGTGACCAACATCCCTGCATAGAATCCTAGCTGACCGCTCGCACCGATATTTGCTGGTACCTCCATCGCATGCGCCATGCCATGAAACACTGCCAAACCACCGAAACCAAACAATGATAACTGCTGAATGCTTGGCGTGCTTGCTGTATGGGTTTGCGCTGAAAATGCTTCTTGTCTGCTTTTTTGACTCATCAGGACCATAGCCAACACCACTACCGACAGTGATATTGCTACTTCAATCAGCCCAGATGATGCAGCAAAGCCAATACCACCAATCAGCACACCAGCCGTACCCAATACCGCACCTAGCGACAACCCTGCTGTCAATGACATCATCCCTAGACGCTGCTTTTGTAGACCATAAAACAACATGCCCATACCAACTGCTAAAAACAAATGATCAAGCCCAGTTACTGGATGAATCAGACCAGCTTGTAATGTCCCTAGAAACGAAGGTGCATGCGATGCGGCGGTGTGAATATGACCTGAATGTGCCTGTGCTAATGACGGCAGCATCAGTGATGTCATCATTACCGTTGATCCAGACACGATGTTACGAGTTGAGAATACTGGTGAGAAACGAGAGCTTTTGGTATGAAGAGCTTTTGTACACTGTGTCATGTGGTTTTTCCTTGTTATTTATATTCTGATGGTAAAAGTTCACCTACTCTCTAAGCAAGCATGCCATGTTCTTTGATAAAGGCGATGATCTCTGCTAATCCATCACCTGTTTTCATGTTGCTAAAAACAAAAGGCTTGTCGCCACGCATTTTTTTCGCATCACGTTCCATCACCTCAAGCGAAGCACCCACCATCGGTGCAAGATCCGTTTTATTAATAATTAACAAGTCAGATTTGGTAATCCCAGGGCCACCCTTACGAGGGATTTTATCGCCTGCAGAAACATCGATGACATATAAGGTCAAATCAGACAGCTCTGGGCTAAACGTCGCCGCTAGGTTATCACCACCTGACTCGATAATGATCATCTCCAAGCCTTCAAAGGTTGCTTGTAGCTCAGCAATGGTTGTCAGATTAATAGAGGCATCTTCACGAATGGCAGTATGCGGGCAACCGCCCGTCTCTACACCGCGAATACGTTCAGCTGGCATGGCATTATTGCGAGTCAAAAACTGCGAATCTTCTTTGGTATAAATATCATTGGTCACAACTGCCATATTGACCGTATCACGCAGGTTTTGGCACAGCTGTAGGGTCAGAGCAGTTTTACCACTACCGACTGGTCCACCAATACCAAGGCGTAAGCACGACAAAGAAGACTGGTTTTGACTGTCGCTATCAGTCTGTAATTCTGATGCAGCGTGAGCGTTTTTTGGTTTGAGCGGGGTTAGAGACATATTGATTTCCTAAAACAGTTTATATATCAATCAGTATAAATAAATGAAAAGGTATGGCTATGAGCGGAACAACCGACTGTACTGCTCCTCATGCATACTCGAGAGGATAGCCAAGTTGGGTAAGTTGTTAGAGATATTGAGCCTATCATAGAGATCTTGGCACAGCTGCTCATTATGCTGCGTAGCGCTTATAGCCATATCATCGAGTGTATCTTTTGAAATAATGACACTCTCAAAAGCCTGTCGTACATCAACATTCAGAGTATCTATTTGAGCGCCCAAATCGCTTTGTAATTGCCATAGAATACGCTGACCTGCCATCTGCCCTAGCGGTACTGTCTTCACAGCGGCGAGCACCATATTCTCTACTTGAGCAAATCCGTAGGTGGTCATAGATTGTGCAAGTGGCAGTTGCCAATGTTGAGCAATATGTGCGAAAAGTGGCAAAAACCCATCTTCAAGCACTTCCGTGGGTATACCAAGACTTAATACTTCATTGAGCCAAGAGACCATCGCTTGTGCTAACTGCTGAGACTCCAATACAAACTCTTTACTCTCCAATCCGGCATGATAATCATGTGCTAGATTCGCTGCTAGCGCTTCGTTTCCTTGATTAAGCGCACACATTATAAGTCCTAACACAGGCAGCTCGTAGCCAACAACTGCTAGCGCTAGATAGTCCTGCATGAATGTAAGAGTACTGGCTTCATCAAAGATAATGCCTGACTCAATCGCTGACTCTACACCTTGCGAGTAGGTATAGCTACCAATAGGTAGATTGCTGGAGGCCAGCATCAATAACTGTCCTAGCTGTCTAGACTGCTCAGGCTGGACACTGATTTCAGTCATCATTTAGACTACCTGTAGACGCATCATCGTGACTATGGCCATGGACGTGGGAATGAGAGTGGCCATGCGAATGCCCTTGGCCAGTTTGATAAGCACCCGTTTCAGGCTCAAATGGTACTGATGTACACTCGGTATGTAGACCAAGGTTTTCTAGCATTTGTGCCAGTACATGATCGTTTTCAAAATATAGCGCATAGCCTGCATCACCTTGATCCAAACTGTGCTCAAACATTAATGGCACGTGACGATTACCCAAATGATAAGCGCCTTTCATTAATAGAAAATCATCAGCAGCGGTTACCTTTGTTACAGCTTGTGGCTTAGCGATGACCTGCATCAACTCTCCTGATGCGTTGATAAGAACATCATTGCCTTTTAATACGCCTGTACGAGGAAGGTCAATACCAACCGCCTCACCTGAAACCGTAATGGCTCTAAAGCGAGAATGCTGACGTGTATCGAAGTCTAACAGTAGATAGTTATCGGATTTGTACTGTTCTGCTATTTGTGTTTTTTGAGTGTCGCTCAGTGTACTTAAACGGGTATTAAATATTTTCATAGATAAATTGCTCTGCTTACTGTTGCTCAAACTATCGTTTAATTGATGATAAAAGTACTAGAAAGAAATTCGTGCCACACAAACTAGCTATATGGTTTAAGGCGCGCTCTTTAATACCGCCTGTGTGTATGCGTATCTAAACATTAAAATAAGCATTAGAATAAAAAGTAACGCTGCGCCATGGGTAGTACATCAGCTGGCTCACAGGTAAGCGTCTTACCATCAGCGCGTACTTCATAGGTCTCAGGATTGATATCCATATCTGGGCAATAGCTGTTGAAACGCATATCGCTTTTACGAATTTTACGAATACCGTGTACTGGCTGGATGACTTTGGTCAATCCAAGCTGCTTATCAACTTTTTTGTCTATCGCAGCTTGCGACATAAAGGTAATGCTGGTTTGGGCAACCGATTTTGGATACGTGGCAAACATTGGACGATAATGCACAGGCTGAGGTGTCGGTATAGAGGCATTGATATCGCCCATTGGTACTGCAGCGATAAGTCCGCCTTTGATGATACATTCAGGCTTTACCCCAAAAAACTTCGGCGACCATAGCACCATATCCGCCCACTTACCTACTTCAATTGAGCCAACCATGTCGCTAATACCATGGGTAATGGCAGGATTTATGGTGTATTTTGCGATATAGCGTTTGATGCGGAAATTATCGTTGTCTGCGCTTTTATCATAGTCTGTCAAAGTAATGCACTGCTCTTGATGCTCTTTGTCGGCCGTTGCATCTGGCGCTAGGTGACCGCGTTGAACCTTCATCTTGTGCGCCGTTTGCCACGTACGAATAACAACTTCACCCACTCGCCCCATCGCTTGTGAGTCACTACTCATCATCGATATCGCTCCCAAGTCGTGCAGTATGTCTTCTGCCGCAATGGTTTCTTGGCGAATACGGCTTTCAGCAAACGCTACATCTTCAGCGATGGCAGGACTCAGATGATGACAAACCATCAGCATATCTAGATGCTCATCAATGGTATTGACGGTGTATGGTCTGGTTGGATTGGTTGAAGATGGTAATACATGCGACTCGCCAATTGCCTTTAAAATATCAGGCGCATGGCCGCCACCCGCACCTTCAGTATGAAAAGTATGAATACAACGGTTTTTAAAAGCACCTAGCGTACTCTCTAAATAGCCACTTTCGTTTAAAGTATCAGTATGAATAGCGACTTGCACATCATAATCTTCAGCGACGCTCAAGCAGTTATCAATGGCTTGCGGTGTCGTGCCCCAGTCTTCATGCAGCTTTAGTCCTACAGCGCCTGCTTCGATTTGCTCAGCAATCGGTGTTGGCACACTGACGTTACCTTTACCTAGCAACCCAATATTCATAGGAATGCTGTCGGTCGACTTTAGCATCGAACCAATATGATAAGCCCCTGGCGTACAGGTAGTCGCTAGCGTACCCTGAGCTGGTCCTGTACCACCACCTAGCATCGTGGTCACGCCTGACATAAGCGCGGTCTCGCATTGCTGGGGCGCGATAAAGTGAATATGACTATCAACACCACCTGCTGTCAGGATTTTACCTTCACCAGAAATAATTTCAGTAGCGCCGCCGATAGAAATATCGATAGCAGGCTGAATATCAGGATTTCCAGATTTACCAATGGCACTAATGCGACCGTCTTTGATACCGATATCGGCTTTATAAATACCGGTATAGTCAACGACCAATGCATTGGTAATCACTGTATCAGCAACTTCATCGCCTAGCAGTTGTCCTTGCCCCATACCATCACGAATGACTTTACCACCACCGAACTTAACTTCCTCACCTTTTATCTCAGTGGGTTTACTGCTATTTTCACCGCTTTGTGACATCTCTGTCTGGTCAACAGTAGCATCTTTGTGACTGGTCAAATCTGCCTCAACCTGTAACCAAAGCTCGGTATCGGCGAGGCGGACTTTATCGCCCGTTGTAGGACCAAAATGCTCAGCGTAAATATGTCGACTCACTTTCTTTTGTGATGTTGCTGTAGGGCTCTCATTATCTGTATTGTTTGATGCTGCATCTGAGCTAGTGGCGCCCATAACACGCCCAGCAAAACCGTATACATTTTGCTTGCCAGCATAAGCGACCAACTCTACTTCCCGAGATTGACCAGGCTCAAAACGTACCGCTGTTCCAGAAATAATATTTAGACGAAAGCCGCGAGTTTTCTCTCTCTCAAAATTTAAAGCATCATTGACTTCGTAGAAGTGATAGTGCGAGCCGATTTGGATAGGTCGATCGCCAGTATTGCTGACACTGATGGTCTGTACTTGTCGCCCTTGGTTTAAGATAATATCGCCATCTTGGATATGATATTCGCCTACTTGCATGAGAGCCGCCTTATTTTATAGTGAGCATTTCAGTGCTATAACAATGGTACACAGCGTTATACGATGGGATTATGTACCGTGACCAGTTTGGTGCCATCAGGAAAAGTCGCCTCGATTTGCACTTCATCTACCATCTCTGCCACACCTTCCATCACATCATCAGCAGACAAATACGTGGCACCTTCACTCATCAACTCAGCCACTCTTTTGCCATCCCGTGCCCCTTCCATAAGCAGCATACTAATATAAGCAACGGCTTCAGGATAATTGAGCTTAACACCACGATTTTTACGGCGCTCAGCAACCATTCCAGCCGTAAATAGCATGAGTTTGTCTTTCTCAGTTGGAGTCAAATGCATGACAATTCCTTATTGTATTTATCACTATATTTATAGGAGGCTAATTATGCTTATAGCAGATTAGAAGTTTTCAAAGCGTTAGATATCGACCAAAAACGTTCGAAGCGTAATCGCAACGCAGCTATTGGCAAACACCATCAGCTAGCACTGTCTTAAGTATCCCAAATACGAGGACGGCAAGGCTCAAGCTGCCACCAATGATCGCGCAAGACTTCTCTCAGCTGATAAAAAGTCTCAAAACAGCCGCGTACATCTGAGCCAATGTAACGAATATTAATCGCTTGGCCATTATGAGTGCAATAGACAGGCAGTTTGTCCTGTGCAATGCTTTGACGTAATGCTGCTATCGTATTATCTAGATAGCGAGTTAATGACTGCTTGATAGTTGCTTGGGCAGTTTCGGTTGATTGTGTGGTTTGCGATGCGGACAGCGCAAGGTTTTCCTGAACATCACTCAAACTTGGCACTGCCCAAAACGATCCATAAATATGCTGATTCGCTAATCCTAAATTTGAGGTAAACCAGCGATTTTTTGCCGACTGTGCCACACGTTCAGCAACGATAACCCTGCCCTCTCGGTAGATACTCAAGCCAGTATGGTAATGCCCTTTCAAAAACTGCTCATCATATGCTTGCCGCCCAAACACACTAACTTCCCATGTCAGTAGGCTAGAAGATTTTTTTAAATCAAAGCGATTGACCGCATGCATATTGGCTTCGTTATAGATGATACTCTCTTGCGGTAACCATTCTAAGCGAGTATCTGTTGCCATCACGGCCTGTACGTTTTGACTAGCGTAATCTGCTATCTCATCTTGTTCCATGCTTTGATGCGTATCGTTGTTGTTCGATGATGCCTTATATTTTTGGCTAACGCTGTCTTTGCCATACCACTTACCTGCCCCTGGCGTAGTGATGACAGCATGGCTATCACTATCTAAATTCAGGTCTATGGTCAGCGTATCACCACCCGCGATACCTGCTGGCGGGTACAACATCAGGATATGGCAAATACCTTGCTGGCTGCTGGGCTCAGGATACAGAGCACGCTGTACCATCAAGGCACCAGTATGCTTACGATGATAAAGCCGCGTCTTATCAATAGACTCGCCTTGGGTAATCGTACGTTGAACAGTGTCAAAACTTAGTGCTAAGGAAGAAGCCCAACTCATCTTATATACTCGTCAAATATGATCTAGCGTCTTACGTAACCATCAACGCTTAATCGCTGTAAAATAAGCGCTATCAAAATAAAAACTAGGTTACATAACGTAAAAAATCATTAATACTACTATTTATACAATCATTGTGCCAACTTGTATAAACCTACTAGGGCAAAAAACCAGTCTATATATCTAATACAGTGATTTTGCATTAGTTTTTACTGTGTATGTTCACTAGTGGTAACAGTAGTATTGGTTTGGCTATTTTCTGACCCAAACTTGCTGTTAATTCTTTACCGATAGTCAGCGATATTTGCACCAAATCGTAGCATTTTATCGAGAAAATGCACCGTTTTTCAGCACGGCTGTTACCCTACATATCATGACTGGAGCTTGTACTGCTTGAACATATTGTGTCCATTGTTACTGGAATACTAAGCACGTTTGATCATGAAGTGGAATTAATGTTTCTGTTAACGATGGGCTACTTATACAATCGACTAGCAAGATGGGTAGATTGTCATGCTATTAATCAGGTATTCTATGTTAAAAAGTGGGGTAGCATGAGATCCAAGGCGTCTGTGTCGGGATGAGAAATTGTAGTAATCACCTAACAAAGGAATATTTAAGCCAGTACTTATTTCTCTTAAATATTTTTGATTAAAAAGTTATTTTTCAGCTCATACAGAAAAATATAAAAACAGAGTATGCTCACTTTTTCATCTATTTTATGCACAAACCAATTCTATAGGCTTGAATAGTGAGCGCAGCCCCCTTATAAACAACCCATTAGTCAAAAACTACTAGACAACAAAATCATTCAATCCATTTTATTTTTTACATTTATCGATAGGACTTTTCTATGACAGATTATGATCGCATCACTACCAACCCGCATTTTGACATGCTGATGAGTGCGCACAAAGAAGTACAAACTACACAAGCTGCATTAGTACCTATGGTGGTTGAACAGTCCTCACGCGGTGAACGCTCGTTTGATATTTTTTCACGTCTATTACGTGAGCGCGTTATCTTTTTGACCGGTCAGGTCGAAGACAACATGGCGAACCTTATCGTCGCACAGTTACTATTCTTAGAAGCTGAAAACCCTGACAAAGATATCCATTTATATATCAACTCACCAGGTGGTTCAGTAAGTGCTGGCTTGGCTATTTTTGACACCATGAACTTCATCAAGCCTGAAGTATCTACTATTTGTATGGGCGGCGCTTATAGCATGGGTTCGTTCCTGTTGGCTGCTGGTCAAAAAGGCAAGCGCTATTCACTTGCTAACGCTCGTGTCATGATTCACCAGCCTTCAGGTGGTGCGCAAGGTCAGGCAACTGATATCGAAATTAATGCTCGTGAAATCCTTAAAACTCGTGCACGTCTGAATAGCATCTTAGCTGAGCGTACTGGTCAACCAGTAGAAAAAATCGAAAAAGACGTTGAGCGTGATTATTGGTTAGATGCACAAGAAGCCAAAGAGTACGGTTTGGTTGACGAAGTATTAGAGCGTCGCCCTGAATCTTTGTAACCTCAGCATTAGTGTGACGCATCTCGATCGAGAGCAAGACCATCAGACCTTTTATAGTTTATTTGCTATACGGCAACTCACAACCAATGTCATATCTATTGTTTTGAAGGGTATGACACTGATAGAGTAATCGATATACTGCAAATAAACTAACCAGTTTTAAATTTTAGGAGCGCCTTTTATGGCAGAAGATAATACCCCGCAGTGTTCGTTTTGCGGTAAAGCCAAAAGCGATGTACAGCAACTGATTGCTGCTGACGATGCCAATATTTGTAATGAATGTATCGAGCTATGTACTGATTTAATCGCAGATAGCGCAGAGCACGGTGATGACGATAGCGAAGTTGATACTTCCTGGGTCAATAAAAAACTACCAACGCCAAAAGAGTTGCGTGCAAAGCTTGATGACTATGTCATCGGTCAGGACGCCGCCAAAAAAGCATTGGCTGTTGCTGTCTATAACCATTATAAACGCCTAAAAGTTAGCCAGACATTAGCTCACGATAGCAAAAAAGCTAAGATCGGCGCTGATGATGCGATGGTTGAATTGGCAAAAAGTAATATTTTGCTAATTGGTCCTACTGGTTCTGGTAAGACGTTACTAGCGCAAACCTTAGCACGTCTGCTTGATGTACCGTTTGCGATGGCTGATGCTACTACCTTAACCGAAGCTGGTTATGTTGGTGAAGACGTTGAGAACATCGTACAAAAGCTATTACAAGCTTCTGATTATGATGTGGCTAAAGCTGAGCAAGGTATTATCTATATTGATGAGATTGATAAAATCAGCAAGAAAGGCGACAATCCATCTATCACCCGTGATGTATCAGGTGAAGGCGTACAGCAAGCGCTGCTAAAGCTAATCGAAGGTACCGTTGCTGCTATCCCGCCGCACGGTGGACGTAAACATCCACAGCAAGAGCTCATCCAAGTTGATACCAGCAATATTCTAATCATCGTTGGTGGTGCATTTGCTGGTCTTGATAGTGTCATTCAGCAGCGTACTGAGAAAGGCGGTATTGGTTTTAACGCTGATGTCAGCTCAAAAGACGACAGCCGTCGTAGCTCAGACTTGCTACAGCAGGTTGAGCCAGAAGATTTAATCAAGTTCGGTCTGATTCCTGAGCTAATCGGTCGTTTGCCTGTACTTGCAGCTTTACAGGAGCTAGATGAAGAAGCCTTGGTACAAATTCTAACTGAACCAAAGAACGCACTGGTAAAACAGTACAAGTACTTGTTCGATATGGAAGGTGCTGAGATTAGCTTTACTCAAGAAGCACTAGATGCCATCGCCAAAAAAGCAATGGAACGTAAAACAGGTGCTCGTGGTCTACGTTCTATCGTAGAAAATGCCCTGCTTGAAACTATGTATGAGTTGCCTTCTATGGAAAATGCTAAAACTGTGATGGTTGATGCAGATGTCATCAATGAAGGCAAAGTACCTAAAATTGCTTAATGTATCGTTCAATTAGTAACTCATTATATATAAATGGTTATTCATTTAGAAAAAGCGTCTGGCAAACTCTGCTCAGACGCTTTTTTTTGGCGTGTTTTAGCCCACTGTAAGATATGATTTTCTCGCTCTCTTTTAAGTCGCTACGGCAGTTTCATATCACCAGTGACTAACCAGCCCATACGGCGCATGATGTAAGCCACTAACCCTGAAATCACCGCAGGCAATACAAACATCAACAGAATAATCGCTGTCCATAATTGACCCGTATTCATAATCTCCTGTGATGCCTCAATCACCCCAAATACACCCACCAAACCAGCCGTACCCATGCCTGCTCCTGTTGCCGTGCAAGCCAAGCCAAACCCAACAGTCGCGATAGGCCCAACGATAGCACTGGCAATCACAGCTGGTAATAAAACGATAGGCTTTTTGAGCACATTAGGGATTTGTAGCATACTGGTACCTAAGCCTTGAGAGACGACACCACTAACACCATTGTCTTTAAAACTTGCAACGGCAAAGCCAATCATATGTGCCGCGCAGCCAACTACCGCTGCCCCACCTGCCACACCGCCAAGCCCAATAGCAATACAAATAGCCGCACTCGAAGTTGGCAGTGTTAGTAAAATACCTACCACGACTGCAATAACGATACCCATTAACAATGGTTGAAGTTCCGTAGCCGCCTGAATACCTTGACCGATAGCAGCGACTGCATCAACGATAGGTGGGTTCAGTAGCGCACAGACAGCCAATGCAACTGCACATACCAATAACGGAACCAATAAAATATCAAGCTTGGTCCTTCCTGCCACCCAACTACCCGCACGATAAGCAAAGACTGATGTTAGATAGGCGCCTATCGGATTACCAGGCAACGCTACAAAGGTTGCAGGCCCACCCACTTGTGGCGTAAATAGCGTACCTGCCATTAGCGCTTCGGAATGAGCACCAAGCATACCTGCCACGAGACAGCTGAGCATTACTAGTGTTGGCGCTTTGAGATAATAAGCGATACCTACCCCAATACCAGCGCCCATTAATATCGAGGCAAGCTTCCCGACCGCGACCAATGCTGGCAAATCTAACCAGCCACCGATTTGCGAGATAATGAGACCTGCAATCAACGTAACAAATAGCCCTAAAGCCATCCCAGTGAACGCATCGATAAAGTATTTTTGAAAGAACGCTTTAATGATGCCTACTTGAGGTGTTACTGAGTTAGATACTGTCATAACCATACTCTTAATGAACGTTTAATAGCATAAAACCGTCGAAAAGCTTTTGATAAAATACAGAGATAAAAAAAGCGCCATTACGACGCTTTTTTTAATAAATATAATAACTGTAAACGACTTAATCTAGCGACGCTGTTCAACGATAATGGAGTCTATACCATTATTTTGTAGACGTTGCTGCGCCGTCGTCACTGCTTGACGGTTATTCAAAGGACGCGAGATGACTTGATAGATTGGTAAGCCATTACCCGTTGTGTTCTTGACCACTCTAGCATCAACACCCGCCATCAGTACTTGTGCACGGCGACGATCCGCTTCATCTGCATCACTAAAACTATTAATCTGCAAAATATAGGTCGCCGCAGGTGTGGCAGCTTGGACATTTGCCTCACCCGCCCCTGCATTGTTGTTACGAGTCGTAGCGTTGTTAGTGTTGGTAGTTGGCGTACCATCATAAGTGGTATTTTCTTCAACAACAACGATATCCCCACCAGACCCAGTATTGCTACCACTAGCTGGTTCGACAGTCGCATCTTCCGAAGCATCTAAGCTGCCCGTATTTTCTGTACTGGCTGTATCGCTCTCTGGTTGAGTCACAACAACGTCTGGTTCAAACGCGTCGATACCGTCTATTTGATTATTCTCAATATCAGCAATGTCTTCATCAGGGATGGTTGCCATTTCCTGATTTGGCAAAATATCGTAGAACTCATAATCGCCATTATCGGTATCAGTATCCACACGTGGCTGTACTTGACGATCAGGATCGTTCTCAGCGCTACCATCAGCAGGACTGAAGTTGAATAATGGTGAGAGGTAGATAAACACCCCGATCATAAGGGTCAATACTGCCCCAACAAACATCCACAATAAGCCTGATACGCTACTTGATTTGCGCTTTTCTGTTGCGCCTTTAGGTTTTTTGGCTAGCATGGATCTCGCTCTCCCTACTGGATTTAACTATCATCAAATTAGTGCTATCAGCTGCCTACATTTATTTCACATGTTAGAAATTTTTCTATACGAACAATAGCTTTCTACATGTAAAAAACACTACATACTAGACGGTGCAGACAAGCCTAGTAGACTAAGACCATTCACTAATACTTGTCTAACGGCTTTGGATAAGCGCAAACGTGCTTGCATTAAGTCTAGCTCATCTTGATTTGGCGTTTCACCTGACGTCAGGCTCATTGGTAAGATACGGTTGGTGTCATACCAACCGTGGAACAATGCCGCTAGTTCTTTTAGGTAGTTGGTCAAAACATGCGGCTCGTAACCAGTTGCTGCGCGAAGTAACGTCGCTGGATAGCCTGCTAATAGTTTAATTAGCTCGTCTTCATTCGGCGCACTTAACAAATCTTGATGTGCCAAACCAACGGCATCATCTACGGTCAAATCATAAGTTGCCAGTTTTTCTAACACACGGCAAACACGCGCATGAGCATATTGAATATAATATACCTGATTGTCCTTGCTTTGTGATTTAGCAAGTTCTAAGTCAAAATCAACATGCACTTCAGGCTTGCGCGCCACATAGTAGAATCGTGCAGCATCGTTACCGACTTCTGCGCGTAACTCACGTAAGGTCACAAACTGACCTGAGCGTGAAGACATTTGTACTTTTTCACTACCGCGCCATAACGCGACAAACTGTACAAGCACTACATCTAGACGCTCGGCATCGATACCAAGAGCCAATAGAGCGGCTTTTACGCGTGGGACATAACCATGGTGGTCTGCGCCCCAAACGTTAATGACTTTGTCAAAGCCGCGATCGAACTTGTTTTTATGATAAGCGATGTCAGAGGCAAAATACGTCGACTGACCATTGGCACGGCGTACAACACGGTCTTTTTCATCACCGAAATCGGTTGATTTAAACCAAATGTTGCCGTCTTTTTCGTATAGATAGCCTTTGTCATCTAATATCTGTAATACAGGCTCAATTTCGCTATCGATAGATCTTTCGCTAAACCAGCATTCATAGCTCACACCAAAGTCGTTTAAATCGTCTTTGATGTCCGCCAAAATGCTGCTTAGTGCTGCATTTAAAAACAGTGTATAGCTCTCACCTAGCAAAATTTTACTATTGGCAATCAAGCCATCAATATGCGCTTCTTTATCACCTGAGATAACGGTTTTTTCGCCATCAGCATTGATCTCAAACTGAGCATCTTCTGGTACGTCTTTGGCAACATCTGCAAAGCTGTGTACGTAACTATCACCATGTTGTGTTTTTAGCGTCTGGGCGATGTCACTGACATAGTCACCTTGATAGGCGTTGACAGGAAAAGTCACTTGCTCACCATTGGCTTCTAAATAACGCAAATAAGTACTGGTTGCTAAGATGTCCATTTGACGACCAGCGTCATTGACATAATACTCACGCGTGACGTCATAGCCGATGGCTTCTAGCAAGTTAGCGACGCTCATGCCAAACGCAGCACCGCGACCGTGACCGACGTGCAGACTTGACGTTGGGTTGGCAGAAACAAATTCAACTTGGACTTTTTGACCGTCGAACTGATTGCTCAAACCAAAGCGGTCTTGCAATGTGAAAATATCGTCCAATACAGAAAATTTAGCTTCCGAATTTAAGAATACATTGATAAACCCTGGACCTGCGATTTCTACTTGGCGGATATCTTGATTGTCAGGCAATGCGCTGACAATTTTTTCAGCAAGTTGACGCGGATTAGCTTTAGCCGCTTTCGCTGCCGTTAGCGCGATATTACTGGCAAAATCACCGTGACTTAAATCTTTCGTACGGGTAATTTGGCTGTTGTTTTGCCAATCGCTTGGTAGCGTACCATCTGCTTGTAGGGTTTGAACTGCATCATTAAATAGAGATGCAAGCGTATCAATTTGGGTTTGTGACATAGGAATTTGAACTCAATTAAATAAACAACAAAAACGGTGCGAATGCGAGCAATCGATAACTGCTTATTATAATAGCGATCGACATTGCAGGGATCGAATAATGTAAAAAGACAAGTAACCTGTAAATATAACAATCTTTGCGCTTTATTGCACCATTTGCGCCAAAATTAGCACTAAAATCTTATCGTTATCTTGATTTAGGCTGACTAATATCAATGAGGCAAAACTGATAAATAACTCATAACGTGAATTGTAGCGTTACTGTTGCTCAATACTGGGCAGTCGTTTATACCTGACTGCTTCCACGTTATAATAATGGTTTGTACGGCTCTTCTAAAATATAGAAGACGCATTACTACTCTATTATAGGATCACGCCATGTTTGCTATTGCTGCCAGTACTGTCACCAGTTGGGGATTGTACGTCTTATTACCAATATTCATCGCTTTCTTGTTTTTTATTATGTGGGATATCTCTAAAACGTCTGAAGCTGGTCGTGCTGGTACTTTTTGGATATTCCTAGCCCTAGGCGCAGGTTCTGTTGGTTTTATCCTTAAGATAGTCATGGAAGTCGCTTTCAAAAAATGGTTAATCTAATTAGCCATTCTCAACGTTTATCTTGTGGCACAGCTTGCGATATAAATAGAAAGGTCAAAGGCTATATAGCTTATGACTGCTGCGCTTTATAAGGTATTAGCCTTTTAAATTAAAGTCTTTTAAACCACAGTCTTTTGGATCAAAAAAGCTATCGAGCCTTAGCATCATTTTTTATAACCTGACTCACATAAGTTGGTAGGTCCCACGCTCCACCAGCAAAACCTCGGCACATGCCTGTACTAGACTCTTCGCTCTTAGCAAATGTCTCACCATTCCATGTCCACGTAGTACGGTTCCAGCAGTCACCAAGGCCTCGGTCTTTGTGAGTGGCCGAAATCTCACCATCAAAATAATCATTTCCTGCTGTGGTGATAAGCGTAGGGTTGCTAGGTCTTGCATTATCAATGAGCCAATAGCCGTTACTAGAATTGTAAGCGCCTAGCCAGCAAGTATGCGCGGCTAACGTATAGCTATCGTCAACCGGTATAAAGTCCCAACCAAGCATCGTAGAGCCATATTTTGACATACGCTGATATGTTTCAGTCTTTGGGTTAATCAGCTCACAGTCGCCCATTACGTCCTTAGACCCTATAAGCTGCTCGGCATCAATATCAACCCACTTATCAATATTTTTATGAAAATAGGCCAGCTTCGATGGAGCGAGTGTTTTGTTGTCTTTTGCTGAATACGTAAATCCTTTTTGAATGATTGGTTTTGGCAAAGCTACTTTAGGACGTTGACGATTTTGGTTATTCTTACTGACCAATGCTATCGACGTCCCTACCCGACCTTGTACATCGTCTAGTTTTAGCAGTACTGCCGACATACCTTTATCGCTGATCTGCCATTGATTGTCGCCTGCTCTAATCGCTATCTTAGTCGCGATACGAGCATGGTCAAGCAGTGCTTGGGTCTGCTTGGCTGACAAGTCATATAATAGACTGTCTTCTTTGTTGGATTGCAGCACACCATAGCTTTTATTGTTCAGCCAAAGTTCAACACGCTTAAGGTCGTCTAGCGGCACCTCTGATATAAACTGAATTTGCGTTTTTGGCAGAGCTGCTTTTGATAATGCTGTAAACAAGATTGAGGCAGGCTCATCTATTAGCGCTTCACTTGCGTATCCAGCAGCTCGGCAAGTCCGCGTATTATCACAAACCACTTGCCAGTCGTCTTGTACAAAGCCCCAACCCTCGGATACAGTCCCATAACCTGCCATAGCAGGTAGCGATAGTAAGCTGATAGTAGCTACGATCAAAGTCTTTGATGTGCTCATAGTGCTTTCCTTATGTTAGCTACCACCATCAATGTTACTTTTTAGCAATCAAAGTCGCACGCATGGGAGCAGGATACCCTTCGACGGTCTTGGTCGAATCATTAGGATCTAAGAAGTCTGCTAACGAATGATAGGTCATCCATTCGGTTTGTCTTTGTTCCTCGGTCGAGGTGACTGCTACATCGACGCAGCGCACATCTGAGAACCCTGCTTTTTCTAGCCAACCAATTAATGCCGCCACCGATGGCAAGAAATACACGTTATTCATCTGTGCATAACGGTCATGTGGCACCAGTACGGTATTGGCATCACCTTCAATCACCAAGGTTTCTAGTACCAATTCACCGCCTTTGACTAACTGCCCTTTGAGCTGTTGTAAATGTTCAAACGGTGACTGGCGATGGTACAGCACACCCATACTAAACACAGTATCAAACAGTTGACTGTGCTCAGGTAACGCTTCGAGCGGTACAGGAATATAATGCGCTTTATAAGCATCTGCTGTACCAACGAAATGACGAATCGCCATAAACTGATGATAAAACAAGCAAGAAGGATCAACGATAATGACCGTATCCGCCCCTGCTCCTGCCATACGCCAACCGTGATAACCAGAGCCACCGCCTACATCTAACACACGGCGACCATCTAATCTACTCAAATGCGGTGCAACTCGCTGCCACTTCCAGTCGCTATGCCACTCGGTATCAATCTTAATGCCTGACTCGCCATCGCCGATTTGACTACCGATCTGACCACCAATTTGAAAAGGTCCTTTGCGCCATGGCATCAGTTGCTTTAGCAGTGCTGTTGTTTGTTTACGCTGAGACTCATTTAGATCTGCCTCAATCGTCACTGTATCGCTGTTTAGATCGACGTTGTTTATGGTTAGGTTTGGCAAACGAGCAACCGACGCTTGGTAGGCAGGCGCGTGCGCATAGTTCGCTTTGTTTTTTATGTCACCTAGCCACGTTGGTAATTGCTTAAGCCATTCATAAGCGCTCGGCTGCTGCTGTGCCAGCTCTAGCAAGGTTAGATATAGTTCACGTTCGGCGTTGATGATAGTGTCGTTGAGCATAAAAGCAGGTTACCTTATTGATTAAGAAATAACTGTGTAAAAAGTAAGGATTATTTAAACGCCACCACAGACACAAAATTCAAAAACTGAAACCACGTCAGGTGACGTTTAAAACCAACATCACTCAAACGTGCATGATGCTCGTCTAAGGTATCAGTAATCAATACATTCTCTAGTGCATTACGCTTACCACTAATCTCCATCTCCGTATAACCATTGGCGCGTTTAAAATCGTAATAACGCTCCACCAGCCATGCATCGTACTGCTCGTCAAATGCGTGAGTTTTTTCAGTTAACACTAATATGCCACCTTCACTCAGTGCCGCATAAATCTTCTCTAATACCGCCACTCTATCAGCCGCTGGTAAAAACTGTAGCGTTAAGTTCAAAATCACCATATCGCAGGGTTCAAGCTCCACATCTCGAATATCCGCGGTGACTACTTCGATATCGTGCTCAGAATAGTTCTCACTCAGTAACGTGGTCGCTTCTGTCGTCATCGCTGGTGAGATATCAATGGCTTTGATTTGCAAATCTTGTGGTTCAAATTCACCAGCTAATGTCATACTCGCGGCGCCCAATGAACAACCTAAATCATAAATACGGCTAACACGTTGACCGCTATCGCTCTGCTGACGGTACTTGCAGTGACGACGAGCAAATATTGGCAACATCGCCAGCACCTGACCATAACCAGGCACACTGCGACGAATCATATCAGGAAAACAAGCCACTACCTGCTCATCAAAGGAAAAGCGTGCCGCTTTATCCAGCGGTGTGGTAAACGGTTTGTCAAATAGGGTGTCATGTTTGACAGTAGGCTGGGATTGGCTCATAGGACGACTCGTTTTTTAGAATAGAACTTAATAAGAAATAGCTGATGAGCTGGCTCATCATTGTCAGTTGATAAATAAGCGACGTAGCAAAATCCCATTATAACATTACTGTTTGTTACTTATCGCCTTTGGCTCGCCTGCTAAGCTGAATAACCTACGAAACTGAATAAATAATGCTAAGGGTGATGAGACGTTGAAAACGTGATGTTGAAAAATAACATTGAAAAACGAAACCATTGCTACCAAATATAGCACTTACCCATATTTATAATAATAGGAAAAATTATGCAAACGATCGTATTAGGCGGCGGCTGCTTTTGGTGCACCGAGTCCGTATTTTTATCAGTAAAGGGCGTGCAATCTGTCGTTTCAGGCTACATGGGCGGTGATGCTGTTTCTGCCAATTATGAAGCCGTCTGCAGTGGTACGACTGGCCATATCGAAGTCATCAAAGTCGAATTTGATGAGTCCATCGTCCCATTAGAAGTAATACTTGATGTCTTCTTTGCGACGCACGATCCCACCACGATGGATCGTCAAGGTAATGACGTTGGTAGTCAGTATCGCAGTGTAGTCTTTTATACCGAAGACGGTCAAAAACCGACTGTAGATCGCACTATTAATAAGTTACGCGATATGGGTGTGGACGTGGTGACGGAAGTACATCCTGCCGTTGAGTTCTATCAAGCAGAAGACTCACATCAAGACTTCTTTAACAGAAACCCAGGACAGGCTTATTGCAACTTTGCAATCCCACCAAAGCTAGCCAAGCTGCGTCAAGAGTTTAGTAAATATATGGTTAGTTAAATTGAATAAGACATTATTCACTCAAAAGATTTTTTAGCCTAATGTGAGATACCAGCCAAACACTTATACTATAGGTGTTTGGCTTTTTATTATTTTCTCCTTTGATATATCAGATTAATATTAGAATCTCTTATATCAAAAACGTGCAGATAAAGGATTACAGCATGAACCCTGAGTTTTGGCATAAACGTTGGAAAGAAGGCCGTATTGGATTCAATCAATCTGCGGTCAACCCATTGTTGATTGAGTACTTTAACCGCTTAGATATACCGACTGGTAGTCGTGTTTTCGTTCCGCTATGTGGCAAATCAATCGACATGGTTTGGCTAGCCACGCAAGGCTGTGACGTGGTAGGCGTTGAGTTGGTCGAAACAGCCGTACAAGAATTTTTTGCCGAGCAAAGCATCGAACCTACTGTCTATCAACAGGCAGACAATCCAACGATTAAATACTATCAAGGTCAGTTGTCGGGACAAACCATCACTTTATGGGTCGCTGATATTTTTGGCCTGACAGCGGATGATATTGGTAGTATTGATGCCGTTTATGATAAAGCCGCATTGATTGCCCTACCAGCTGATATGCGCGTACAGTATAGCGAGCAGATACGTAAAATTAGCGGCAAAGCTTCACAATTATTAATCACGCTTAATTATGACCAAAGTAAAAAAAACGGACCGCCTTTTTCTATCAATAGCGAGCAATTACAGCAATATTATGGCGATCACTATCAAATTACCAAACTCACTAGCGAATCGGCTTCTATAGGCTCCGCCTCTGACTTAACCGTGACAGAGCATGTATGGTTGTTAAGTGATAAATAGAATATACTTCGCATCTATCAAAAAATAAATGAGCGTCCTAATGAAAATTTTAGTAAGCATGATAAGCTTAATCGCGTTTTTGCTGGTTGCACTACCAGCACCACTTCATAAATTCGGGTTTTTAGACTTAGGCACTGCAATGACAGGGTTTAAGTTCGGTCTGTTTGTTGGTATTGCAGCTCTCGTACTACTTGCTATCCAAGTTATATTCAAACGTAAAACGGTCAGCTTTGCTAGCGCAGCAATAGCCGTTATATTTTCTGCAATTGCTATCGCTCTGCCACTCGGTATGATGAATAACGCCAAAAGCGTACCGCCGATTCATGACATTTCAACCGATCTAGTGAATCCACCTAAGTTTGTCGCGATTGTGCCACTACGTGCAGATGCATCAAATCCAGTCGAGTACGCAGGCGCAGAAATTGCTGAACAACAGCGCACTGCCTATCCTGACCTGCAGACGTTGACCTACTCTCAATCACAGCCTGAATTGGTTGACGCATCCAAACAAGCCATTGAAAATTTAGGCTGGGAGCTTGTCAATACTGATGCTGACAAAGGCATCATTGAAGCCACAGATACCACCACTTGGTTTGGCTTCAAAGATGATGTGGTGGTTCGTGTAACCGATAATGGTGACGAACGCTTAGTCGATATCCGTAGTAAATCACGTATCGGTAAGAGCGATATGGGTAAAAATGCAGCGCGTATTCATAGCTTTATAAAGGAACTAGATAGCATGTTGGCTAAATAATTAAATATCTATCAATAGCTAAAATTAGATACTTTATGAGCTATGAGTGTTTGTCTATTGTAGCTCAGTGAAATCCTCTTTTAATCTCACGGCAGCGTCAATTTATCGTAACCATTTATAACCTTGGTACTTCGACAGCTTTTCTTTACTGTTTAGATTGGTTACTCTACGTTAATATCATTTTTCGTCTTTTATCTCTCAATAACGATTTTAACGTTTATAGGATATTTTCATGCGTTTGACTTCCTTATCTACTTTGTCGCTGCTTGGTGTTGCTGTCGGCATCAGCTTAGCAAGCACAGCCCAAGCTGCCCGACCAGAAGCACCAAATTTATCTAATGCTGAATTCCAACAATGTCTAGATGGACTAAAAAACTCTAGTAAATTCCGCGGCGTGGATAGTTTTACTTTTAACAACTACCGTCCTAGCCAACCTGATCCTAGCGTGATTCAATCGCTTAACTATCAGCCAGAGTTTCAAAAAGATGTCTGGGATTATTTATCAGCACTAGTCGATAAAGAGCGTGTCGAAGATGGTATCCGAGCCAAACGTCAATGGGGTTCAACCCTACGTCAAATTGAGTCGCGTTATGGCGTAAAAGCTGAGCATGTACTTGGTGTCTGGGGCGTAGAGTCTAACTTCGGTCAAACGTTAGGTAAAAAGCCGTTATTTGAATCTTTAGCAACATTGTCTTGTTTTGATCGTCGTCAGAGCTATTTCCAAGGTGAATACGCCAATGCGCTAAAAATCGTGCAAAATGGCGATATCGCACCCAACGATATGACCGGCTCATGGGCAGGCGCCTTTGGGCAGACACAGTTTATGCCGAGTACCTTTTTAGAATTGGCCGTAGATTTTGATGGTGACGGTCGTCGTGACTTGGTCAATAGCGTCCCTGATGCACTCGCTTCTACGGCGAACTTCTTGGACAATCGCGGCTATCGTACTGGCGAGCCTTGGGGTTATGAAGTTAAACTACCTGATGGGTTCTGGGCCGCTTCTAATCGTAAAGATAAAAAATCGATAAGCCATTGGCGCAACCAAGGTCTGACATTGGCTAATGGTAGTCCGTTACCCTCTGACTTAAACAGTGCAGGCTTATTACTACCAGCTGGTATAGAAGGCCCTGCTTTCCTAGTAGGTAAAAACTTTGATACGTTTTACTCTTATAACGCTTCAGAAAACTACGCACTGGCGATCGCACACTTATCAGATTTGATCACTCGTGAAGACAGTAGCAAAACAGACTTTATCACTGCGTGGCCAACAGACGATCCTGGTATCAGCCGCCAGCAGGCTAAAGACATTCAACAAGCATTGCTAAACGCAGGTTATGACATTGGTGGTGTCGATGGCATTATCGGAGACAATACTCGTACCGCTATTCAGCAATACCAGACTAGTCGCGGTATTTTCCCAGCTGACGGACGTGCAGGTCAGAAGTTCTATCGCGCAATCGTTGGTAATGCAGCACCAAGTCAACCTCAATACGGTCAGCCTGCAAACAGTAAACCCTTGAATCCTACACCTGCCGATCGCATGGGACAGTTAATTCAACAGCAAACGACTGCGCCTAGTAGCTACTCCTCTCAACCATCCGTGAGCTCGTCAACTTCTAGCAATACACGTTATCGCCGCGTTACTGACGCTGATGGCACTATCAAACTTATTCGTATAGACCAAGGTTCATAGTAGCAAGATAAGTAATGCTATTTGAGCGCATCAAAAAAGCCACGCTATTGTTAGCGTGGCTTTTTTGATAGACAGTTACTAAAACAACCTATCTACTTGACCTAATAAACGTATCTAAACAATAGGTGGTGGCTTAGGCTGACCATTGTCGCCATTCCAATTTTCACGAGCTTTGTCGTCTAAATCAGCAGCAGTTTTTGGCTCCCACTTACCGTTTTCTTTCCAAGTCGCATCACCCCAGTCTTCATCTTCCGCTTTATTATCCAAATCTTTGTAGGCTTTGCTAGGATCTATACCGCGGCGTTTCATATCAGCTACCTGCTCTTCTAACGTATGAAACTGATCAGCATCATGCATCGACTTTTCTAGATCATCAATATCTCTTTTTAATTCGTCATTTTTAGCATTGCTCATCGTACGCTCTCCCTAATTATTAATTGTCATTCTAAAACAGCTAATGCTGTGAACATAGTTAACTAACTGACTTTATTATTACGGGTCTGAGAAATATTCACAAGCATTGCACGTATGCTTTGTATTACAAAACGTAGCCATGATGCCAAAGTGGACGTTTTATATAAGTGTTATTGAGCACGCTATCAAATAATTATGAGTATTGTTCGTCCGTACTCGAGGTATTATTTTGCAGTAGGTTTTTTGCGTAGAAGGTAAGCTTCCAAAGCTCTTGCGAAACCCGAGTGCCATACGTCATCAGTTGTATCCAATTTGCACCGACTAGCTTACGTTGCAAATTATTGATATCAGCTTGAGAGATTTGGCAGCGTGAGACAGCATGAACGTTTGGCATCTCTTTTTTGATATCTATTTCCGCTTTAGAAGTAATCAAGCGATTGATAGCATTTTGCAAGCCATAGCTCGAAAAAGTAGACGGTATTCTCGTGAGTGTCATGAGTATCTCGTGCCATGAGAGTGTGAGGGATCTGGTCACGTCCGTTAGATTACCACCCTCATAAGCTTGAGCACTATATTGAATCTCAAAAAACTCTGTTAATTCAAGTGGCTCACTAACTTTATCCGATATAAAGTCTTCGTCATCAGGACTATTTTTTTCTACCTTAGTAGTACGAAGTAATACATCGACTGGCTTCTCATGAACGACCTTTTTACTAATAGTACTCTCTTCATCATTCGCTCTGACCCAGCCACCTACCATTCTATTGTTGGCGACTGCATTATAATGAGCTTGTACCAATAGTGGCTCGATATCTTCTTCTGTATCATAGTAATGTAGCTGGTTATCTTGATTGGTGACTAACTTAATAAATTCTTGAAGTTGTCGGCTGATGACGGCGTCTTGAGAGTAGTTTTTAACCAAAACGAGTAGTGGCTTAAGCTTTGCTTTAGCATTAAGATAACTCAAGTGCATCTGGCTGACACCGTTTTTTTGAACAGTCCCGTAGCTGTCGCCAACAATCATGACTGCATAATCACAAGAGTCAATACACTGGCGCCCATAAAAAGAGGCTTTAGATAACTTACTAGAAACATCATAGGTCAGAAATGCGCGTGCCTGAAAGAATATCGCTAAGCTGTCTAGAACCAACAACTGGTCGTTGTCAGCGCATATAATATGAATATGATAGCGACGTTTCGGCACAATTACCTCTAAGCGTATGTCGTGACATAAAAAGGATAGGGTGTGAGATAGAACACAAAAATCTTGTTTTGCTCAGCCTAGCATACTCTTAGCTTAAAAAGATGCACTCAATTTATTTTAACTGAGTCAGCGTTGCATACAGCGTATTGATATCACTAGTTTTGATAATAACTAGTCAGAATAGTATTGTAATGCCATCTCTGTACCAAGTAAGCGTTCAACTAAAGCGCATAGTCTATCACTATATTTAGTAGCGTGAAAAGTTAATGGTGATCTAGTAATGGTGTTTGTCGGACTAGATTTTGGTGTCAGACTTTTCTGTCTTTCGCTCATACACGATGCAGATAAGTTGTTTGCAATCAATAGCTGTCTAACCCGTTCAGCAATCGCTTGACCAGAGTCAATGACTTGTATTGATAGCTGCTGTTGTGCAATCTCAGCTAATAAAAATGTCTTAAAAAATGGATAATGTGTACACCCTAACACTAACTGATCGACACCTTCATTAGCAAATATTCGTACCTGTTGACGTAATCTATCGGCTGTCTCGTCTTGTTCTGACATACCTGCTTCCACCCAAGGCACCAGTTGTGGATCAAAATACTTAGTGACTACTGTGTTATTAGGTTTAGCAAAATTGAGAATAACGTCATTTAACAAGGTACCGTTCAAAGTTGCTTTGGTCGCTAGCACCGCTACGTGACCGCTCTTACTCAATAATACCGCAGGCTTTAATGCAGGGACAAGACCCACAATAGGTATATTCGGATAGCAGCGTCGGGCAGTATCTAGCGCATATGCTGAAGCGCTATTGCAAGCAATAACAATTAGCTTACAGCCTTGCTGATGTAACCACTCTACAGCCTTTAACGTCAGTACTTCAATATCTTCGCTATCACGATTGCCATAAGGTACATTTAGCGTATCAGCATAATATACGTAACGCTCAGTAGGCAGTTGCTGTGCTAAATGCAAGTAAACAGACAAACCACCAACACCAGAATCGAACAGCCCAATGGGCGCGCTACGGTTTTTATCGCTTACAACTTTGTTGCCAGTATGTTTATTGATATTTACTAGATCAATAGCTTTTAGACTCTGGTCAACAGATATATCGGCACATATTCTAAATTTTTTGGTGGTCTTATTATTCATGATATCCATGTTTATGCTAATGCCGTTATCATATTGTTCATCAATTTTATTGTCCAGTTAAATGCGCTATATATCGCTTGTGTGGCATTACTCTATCTCGGCTGTTTATTAGCCGTCTTTAGATGATAAGAGTTTTTCAAATCCATGCTTAGACGACACTATAAAATTATAGCACTCATCGGCATACAGCAATTAATAGATAAACATAATACCTAATTAGTGGGCATTGATAATAAATAAGACTGGTCGCCACTTTGTAGCGTTAATATTGTCTTACCATTGTCTTCTGATAACGCTCCGATTTCAGTCAGATGATAAAAAGTATTGCGGCCGATAAGCGCAGTCAATCCATTTCTAACCATCATGTAGGGGCGTACCTGTTCTATAGACGCTGAATCTTGAGAGTCTACAACATCGTCAGCTGTATTCAGCTGATTCGCTCTGTTATCATTAAAGTCGCTGTCATTAGAGTTGATATCATTAAAATCGCTCTTATTAGAATTATATGCCTTTAATACGACTGGATGCTCCTCGTCTAAGCGAACTACGTCCCCTGTCGTCGTTGTAAACTCCAACCAACTCATATCATCTTCATGGACAATACCGACATCATTTATCAGAAGTGGTGCATCTTCTACTTGGATACGGATTTTCTGTACAGGGGTTTTTAGAAAGTACTCAGTAGTGCCATTATTTTCTTCTTTCCATAGTATCGTGGCAAACAAGCTGACCAATGACTCACGGGTCATTTGACCGCCTTCATGCCACCACTCTCCGTTTGCCTTGATAGTCAAATCCATATCGGCAATATCTTCAGGATGCCACCTTTCGAGCGGTGGTATCGCACGCCCTTCGCGAGTCCCTTTCGCAGACTTAATATATTGGCTTAGTGCATCCAAATTATCTAAGTTATCTAGGCGAGACGTCTTACTGGTTGGGGCTTCTGTTACTTTCTCATGACTGTCTTCAACGTTATTATTATCGTTATTCATTATTAATTCCTTTATTTAGTATCCAAAGTTTGGCTTATCTATTATTACTATAAATTTTTGTTTCAGGTATGATGACACTTTATCGTTATAACAACTTCATTTTCTTAACATTACCTTAGCATCGATACTCACAAATGCGTATCGTGTTTGTAGGACTTTTCTTTTATAATGAGTAACGATTTTTTATTGAAATGGTCAAGTGGGTGTTGTATTGATGACACATCTTACGTTATGCGTTGATATCCTTAGATAAATTGGTATTAACCATAACGGGTCAATTGATGCCGCAAAGACAGTTTTATCGGGCAGCCATATGTCTGAGTGACGTTAGCGCCGCAAGTCTATTATTCAGTTGTTAAGCTAATGATGCCCTGAGATAAGCCACTAAAAGTTTAGGAGTAGGTATGCAAGAGCAAGACAATCAAACGCCAGTTATTGATGGTAATACTGTAAATGCTGACGCACCAGTAGCAACAGAGACTGCAACGCTAGATAAAGCAGAACCAGTCGTAGAGCCAGTTGCCGCTGAACCTGAAATCGAACGCGAATCAATGGAGTTCGATGTCATCGTCGTTGGTGGTGGACCTGCAGGTCTATCTGCTGCCATACGCTTGCGCCAGCTCGCTATTGAAGCTGGTAATGATGAGTTTATGGTTTGTGTGGTCGAAAAAGGCTCTGAGTTTGGTGCCCATACGTTGTCTGGTGCAGTCATTGAGCCACGCGCTCTAAATGAGCTAATTCCTGACTGGAAAGAAAAAGGCGCACCGCTTAACGTGCCAGCGGCAGAAGATCGTTTCTATTATCTAAACTCTGCCACACGTTCAACTAAAGTGCCTGACTCTTTAATTCCAGGACCGATGCATAACGATGGCAACTATATTGTTTCGCTAGGTAATGTCGTTCGTTGGTTAGCAGTACAAGCAGAAGAGCTTGAAGTCATGATGTTCCCAGGCTTCCCTGCTGATGACATCTTATACAATGATGACGGTTCGGTACGAGGTGTGTTAACTGGTGATATGGGTGTAGCCGCCAATGGTGAAGCCAAGCCAAGTTTTGAGCCTGGTTATGAGCTCCTTGCAAAATACACTATTTTTGCTGAAGGTAGCCGTGGGCATTTAGGCAAACGCTTAATCAGCCGCTTCGATCTAGATAAAGACTCTGATCCTCAGCATTATGGTATCGGTCTAAAAGAGCTATGGGAAGTTGAGCCTGAAAAGCATGAGCAAGGCGTTGTTATGCATGGTCTTGGCTGGCCATTGACTGAAACTGGCTCGACTGGCGGCTGGTGGTTGTACTTTGATGAAAACAACCAAGTAAGCTTTGGTCTTGTGGCTGATTTGTCTTACCACAACCCTTACATGTCGCCATTTGATGAAATGCAGCGCTTGAAAACGCACCCTGTTATCAAAAACGTTTTAGAAGGCGGTAAGCGCATTTCTTACGGCGCACGTGCTCTGACCAAAGGTGGCCTAAACTCATTACCGAAGTTCACCTTCCCAGGTGGCGTGTTGGTAGGTGATGACGCTGGTTTCCTAAACCCAGCAAAAATCAAAGGTACTCATACCTCGATGAAGTCAGGCATGCTCGCAGCCGAAGCTATCTTTGAGGCGCTGCAAGCTGAACGTCAGCATGATGAAGTGGTCGCGTATAGCACAATGTATAAAGAATCGTGGTTGTATCAAGACAACTATGAGTCGCGCAACTTCTCACCTGCTATTCACCGTATGGGTCTGCTCATGGGCGGCGCTTTCACCTTTATCGAGCACAACTTGTTAAAAGGTAAAATGCCACTCACTTTGCATGACAACATTCCAGACTACGATCAGTTGGAACGTGCGAATCATGCTTATCAACCAACCTACCTTAAGCCTGATGGTAAGCTGGTGTTTGATAAGTTGTCGTCGGTATTTATTTCTAATACCAACCACGCAGAAGATCAGCCAACGCATCTAAAACTTACAGATTCAACAGTGCCTGTATCCATCAATTTACCACTGTATGCTGAGCCTGCTCGTCTTTATTGCCCAGCGGGTGTATATGAAGTGGTCAAAGACGCTGAAGGTGCTAAGTTTGTCATTAATGCACAGAACTGTGTGCATTGTAAAACTTGTGATATCAAAGACCCTTCACAAAACATCACTTGGGTAACCCCAGAAGGTGGCGGCGGTCCTAACTATCCAAACATGTAAACCAGAATGATGCTGGTTTGAACTGGTACAGTTAGTATTATTAAAACTGTGCTCCAATAAAAACCGCCTTTTTCTTATGAAGAGAAAGGCGGTTTTTTAATGCTTGAAACAAACGATTTTTACTCATCAATACTGCTTAGTCTGTCCAAGCATCACGATTGGCTTCATCTTTGAGTTTTACAAAGTCATCTGGATTAAACTTAATTTGATCACCTGTTTTACCTTCTTTCACCTGACGCTCATAGTCACGCAGTATTCTTAATGCTACAGGAGACAACATTAAGATAGCCACTAAGTTGACTATCGCCATCATACCCATAGACAAATCAGCGAAGTTCCATATGGCAGGTAGACTCGCAACTGCACCGATAAATACCATACCTAAAACAAGAAAGCGGAAAATCATGATCATTACTTTGGCATTTTTGGCACCAGAGATAAACTCAAGATTTGACTCACCATAGCTGTAGTTGGCGATGATAGACGTAAATGAGAAAAAGAAAATAGCAATCGCCACGAACACCACACCTAGGTCACCCACATACTGTGATAAAGCCAACTGAGTTAGCTGAATACCTTCTTGCTCGACGTTAGGATCGACCACACCAGACAAGATAATAATCGATGCCGTCGCGGTACAAATGATAAGGGTATCCATAAATACACCTAGCATCTGCATGAAACCTTGCACTGCTGGGTGATCAGGATGACTTTTTGCCGTTGCTGCAGCATTCGGCGCTGACCCCATACCCGCTTCGTTAGAAAACAAACCACGTTTAATGCCGTTGATCATTGCCTGCGCAATACCATAACCAATAACACCGCCTGCCGCTTGCTCAAAGCCAAATGCTGATTTTACAATCAACGCGATCGCTGCCGGGAACTGGCTGAAGTTAGTCACGATAATAAATACTGCTAGCAAAATGTACAAGATAGCCATCACTGGTACGATTTTACCCGCGATACGAGCTACTGAGCGCAAACCACCGAACACCACTGGTGCTACTAATACTACCAGTACTAAACCTGTCATCCACGTTGGCACACCAAAAGCTTCATTAGTCGCTTGAGCGATGGTATTTGACTGTACGCCATTGAACGCCAAACCAAAGGCTACTAACAAACATAATGAGAAAAACACTGCGAGCCAGCGTTTGCCTAGACCTTTTTCGATATAATAAGCAGGGCCACCGCGGTACACATTATCATTGTGTGGTACCTTGTATGCCTGTGCTAGGGTTGACTCGATAAAACTGGTCGACATACCGACAAGTGCCGTCATCCACATCCAAAATACAGCACCTGGGCCACCCAAATAAATTGCAATTGCCACACCTGCCAAATTACCAGTACCGACACGCGCTGCTAGTGACGTCATCAATGCTTCAAATGAGCTAATACCACCATCTTTGCGTCCTTGGTTAGACACACGTAACAACTTCCACATATGACCAAAGTGGCGAAACTGAATAAAACGTGTCGCGACGGTGAAGTAAAGACCCGCACCAATTAGTAAGAACATCAGTAGTCCATACCAAGGGTTGCTAGCTATCAGCCAGTCATTGTTACCCCAGATAATACCGACACCATAATTTACGATGTTATTAAACCAACCTACTATCCCTTCGTTCATATGGGCTCCTTATTCACTCTTTATATGCATTACTTAAGTTTCATATCGATATCATATTTTGATTGCTATGGACTGTAATAGTTTCTACGCAAAATACCTGATACCAAAAGACATGTGCATGATATAGATATTGAGCGACGTGCGACCATCACGTTTACTTATCGACTTCGTATAATTATTTTTAAAATAAATAATGCTTATGTTTGATATTATATAGAATAGATTAAGTGACAATTTAACCGCATAAACTACACAGCTGCCGTACTGTTTCCGTAACGTTTGGTTTTTTAATGAATACGCCAAAAACTAATTTTTGGTAATTTATCTATAACTCATGCGTAGTTGTTTGCAATAATGTTTATTAAACCGTGCTAATATAAATTTTATATCCGCTTATGCTGTTTTATAGTGATCAATATTATTAGTCAGCACAATAGGTTAGAACGTTACAAACATTAAAACTCTTGTCAGGAAGACGAGATTGTTAGAAAGACACTGGATAGTCCACCCTTCTGTCTTCCTCAAGAAACATTGTTTTACCATTCGATGGTTTAGATTAATGTGATGTTTAAAGTGTTAGTTATTTTATTTGAAGTAGAGAACTAACGAATAGTAAACGTCTTATCACGTATCATCGTTTTCACTATATAAAGCAGTATCTGGCTATTTTTTATGTTTGTTTGATAAAAAATAATTGCAGTTCTTTTTATATTGTTGGTATTTTTTAGGGAAGACAAAAGGAGTTGTCCCATGAAAGGTCATAACGATCCATCCGGTTATTGGCGTGCCAATGTCCGTCTCATCTTAGGTAGCCTAGTAGTTTGGGCACTATGTTCTTATGGTTTTGCTATTTTATTGCGTCCTCTGTTAGCCGGCATCAAAGTCGGGGGCACTGACTTGGGCTTTTGGTTCGCCCAGCAAGGTTCCATCGGGGTGTTTATCATTTTAATTTTCTTCTACGCATGGCGTATGAATAAATTAGATAAACAATATGGCGTAGATGAGGAATAGACCATGAGTCAGTATTTAGTTAATATTATTTTCGTAGGCCTATCTTTCGCTCTGTATTTTGGTATTGCGATTTGGGCTCGGGCTGGGACGACCAGTGAGTTCTATGTGGCGGGCGGTGGTGTACATCCCGTAGTCAACGGTATGGCGACAGCTGCTGACTGGATGAGTGCAGCATCTTTTATTTCCATGGCAGGTTTGCTTGCTGCTGGCGGTTATGGCGCATCGACCTACTTGATGGGCTGGACAGGTGGCTATGTGCTACTAGCCATGCTACTGGCTCCGTACTTACGTAAATTTGGCAAGTTCACTGTGCCTGATTTTATTGGCGATCGCTTTTATTCAAAAACCGCTGCAATGATTGCCGTGGTTTGTTTGATTATCGCCTCTACCACGTATGTTATCGGTCAGATGACAGGTGCTGGTGTTGCGTTTTCACGATTCTTAGAAGTAGAGAACGATACAGGTCTTATTATTGCGGCGATTGTTGTATTCTTTTACGCGGTTCTTGGCGGTATGAAAGGGATCACCTACACGCAGGTTGCGCAGTATGTGGTTCTGATGATTGCCTATACCATTCCTGCTGTTTTTATCTCACTTGAATTAACAGGCAATCCAATTCCAGGTTTGGGTTTATTTTCAAACCATATCGATTCTGGTATCCCTATCCTCACCAAGCTTGATCAAGTTGTGACCGATTTGGGATTCACAGCATATACCGCTGACGTACCTAACAAGCTAAACATGGTACTGTTCACCTTATCACTCATGATTGGTACAGCGGGTCTCCCTCACGTTATTATTCGCTTTTTCACAGTTCCTAAGGTTGCCGATGCACGTTGGACTGCTGGTTGGACGTTAGTATTTATTTCATTACTATACTTCACAGCACCTGCTGTTGGCGCAATGGCACGCTTAAACCTTATCGATACTATCTACCCTCAAGGTGTTGCAGAGCCTGCAATCGACTATGACCAACGTCCAGACTGGATGAAGACTTGGGAAGATACTGGCCTAATTAAATATACCGACCTCAATAATGATGGTCGTATTCAGATGTACAACGATAGTGGATTAGGCGCTGCAGAAGTAGCATTGACCAATGCACAGACCGAAGGTGGTGATGTAGGCGCTGCAACGACTGCAGTTGAAACAGCACGTGCTGCGCACGACTTAGAACTTGATGGCCGCTTTGCAGATGCAGGCTGGGCTGGTAACGAGCTCGACGTCAACGCTGATATCTTAGTATTGGCTAACCCAGAAATTGCACAACTACCCTCTTGGGTTATTGGTCTAATCGCCGCAGGTGGTCTCGCTGCTGCACTATCAACTGCTGCTGGTCTATTGCTCGCTATCTCGTCAGCGATTAGTCATGATTTAATCAAACGGAACCTGAATCCAAACATCACTGACAAAGGGGAGCTCAAGGTCGCGCGTATCACGATGGGTGTCGCGATTGTAGTTGCTACTTACCTAGGTATGAACCCACCAGGGTTTGCCGCACAGGTAGTTGCGTTGGCGTTTGGTATTGCTGGTGCCTCGCTCTTCCCTGCATTAATGATGGGTATTTTTTCCAAACGTATCAACAACCTTGGCGCGATCGCGGGTATGTTGACAGGTTTGACTACTATTTTGATTTACATCTTCGTCTTCAAAGGTTGGTTCTTTATCAGTGGTACTGCCAACTTCCCTGATACAGCAGAATACTGGTTATTTGGCATCTCACCATTATCGTTTGGTGTGGTTGGAGCACTGCTTAACTTTGTCGTTGCATTCGTTGTTTCTTATGCAACCAAAGCGCCACCACTACACATTCAAGAATTGGTCGAAAGCGTTCGCTCACCACGTGGTGCAGGCGGTGCAGTCGACCATTAATCTGACGAATGATGATATGCCTTCTGTTACTATATATCACTCACTGGCAGCCACTGCTGGTGAGTGATTTTTTATCTAAGGCTTATTAGGATAATATTTAGATTATGTTTTTACTTTATCCAATTGAACATACCTGACTAAAAGTGCCTAGCGCATTAAGGAATATTTTATGCTTTTTGAGTTTATCGCTACTATAGCTGCCGCATTTGGAATGGCTGGATTGGCATTGATCATAACTCACCTCTGTAAGCTGTCAGGTAAGCGCGCGCCAAAATGGTTGATTCCTTTGTTTGCTGCGATTGGTATTTTTGGGTTTCAAATACATCAAGAATACAACTGGTACGGTCAACAAGTCCGTCAACTGCCGGATGGTGTTGAGGTTGTAAAGACTGCAGAAAGTGCAGAATGGTTTCGCCCATGGTCTTATATCAAACCGCAAGTCTTACGCTTTATTGCAGCAGATACGGGCAACGCCAGCATGCATGCTGACAATCCAGACATGCACTTAGTCAATTTGTATTTGTTTGAAAGACGCAGAAGTGTACAGAAGATTTTACAAGTAATAGATTGTACTACTCCTGCCCGAGCAGACTACGTGATACCCAAAAAAGGTAGTACGCTGACGGTTGATGAACACGTTAAACAAACCACTGCATGGCGAGAGCTAACCACAGACGATCCTTTATTTATCAAGATATGTACTGATAAGAGCGTTTAATGAAATAGCACTCAGTATGACGATAGTGGATCATTGAATACTGATAATAAACTGCTGTTAGTAGCGCTGAGAAGATGCAGAGTACGTATGTTTTGAATTGGCTCCTAGCAATAGACCAGCGCACAAACCACCAAAATGTGCCGCAAACGAGATACCTTGTTGCGGCATCAATCCTTGCTTAATTGTCAGCCAATAACCAGTTCCCATGACAATACAAGCTATCAGGTAACCCCAGCGCCGCGCAAATATAGCCCCACCTATCATATAACCTAGCATTGCAAAGCATAGCCCTGATGCACCAATATGAATAGAAGATGGCGACCCGATAACCCAAGTGACCAGTCCTGATGCAACCACCAGTTTAATCACCGTGCGATAAGCATTCTTCTCAAACAGCCCAAACAAAAAAAGAATCTGTAACAGCGTCACCGTATTGCCAGTCAAGTGTGACAAATTGCCATGCATGGTCCATGAAGCAAATACCCCTATCATACTACCCACATCTAAAGCACGCGGCACGATACCAAAGATGTTCCACATTCCAAATAAAGCAACTTCATTCAGAAAAAACATACCCCACATTGGTATCAGTACAAAAGCGTATAAACCAATAACCTGCTTTATTCGTACGACAATCAAGTTAAGCAATTGCTGCCAATTCATATACTATCTATCCTTATCACTTAGACTTTTTATACCTACTTTAATGATTTACAGCAAACAGTGGACGCATAGCGGGTTTGAACGATAAAACGGATGCGTCTTCATCGGCAGTGAGATAGTTGTCACCATGCAATAATGACGTCGAATGATAGGGAACTAAGGCCGTAGGAATAAAACGACGTGCCGCATCAATATGCTTAATTGAGTCATCAAAGAAGATATGTGGTGCAAATGTTCTGAGTACTGCTGTTTTCTCTAGCCCTCCCAAAAAAAACGCCATATCAACGTTCACGCCCCACTCTCGCAAGGTCTTGATAGCACGCAAATCTGCTGGCGCATTGCGCGCTGTCACAAGCGCAATTTTTATTGGCGAGTATTTGAGTCCAGCAGGGAGACGCTCTTGTAGATTTGATAATTTAATCAATAATTCAGCATAAGGGCCTTTTTCAATCGGTAAATCGCGCATTTGTGTTTCACGATCATGAAAGGCTCGTAGCCCTTTTTGTTTGTATAGCAGTTCACCTGAGTCATCAAAAAGCACCGCATCACCATCAAAGGCAATACGCAGCTGCTCAGTATCCAACTCATAAGTATTGACAGGTGTGGCGTCCAATATGGCACAGGCACATATATTGGTATCCGCCACTTGCTGGGCATCTTCGCGATTAGTGGTCAAAAAGAGGTCGACGTTAAAGTCTTTGATATAAGGTGCAACTGGGCTACCTGAAATAAAGGCTGAACGAGAGATATTGATACCATGTTCTAAGATTGCATTGAGCACCTGAATACCTGTATCTGGACTGCTTTTTGAAACGATGACAACTTCGACTAATGGTGTTTCAATTTCTGAATCTTGTACATCGCTATTATCACAATATTTATTCAGATTTAGTAATGCTTTGATCAGCGGGTAACCTGCACCAATATTTAAGGGATTATTTTCACGCTCGGTCATGTACTCCCTAAATTCTTTTATAGCACTTGCAGGTCGTTGCTCTAGCAGTTCTAGCAAATAGTTTTCTGACTCCGTTAAATCAAAAAGTGCTGTTGCAGAAATTGCAACGATAAGCGTATTACTAAAATCGACAGCCATGACTATCTCTACTTATAAAATTATATAGGGAAATGAATACAAACCAGTTTACTACATTCACAGGCCTTTATAACACTAAGAAAAGTTGTCATCAGGCAGCGTCATAGATTGTGAGTTTATAAAATACCCCTCTCTTAATTCTTAGACAAAATATCGACCAATAAAAATAAAAAAGCCATACTGCTACATCAGCAATATGACTTCATACAATAATTCTATAAACTAGGGTTTAGGTTCAG
>NZ_JBQSVH010000011.1:0-87560 GCF_052376135.1 Psychrobacter sp. AOP7-C1-14 | reverse complement strand
GTACGTTGTTATCTAGTGTCATCTTCAACCTTCCTATCAAATGAATGAATACAATACTATGGCTATCTTATACGTAATATCCTTATAGTTTTTTGCAATTTAACATAAATAGGTGAGGCCTGCTTGATGTTGATAGCAATTTTTTTGCTAGTAGATACTGGCAGACCTCTGATGCACTACTATTAGAGTGATTTACTCTGACCACGCTCATTGCTATAGTCTATCCAAAAGTCCGCATTATCTATTCCAGCCTTTCTAGGGTCAAAGACAGGATTGATGCCTAATTTCATCTGCTCGTCGTAGTCTTTTAGAACTTTTAGAGCAACTTTACTTAGAAGTAAAATAGCGATAAAATTTAAATAGCACATACTGCCAAACCCTATATCACCTAACGCCCACATCATACCGATCGACTGGACACTACCAGTAAAACAAACGATTAAAAATACCAGCTTGAGTACGTGCTTGAGAATGGGGTAGCGCAGTTTATTATCCAAATAGACCAACGTAGTTTCGGCAATATAGTAATAGGCAACTAGGCAGGTAAAGGCGAATAAGAAGATAGCAATCGCAACAAAGCCACTTCCATACTGATTAAAGACAGTAGATACAGCCGCTTGGGTGAATGCCGTGCCAGCTTCAACACCAGGCATATTACCAATTAGGGTTACACCTTCAGGGGTCACTACGTTATACATGCCAGTTGATAGGATCATCAGCGCCGTTGCAGTACATACAAGCACCGTATCGATGTAGATAGAGAAACTTTGTACTAAGCCTTGTTTAGCAGGATGTGATACTTCGGCTGCCGCTGAGCTAAAGGTCGCCTCGCCAGCACCCGCAACATTTGAGAAAACAGCACGGCGTACGCCCCAAGAGATTGCGGTTCCAACCATACCGCCAAACACTGCATCCATGCCAAAAGCGCTTTTAAAGATAAGTGCAAGCATTGCAGGGATATTTTGAGCGTTAAATGCCAATACAATTACCATCATGAGGATATAACCAATTGCCATGACAGGGACGACTTTTCCTGCAAAATTAGCAATACGCTTCACACCGCCAAATATAATGATGCCTAAGAGTACGACAAGGACAACACCTGTTACAACGGGCGGTATATTAAATGCGGTATTAAAAGAGTCCGCAATGGTATTGGCCTGTACACCAGGCACTAATACGCCGTAAGATAGACAGGTCACGATAGCGACGATGATAGCAAAAGGTTTTAGCTTTAATCCTCTTTCAATATAAAACGGCGAGCCACCACGATATTGATCACCGACCTTATGTTTGTATACCTGCGCTAAGGTAGACTCAATAAAAGCGCTAGCACCGCCTAACACACCCATGAAAATCATCCAAAACACCGCCCCAGGGCCACCTGCTGCAATGGCTGTTGCAACCCCAGCAATATTACCTACACCAATACGTCCTGATAGCGCCATACAGAAAGCTTGGAAGGAGCTGATCCCTGCTGTTGAGCTTTGTTTATCGAACAACAGCTTGATCATTTCTTTGAAATAACGGATTTGTACGGCACGAGTCATAATCGTAAAGTAGATGCCAACACCTAACGCAAGATAAACTAGGGCATCACTCCAAATATACCCGACGATAGTATTGATGATATTTTCCATAACTCTACGTCCTTGTAATGTTTTCGGTTATGCTGACTTGGGTGTGGATAGTGGACAATATCAGTTTTTAGTTCACCAACCAGACAGTTTTGGTTTGGGTATACTGTGATAAGGCCTCTAAGCCATTGTCACGACCACCGAAGCCAGATTGTTTATAACCACCGAAAGGTGTCGTAATATCGCCCTCAGAGAAGCCATTAATTGAGACGGTACCAGCTTTAATAGCGGATGCCACACGAAAGGCGCGATGGATGTTCTGTGTATAGAAGGAGGCAGCGAGCCCATAGTCACTCTGATTGGCGAGTTCAATAGCTTCATCTTCGGTTTCAAAACTTGTGAGAGCTAAAAGTGGACCAAAAACCTCTTCTTTAAACAGCGTCATGTCTGGGCTGACATTATCAAAGACGGTAGGCTCGATATACCAGCCACTACCGAGTTCATCGTGGATACGTCCACCTGCGATCAAACGAGCACCCTCAGCTTTGGCAGTATTGAGATGCGATATTACTTTCTCAAAATGCGCTTTTTCGATCATTGGCCCAATAGCGACCTCGGGATCGTAAGGATGACCAACCTTCCAAGACTGAAGACCTTCTTTTAATAGCGTTAACAACGCTTCTTTTTGGCTAGAGTGGACAAGTAAACGTGAACCACAGCTACAGTTTTCGCTCATATTCCAAAAGGCAGCGGATAAAATATGCTCGATGGTTTGTTGATTAATAATGGCATCCGCAAAGACGATTTGAGGGCTTTTACCACCACACTCTAAGACGACTTCCTTAAGGTTGCTTTGTGCAGAGTACTGTAGAAACAGTCGACCGACTTCGGTTGATCCTGTAAAAGAAACCATATCAACATCCATATGTTGACCGAGTGCTGCACCCACTTCTTCACCAAGTCCGCAAACTAACTGCAATGCCGCTTTTGGCACGCCAGCCTCGTACGCCAATTGTGTTAATCGATATGCTGAGAGTGAGGTCAATTCAGCAGGTTTAACAATGACTGAGTTGCCAGTTATTAATGCGGGTGCAACTTTCCATGCATACATTTGTGCTGGGAAATTCCATGGTAGTACTGTACCCACTACACCAATGGGCTCTTGTACCACAAGGCCTAGCGCATCAGCACCAGTCGGAGCGACCTTGCCAAAAACTTTATCAGCCGTTTCGGCGTACCATTCAAAGGTTTCAATCGTAGCGGGCAGGTCAGTGTTGAGGCATTCTGTAATAGGCTTGCCTGCATCGACGCAATCTAAGGCAGCTAACTCATCTATATGCTCATGCATTAACTGACACCAGCGCTGCATGATAGCTTTGCGCTCTGCAGGAGACATCCGTCGCCACTCACCATGTTCAAAAGCATCTCGGGCTGCCGCGACCGCCGTATTAACATCTTGCCGACTTCCACTAGCAATACTACCTATGCAGGTATTATCAATAGGGCTGTAGTTGGGGAGTGTTGTCTCAGATACTGATGCTGTGGTATCTATTAAATGGCCTGCCCAAAGCTGTTGGTTGCTGGCGAGTTCAAAGACTTGCGCTGTGGTCATACTCATTAGATTGTCCTTTTCTATACAATGGTAGGAACGATAAGAATGGTGCGATGTATCAAGACAGAAGTGCTAAAAATGACTGAGTCTCTTCCTTTGACATATCAGTCAAAGGTAGTCGTACTGACCCAATGTTGATGCTCCCGTTGATGCAGCCTGCTTTGGCTTTTTGGTTATAGTTTCCAGACTCCATAGAGTGGATAGCCGGATACATAGCTGTCATCAGCTCTTTAGCACGGTTCCAATTACCTTTTTGTGTGGCTTCAAACAGTGCGACTTGTTCTGCTGGAAATACGTTAGCCGCACCAGCGATCCAGCTCTTAGCACCCCAAAAGAAGAAATCTACTGGTTGGTCGTCACAACCACAAACCACTTCAAAGTTTTCAAAATCAGCCTGTAGCATACGTAATGCATGGCTAAAATCGCCACTGCTTTCTTTGACACCTACAATATTGGGATGCTCAGATAAATGCGCAACGGTTTCAAATTCAATGCTTACACCGACGCGTGCTGGAAAGTTGTACATAATGATAGTTAGGTCAGTGGCATCAGCGACAGTTTCAAAATGCGCAATAATACCGTCTTGGTCTGGTAGGCTATACGGATTGGCTGATAACATTAAGCCGTCGTAGCCCAAGTTTTTGGCTTGGTGAGCAAGTTCGATAGAATGATTGGTCGATAAACTGTTAATACCTGCAATCAGAGTGACTTTGTCTTTGGCAGCGTCAGCGATAGTGGTCAAAACCAGCTCACGCTCTGCAGGCGAGAACGTGTAGTATTCACCCGTTGTACCGCAAGCTACGATTCCGGTAACGCCTTTTTCTATGAATACATTGACCAGCTCGGTTAACTTTTGAGTATCGATATCTCCATTAATATCGAAAGGAGTAACGATAGGGACTAAAACGCCATGAATGTTCATATAAATATCCTTATTTGGAAGTAAAAGCCGTTAGTAAGCCATGAGCTGTTAGCGACGTTGTTGGCTCTATAAGTTGTCATAGAGATAAGATGTTCGAGTATTATTTAAAAGATTTACGTTTGAAGCGGTTTAGACGATAGGCAGTAGGATCTACCATGGCAGTATCGCCAAAATATAAAGCCGCAATTATCTGTGCGCTTACCACAGCTTGGGTCAGACCTAGATGCTGATGACCAAAGTTTAAAAAGACTGAATTACGTCTATCTATGATGGGTAGTGAGTCTGCTGTAGAAGGTCTAAACCCCATCCATTGCGTATTACTATTACTATCTAGTGGGGTCTTTAGCATTGCTTGAGCTTGTTTCAACAGCATATTCGCACGGTTCATGTTTGCTGGCGCCTCAAGTCCTGCATACTCAACAGTGCCAGCCAAGCGCAACCCTTTTTCCATTGGTGTCATAATAAAGCGGCGATCCATGCTAGAAACAGGGATATTGAGACGCTGACTTTCGTTAGGAAGCATCAGGTGATAGCCTCGCTCTGTATCCATTGGTACTGAGACACCTGTGAGCTGTTTGGCTAAGACTTTAGAATGCGCCCCTGCCGCGATCATAACTTTGCTGGCATGAAGCTGCTTTTGTGTCGTCGTCAAACGAATACCATCAGTTATTACTTCCGCGCTCAGAACACGGCAATTTTCATAAATTTGACCACCAAGAGCTCTAAAAATAGTGCTCAATTTATGGGTAATAGCTTCTATATTGGTAAAATGACCTGTCTCTGGAAAAAATAAAGCGCCTAGTTGATTGTCTCTTAAAGCAGGCTCAAGATCTGTCAGTGCTGATTGTGAGAATAGGCTGTTAGAGACACCTAAACTATTTAAGCGTTGACCGTGTTCAGTCAGCATTTTTAGACTGTTAGGTGTCTCTGCGGTTAAGACAGATCCTTGTATTTGTACCCAAGCATGTAACTGCCACTCTTTGGCAAAATCTTGCCAAGCTTGAAGGCTCTGTGCATTTAATGCCAAAAGCGCTTGGTGACTGCGTGCAAACGGTTCGGTACGCATATTAAGCAATAGCTGAAACGCCCATGGTGCTAAGCGTGGAAGGTAGCGCCAATCTATCCGCAGAGGCCCTTCAGGGTTGAGTAGCATGGCAGGAACATGTCGTAAGATACTGGCATCAGCAATAGGGAAAACCTGTTCAGTGGCAATGTGGCCTGCGTTGCCATAAGTTGCACCGCGGGCAATTTTATCGGCTTCCAAAATTGCAACTTTTACCCCACGAGACTGTAGGGTAACCGCAGCACATAGTCCGATAATGCCACCACCGATGATATGTATATCAAACACTTGTGTGTTCATGAGAGTCTCGCTTTTTTGACCTTGCTGAGCAGTGATTGGTTACTTCCTAGAAGCCGTACAAACTGGTATTTATAAAGAAATACCCCATTTGAACGGATCGCTGTCTTGAACGATGAGAGAGGTCTCTGCACATACGTAGGCGTACCCTCGGATCGTGGGGATAATAGTATTGATTGGGTAGTTATGAAGAGAGCTATGATTACTAAGTACATCAATAGGCTGATAGATAGCACTAAAGACACTGCCAATGATGCTTTGCTGATACCAAGTCTCACCAGGCGCGAGTGCATTGTCTGCGGCTAAGCAAGCCAATTTGGCACTGGTGCCAGTACCACAAGGAGAGCGATCGTAGGCAGATCCGGGGCATAATACGAAGTTTTTGCTGTTAGTGCCGGCAAGATCACTCTTGCCAAACAATTCTATATGATCAATTTCGCCATTGTCAGCACCCGTGATTCCAGACTTATGAAGTGCTTTTTTAATCTGTATGCTAAATTGAGTAAGTGCCTTAACATTATTGGCTTCAATAGCCTGCTTATGATCGTTGACTAAGAAAAACCAATTACCACCCCAAGCGATATCTCCATAGATAGGACCGATATTGGGTACTTGAACTTCTACTTGTTTTTGGTAGCGATAAGAGGGGATGTTCTGGACGCTACAACTACCATCATCATGCAAGGTTGCTTTAACTAGGCCTACGCTTGTTTCTAGATAGTGATCACCAGCGGATATTTTTTGTTGATAAGCTAGAGATGCAATAACGCCGATCGTGCCATGGCCACACATACCTAAATAGCCATGATTATTAAAGAAGATCACACCAGCCGTGGCACGAGGATTAGAAGGCGGACACAAAAGCGCTCCGACAAGCACATCATTACCACGAGGTTCTAGAATAATACTTTGACGCAGATGATCGAAATTCTGTTTGAAGTCTTGAAGTTTTTCTTGAATAGATTGCCCTCGAAGCTCAGGAAATCCTTCATACACCATACGAGTAGGTTCACCGCCAGTATGCGAATCAATAATCTTAAGAGTGAAAAGCGTATCAAACATGACTGCCTACCTGATTCATCCGTGAGTTAATATGATGTTAGCGTTATTCATAAATGAACAAGGCGTAAATATAGAATGACGTTTTTCAGAAATGCAGTCTTGATGTTTTTATATGAATAAATGCGCATTTCTGCACAGGTTATATAGATATTTAGGAGTATAAATATTGTGTAGTACCCTAAAATAATTGAAAAGCTCAACGATAAGCTTGAGATGCTATATGGGAATATACCGATGCGGCCGTTAGTATTAGAAGCACCTACCAAACAACTATCAAAACACCTACAGACTTATCAACCAGCCAATTTTGATGAGTTTGTTGGTAATATATCGTTATTGATACCTCTGTTTGATACTATGAAAAATGTGGTGTTTTTTGTTAAAGATAGCCAAGCATGCTATCGATTAGTCAGTAAAACGCTCGTTAGACGTAGCAGGCTTAAAAACAAAAAATCGCTAATAGGACTGACTACAGAGCAAGTATTTTTAAAATCTCAAGGCAAGGATTATCTCAATCAGGATCTGAGAGTATTGAGGGAAGGTAGGGAGATTGTTGATAAACTAGAGCTTCATAGTTATGCATCAGGACAGTTAGGATGGTGTATCACGCAAAAAGTCCCCGTCTATGATGTAGAAAACAATATTGTAGCGATGGTAGGTATATCAGTAGATATTGATGAAGATAACGAGCGGATATTACGCAAGCACGCTCGGTTGGCAAGCGTAGATCAATACGTACGAGACAATCTTGATCAAAAAATTAATATTGGTCAATTAGCGAAATTGGCAAACCTTAGCCAATCGCAATTGGAGCGTACCTTCAAAGCAGTACTGAATATGTCACCCATTCAATTTGTACAAAAAATGCGTCTAGAGCATGCCATTCGACTATTAGCGAATTATAATCTAACAGTAACTCAAGTCTCCTTAAACTGTGGATACGGTGATCATAGTGCCTTTAGTCGACAGTTTAAGCAGTTTACTGGCATGTCTCCTATGAGCTTCCGTAAAGTACATTTTAAGGAAGCATAAATAAAAGCAAAAAATATGGTTTTTGACTCTAAAATAACTCTCTAACGACTCCGAAGCTCATCTATATAATCTGCCCAATCTTGCATCATCTGTACCCTAGTATCGATTTCATCAAGTCTGTTGTAAGCCCCGCCATGTGTGTCTTTGATACGATGACCCAGCTGTAACTCTGTGACGATGTCAGAATAGCGTAGTTCAGGCTGTTCCATGAGCAAAGTTTTCGCCGATGCTCGAAATCCATGCGCACATTGCACGTCTTTGTATCCAAGCCGGTGAAATATCTGCACCAACGTCGCTTTACTAATATAAGCATTGCTTGAGCCACGCATCGAGGCAAATACATATTCCTTATGCCCTGTGATTGATTGAATATCTCGTAGACGTTCGATCACTTGCGTGGCTAGAGGAACAACTAAGTGTGAGACCATGTCATCGCGACCTTCGCCCTTGGTCGGGGAGAACGCCCATACATTGTTATCCCAATCGATATCATCCCAACGCATCGAGCGCAGATCGATACTACGTACAAACACATAAGGTAATAAGTTCATTGCCTCTAATGTGATCTTACTTGCACCTCTAAAATCAGACATATCTTTTAGAAGTGTCGCAAATTGATCTGGTTTGGTAATGGCTGGCAAGTGATTGCCTGAATTCGCAGGTGCAAGCTCACCACGGGTATCAATTGCCACATTTCTATCGCATAACCCTCGAGCAACAGCGAATGAAAACACTTTTTCAGTATATAAACGAGTGCTCGCACCAACGAAGGTGGCTTGATTGTCATTATTCTGAATCGACTCACACACACTTAGTATCATCTCGCTGGTGATATCGTCCATTCTTAAATCACCAATTTCTTGGCACATATATCCTAGACATAAGTCCCAGAAATTGAGAGTTGACTCACTGTATGACGGTTTTTTAGATTTATTTTGATTGCGACCTGCTGTTTTGTGTTCTCGCCATGCTTGGGAAATTTCAGAAAATGGAGCATTTTTTAGATGGGTATATTTATTGGTTTGCTCTTTTTGCTGGATAGCTTTTGGGTCAGAGCCTTTTGCAACCATATCAAGGATAGTGTCTGCTTTATACTTAACCTCATGTAGACTAACATCCTCAATCTTACCCAACATCATCCTAGGGCGTTTGCCCTCGATATGCGGATGGGAATATCGCAAGTAATATTCCTTTTTACCATTTGGATAAATACGAAGACTTAAGCCAGCCACACCTGAGACACTGACCGAATAATCTTTGTCGCGGCATTCGAGCTTGTTGATATCGTTTGCAGTATCGATAGCCATAATGTATATCCGTAATACGATAAGTAAGGTAAATAATAGGTTTATGATTGATGAGTTATAAAAAGACTCTTCTGTAGAGAAATATAGAAGTATTGGACACTGTCATGGACACTGGTATTAGATTAATACTTTCATTAAAACCTTATGGAACAATGGTTTTAATACTTAATTATCCCCAAGGTTCACTTGGGGATAATTATAGTATAGTGGAGAAAGAGGGAGTAAGCTATTTTTTTTGTTGATATATATGGCGTTTGAAGGAATAAACTTCATATAGATTAAAAGTAAGAGTGCTGTTTGCTATTGGCAATAGAGTCCTTCGACATATTTGCACGAAAAACCGTGCTCCTGTACTCGCACAGAATACCTTAATCAGGGTGATAGTACTGTTCTGTGCAAATTTGGAAGGTATCAACTCAATGCTTTAGATTAAGATATCTCAGTAAGAACGAGAGATGTTAGAAAAGACCAATGAATGTTTCACTAATCAGGAAGGCTGTTTTGGTGACTCTAAATGGAAACGTAGTTAGCTATGATAATAGCAGCTATAAGGTGTATATAGACTTGGACTTACTGAGATGCCAAGTAGGAGTATTATCAGAGCTTGTATACGTTCTTATCAATGATATAGAGTAATAGGCATTCAGAAGGGTTATTGCTTTTACTTTGAGCTGATTGTCACTTGGTGGCTAATACTTCTGTACCTAACGTAGTTCAAGCACATTCGCATTAATCAGGAAGTCGGCTAAGCTACCAACAATCGATTGATGAGTGATTTGTTTATTAGGTGATGATTAGGAGTGACAGATTATTCAGAGGGCTTATTGTGCAGTATGAAGGTAGTAAACTTAGCAATGATGAGTAGAACAAGTTTATCAAACAGGTTAACTAGCGACATGGTTTAATACGTTAAGCTCGATTACAAATACAATAGGATTAATGATAGCTCTGTACATTAACTCCTTAAGACAGCTCAGCTAGTAACTGTATTAGTGGTGATGAAGATGACTTTATGAATAGGTAATACGTATGAGAATTAATCAATCATCAACCAATCTTTATTTAATCAATCATCAACCAATCTTTATAGGGATTTATCATATAATTATAATCCCATGAACTTATTGTATGGTACCCTTAGTTTAACATAATATACATTATGCGAAAACAAACCAACGGTTTTGATAGTTGCGCATAAAGCCATTTACAGTATGTTATTTTATAACTTAACTTAGATTTAATCTTAGTTATAGGTTTCTACTAGCGACAATTATTAAGTAAATGCTCACGCAAAGTTTTGCCGTTCTGATCTAAAATTACATCTGATACTTGGCAATCAATATTATTTTCGTCACGATCATCACATGACAACTCATAATAAATATCGCCACCTTGCGCCAAGTTAACCCGAACCAAACCTTTCTCAGTTATTGAAAAATTTTTATCTTGTGTATAATCAGGATCTTGCGAGTTCCAAAGTACATCGTAATCTATATTGCAGGACGTCTGAGTTTTATCAAAATACGCTTGCTCAAGTTGCATGGTCGCTTGTAAGTCAGCATCTGCATATTGTTGCAGTACTATAGGGTTACTCATACCTTGATCATCAATATCTTGTTGGTACATTTTTATGATGGTCGCAATCTTTATATCAGTCATCTTACTTTGTTTCTGATCTGCTTTTGATACATCCGCTATAGCGTTATCGATAGTCATCAGCTTTATGGTCAATAGTAATATCAGCGATTTATATGTTGGCATCTTATTCTCTGCGAGCTTTTATCCTATAAGTGTTATGGTCTATTACATCATACCTATATTAGGACTTTGCTATATTATCGTATCATTCAGGCTAACTTGCCCAAATATCAATTACATAGCGATTTTATGGTATTTTCTTATATCTGCGCGTAACCATTTATAGTGACATATTTTTTGCTAATAACCGTGCTAAGGATCATTTTATGATGACATTGCCTGTTTTTTTGAAGAAAAAATCTACGACATTAGCTTCTAGCAGCCTTGTTTTATTCGCTCTGGCTGCTACGGGTTGTCAGTCTACCCCTGAATCCAGTGAAGCTATTGTATCTCAACCAACCAGCAGTTCATCAACATCTAGTAATACTGATATCAGTCAGCAAATCCTTAGACAGCAAGCGTTACACATTCAGCAAGCACTGGCCAATGGCGACTATGCCAGTATTGCTAACGACATTCATCCTACACGCGGCGTTCGTTTTTCGATGTATGCTTATGTACGGCCTGAGACAGATAAAGTTTTTAGTCGAGATCAATTTACACAATACTTGCAGCAGTCAAATATTCAATTTACTTGGGGCGAAAAAGACGGCACAGGTGATCCATTAGTCATGCCATTACCTACTTATTTGGATACTTGGGTCAATGCGAGCGTATTTAATGATAATTCTACGATAAGCTTTAATAGCAGCCAATCTATAGGCAATAGTATCAATAACTTAAATAAAATATATAAAAATTCTGATTTTGTTGAGTTTTATAGTAACGGTAGCGAAGAATATGATGGAATGGATTGGCGTGCGATACGTTTAGTATTTGATGAATATCAAGGTAAACATTATCTCGTAGCAATCATTAACGATCAATGGACGATTTAGAGTATATAAAACGATTAACTAACAAATTTATAAGCTGATTTTTAACGGGCAGTCTGCTCTATCTGATTGTAAATACAGTATATATTCAAATATAATTATGTATTTTGCAACTAAGGTTATATATCCGCTTGAATGGTTATTGATACGGCTGTTGATATGGTTTTTAATAAAAATATTGTGTATTAGCCCTCTAACGACAGCATATTCATAATTAGCTTAATCAAGGTTTCTTTTTGATTGGGGTCAGATTCCGCGACCAGTAAGGTTAATGCTGCAAGCCCGGTATTATTGATAACCATGTCACCTTTGTCATTTAGCAGTCGATGGTTACGGTGTAAAAAATCTACGAACAAAAAAGCACCGCTGCGTTTGTTGCCATCGGTAAAGGGATGGTTTTTTACCATAAAATACAGTAGATGCGCCGCTTTACTCTCGATAGTCGGATACGCAGGCTCGCCAAAGACCGTTTGCTCTAAGTTGCCCAATACACTGTCCAAGCCATCACCACGAGGCTTAGCGAATAATTCAGTCGCCTCACCCCTATCTATCAGCTGCGCTTTCAAATTCGTCAGCGCTGACATCGCCTCAGTCGTACTGGGTAGTATGCCACCATCTTGTCCTGCAGGACTGTCAAGTAAGCCTTCATCATAGCGCTGCAACCATAAGAACGTCTGCGTATAACGGCTGATAATCTCAACTAATCCACGTCCTTCATCGGTTTTGAGCTCGGGGCTTTGCGCGGTTTTTTTGATTAAATTTAACGCTTGTTGTAGCTCGCTTGAGTTTTTATCGAAGCGCTGTTGATTGAGTGTATAACCTTGTACCAAGTACTCACGCAGACGCTGCGTTGCCCAACGTCTAAATTGCACGCCTTGAGGAGATTTGATGCGATAGCCTACTGATATAACCACATCTAGATCATAAAAGGTTACTGGACGATCTGAATTTGCAATATGCATTTTTTGCATATTGCTTTTTTCAACGACTTCTTCATCGTTTATGGCGTTATTAATATGGCGAGAAATCACTGATTGATCACGACCAAACAACTCAGTCATTTGTGCTTGTGACAGCCAAACTGTCTCTTGCTCAAAGCGCACATCTACTTGCGCCTTTCCATCAGCACTTTCATAGATCTCTACTGTTGCCATGTCGTCATTTATCGCGTTAATCACCGCAGCTTCCTAATCCAATATGCTTATGCTGTCTTAAATACAGCTTACTGTCATCATCTCTATAAGTATCACTCATAAAGGTGTCTGACGAAAGAACTTTACCATAATGTCATAAATATCTGGATAAGCATCTACCAGTTTTTGTGGCGTTTCAAAGAACACCTCGCTGAGAACAGCAAAAAACTCCGCAGGATTGGTTGCGCCATAGCGGTCTAAACCCGATTTTCGATGTGTTTGAAAGTCTTCAAAATCGCGACTCATGATCTGTGTCCAGTTCTCAGGATTCATATTAGGTTGCATCGGCGGAAAGCCGTTGGCACGACCATTCATCATATCAAGCTTATGGACAAACTCATGAATGACGACATTGTGCCCATCACGCTCACCTGAGTGCTTGGCATCTTTCCATGAAAGAATAACAGGCCCTCGCAGCCATGCTTCCCCACTACGGTGTTGACTGCCTTCGTGGACGATACCAAACTCATCTACCGTGGTGCTGTCACTTCTGTATGAGCCAGGGTAAATAATAATTGACGACCAGCCAGCATACCACTCAAGGCCTAAGTTCAGGATCGGCAAACATGCTTGCAGTGCAATCGATTGTCTGACAGCATCGGTAATCTCAAAACCTTGTGCGCCAGTGATGGATTTATCAGCCAAAAATAACGTTGCTAGCTCAAACAGGTGTGACATCTCGTCGGTACTTAATCGATCCAATATGACGATACGTTTGGCTGCCTGTTGCCAATCAGCCTGAGTAAATTCACTATTGTCCAGTATACGCTGCTCCTGCCAGTCTTTTATGATGCCAAACATATTTTTATCTCCTCGAGTCTTATATCTCACAACACTGAAATAACTCAGCCTAGCATGTACCTGCTTGCCAGCAATACACCAATATCGTTATTAAACAGGCTTGATAGCATCCAACTGCACTTCAACCACACGAAGTGCCATGGCCTTCCAATCTAGGTCCAACTCATCAGCGAACACCACATGGTGACTGATACTGACGTACCCGTGTACGATTGCCCAGATATCTAATGCTATTTGCCGACGTTCCGTCATGCTAGCACCTTCTGGTAAATAAGAACCCGCCACTCGAACTAACTTTGAAAACGCGCTATCTCTTGCAGCGATAGCTTCTTCAGAGGGCTGATATCCTGCATCAGATTCCCCAAAAATCAGCCGATAATGCGCTTCGTATTTCTCGCCTACATTGAGATATCCTAGACACGCTTCTAGCACTTGCTCTTTACTTGCCTTACCCTCCGGAATAACATCCATGGCTTCACGAACGAGATTAAACCCTTCTATGTACAGCGCATCTAGTATGCCTTGTTTACCTTGAAAATGACTGTATATACCGATGGTGGACAGTCCTGCCCGCTTGGATATAGCGCGTACACTTAAGGCATCGCCGCCCCCTTCTAAGAAAAGATCAGATGCTGCGTTTAGTATTTTGGTTCTAACATCCATTAGGTTCTCACTATGTCTTGACAATTATAACAGTGTTATTCTAGTATATAACACTGTTATAAACAAACGATTATGGATTGATTGTATTGGTAAAATCTAACTTAAGAGTAAGGACGCTATGAGTATTCAACAGCTAGAAACGGATTATTTAATTATTGGTAGTGGCGCAGTAGGTATGGCTTTTGCCGATGTGCTGCTCACAGAGACAGATGCCAACATTATCATCGTCGATAAGCATCATAAGCCAGGTGGTCATTGGAACGACGCTTATTCATTTGTCACCTTACATCAACCATCGTCTTTTTATGGCGTGAGCTCACGTGAACTTTGCGGCGGTACGATTGATAAGATTGGTCTAAATAAAGGTTTGTCTGAGTTGGCGTCAGGTGCAGAAATTATGGCGTACTTTGATAAAGTCATGAAGCACACGTTTTTACCAAGTGGCCGTGTGAAGTATTTCCCTATGTGTGAGTATCAAGGTGACGGTAAGTTTTCATCGTTGCTGTCTGATACCAGCTATAAGGTTAAGGTCAATAAAAAAATCATCGATGGCACCTATTTCAAAACCTCAGTACCAGCGACGCATACCCCAAACTTTGAGATTGCAGACGGTGTTAAGTTTGGCCCATTAAATGACTTACCAAGTATGAGCAAACCTCGTGATGGTTACGTCATCATCGGCGGTGGTAAAACAGGTATTGACGCAGTGTTATGGCTATTAGAGAACCAAATTGACCCAGATCATATTACGTGGATTATGCCAAGAGACGCTTGGCTGATCGATCGTAAGAACACCCAGCCTTCTCATGATTTTTTTGTGCATACTATAGGGGCGCAGGCTACTCAGGCAGAAGCGATTGCTGAGGCTGAAAACATCGAAGACCTTTTTGATCGTTTAGAAAAAGGTGGCGTATTAATGCGTATTGATCCAAATGTACGCCCGCAAATGTTCCATGGCGCTACCATTAGCAGTGAAGAGCTTACGCAGTTGCGTAGGGTTAAAAACATTGTGCGCAAAGGTCGCATAACTCGCTTAGATACAGACAGGATTTATTTTGGCGATGACAGCATCGCTAGCACTCCTAACACGATGCATATCGATTGCTCAGCACGAGCGGTACCAGTGACAGAGACGTACGATGTGTTCAAAGGTGATACCGTGGTGGTGCAAACCATACGTACCTATCAGCCGGTATTCAGTGCCGCATTTATCGCCCACATTGAAGCCAATTATGACGATGAAAACATCAAAAATGAGTTATGCCAAGTGGTGCCAATCCCAAATCATGATACGGACTTTTTGGTTGGTCTTGTTAAACAAATGCAGAATCAAATGCGTTGGTCAAAAGAGCCTTTACTACGTGAGTGGATGATCAACAATCGCTTAGATGGCTTCACTAAATTGGTACGTGCCAGCGAAGATACGCCACCTGAAGAGCTAGCTATCCTTAAGCGTCTAAAAGAAGCAGGCCCAAAAGCCGCTGCAAACATACCCAAGCTCATGGGTGAAGTCATGCAAATAACGGTAGCACGTCAAGCCAGCACCTCTAATACCTAAAAAGAACAACTACCAAGGAAGCTACTATGCAAGAATTTCAAACCCACAAAGCAAACCTTACTCAGGCTCGTCTACAAGAGACGCCGCTACACACTCTCGGTGATGGCGAAGTACGTGTCAAAGTCGATCGCTTTGCTTTTACTGCGAATAATATTACTTATGCCGTCATGGGTGACCAATTACGCTATTGGCAGTTTTTCCCGCCCAATGGCGACGAGCCTGAAAAATGGGGCATTATTCCAGTATGGGGCTTTGGCGATGTTATTGAGTCCAATAGCGATGCACTACCTATCGGTGAGCGCTTATTCGGTTACTTCCCGCCCGCCAATGAATTAATTATAACACCCAAGCGAGTCACCCAAACCAGCTTACTCGATGGTAGCGCCCATCGTGCCGAGCTACCACCTGGCTACAATATGTATCAGCGCGTTAATCATGAACAAGGCTATGACCGCGCCAATGATAATCAGCGCATGCTATTGTTCGTATTGCACCTGACCTCATTCTGCTTACATGATTTATTAAAGAGTAATAACTGGTTTGGTGCAGAGCAAGCGGTGATTATCAGTGCATCGAGCAAGACCAGTACTGGCTTAGCATACGGCCTATCTGATGATAGAGACGCACCACACGTTGTCGGTCTCACCTCAAATCGTAATATAGATTTTGTTAAGTCAATCAATGCCTATGACAGTGTGCTTAGCTATGACACGCTTGAGCAGATTGATGCGACCAAGCCGACGGTTATTATAGATATGTCGGCCAACACTGATGTGCTTAGTCGTCTACATAGACACTTAGGTGAAAACATGCGCTACACCAGCAATGTTGGTCTTACACACTGGGACGAACCACGTCATGCCGAAGGTATCATCCAAGAACGTAGCCAGCAGTTTTTTGCGCCCAGTCATGTACAGCAACGTATGAAAGAATGGGGTCCTGAAGCGTTCAATAAACGCTCTATGCGCTACATTATGGATAGCACCGCAAAAACTAGTGAGTGGTTGAAAATCCAAGAACTTGAAGGGATCAATGGCTTGCTAGAGGTTTATAAAGACATCTGCGAAGGCAAAATAACTGCTGATGAAGGTTTGGTAGTAGTTATGGATGACAATGAATAAAATGACTGAACTATAAACTGTTACTTATTAAGCGTTAGTAACATAAAAAGCAGAGAGCTTATTCAATAAGATCTCTGCTTTTTTGTGCATTATATATCGACTGAAGACAGACGCCCTACTCATAACTCTTAAGCTTAGAAGCTGTCGTTTAAATTGCGGTTTAATACACCCATCCTTCGTCTTTTAGATAGTTATGCAGCCCTTCAGCGAACTGTCTGTAGCCTGCAGCATTGGCATAAATTTTATCAGATTTTAGTGCATCATCTGACAGTACCGTTGACCAGCCGTCAGAATACAGCGGTACGCCTTCAGATTCTGCAATGTCTTTATATAGTGGATTATCACTGGCTTTGCCAAACAAGGCGCTGGTACTGAGATGCGGCTCAGCGATTAAAACAACGTCAATATTTTTGAATTGTAAGGTGTCTATAGTCGCGATGATATTGGCACGAGTAGTATCAGGCGCAATGCGTTGTAGTACATCATTACCACCTACACCGAGTAATACCAGATCAGGGTTCTGCTGAACAACCTTATTTACTCTATACAACACGTCTGCAGAAGTGTCACCATTAACTCCTGCATTGATGACGTTCCATTTACTTAGCTCTGCTAGCACCGTAGGATACGCTGTTTCATCATTTGCGCCATAACCATAGGTCAATGAGTCACCGAGTGCGACCACCGTACTACCTTCAGGTAAGGCAGTCTGTGTCGGCTCACTACCACAGCCTGTCATACCAACAGTAGCGGCAAGTCCTATGCTTGCCAGCGCTAAAAACCTACCACCTAGATGCATATGTATTCCACTCCTATACTCCGATTAATTGAGATAAATCTATTTGTATTAATAAGTTGGTATTGCTTAAAACTCATTATCTAACTTTTGTTGTATATTAATAAGTATACGTTGTATAGTGAATAAAGGGGATAGATTACCTGTTCAGCGCAATACCACTGTTACACGGCTTAGCATAGACAGTGTATTCATCATAAAGTATAACTTTACCAAGGATACGTGAGGTATTTATGAATAAAACAGCATCTCAAAGCCAGTCTACCGATAACGTTCGAAACACAGAAAACGCTGACCATCCAGCCCAAATCCAGAGTCAATCCATCAAAGCGCCCAATGCCACTACTGAAAGTCCTGTTTCAACGACGGTCAAAGATACTTTAGAAAAACTAGAAAAGAACCCACAACGACGGTCAAAGATACTTTAGAAAAACTAGAAAAGAACCCACAAAGTTTTGATGAACTACAGATCAGCAAAGGTCAGTATCGCCCAGTGGCACAAACCGTTGGCAACTGGCTTGATAATATCAACATGGATGCCCTCAACTATCTAAACGAACAAGCCGAAAACATCTTTTATCGTAAAGGCGTCACCTTTACCGTCTATAGCGATGCCAAAAACATCGAGCGAATGATACCGTTTGATATTATTCCTCGCATTATCGCTGCCAGTGAGTGGCGACAGATAGAAGCTGGTTGCAAGCAGCGCATTACCGCTCTCAATGCATTCTTGCACGATATCTACCATGACCAAGCAATCATGAAGGCTGACATCGTGCCTGCCAGCTATGTTTATGCCAGCGGCTGCTATGAGCCTTGGATGATGGGTATCGAATTGGATAAACCAATCTACTCACACATAAGCGGTATTGATTTGATCCGTGATGAGTCTGGCAAGTTCTGTGTGTTAGAGGATAATCTACGCACCCCGTCAGGTGTCTCATACATGCTTGAGAGCCGTAAAATATCCGAGACACTCTTGTCTGATATGTTTTCTGACACTACTATTATGGAAATCAGTGATTACCCCAATCGTCTCAAAGCCTGTCTTGCTAGCTCGACGTCCAAATATGATCCACAAATCGTTATCTTAACGCCTGGTCGCTTTAATAGCGCCTACTATGAACATGCATTTTTAGCACACGAGATGAATGTACCTCTAGTACATGGTTATGATTTGGTAGTTGAGGACAGTAAAGTCTACATGCAAGGTATTCGTGGCAAAGTACAAGTCGATGTGATCTACCGACGCATTGATGACCCCTATATCGATCCGCTAGCCTTTCAGTCTGAATCGATATTGGGTGTCTCAGGTCTGATGAGCGCTTACCGTGCTGGTTACGTCGTTATCGTGAATGCGCCAGGTACAGGCGTAGCTGATGACAAGAGTTTATATCCCTTTGTACCAGATATGATTAAATTCTATCTAGATGAAGAGCCTATTCTACCCAATATAGAAACCTATCAATGCCGTAAGCCTGGTGAGCTCAAATATGTACTTGATAATTTAGATAAGCTGGTCGTAAAAGAAACCCAAGGCTCAGGTGGCTACGGTATGCTTATCGGTCCGACATCCACCAAAAAGGAGATTGAGGAGTATCGTCTGCGCCTACTTGAAAATCCAGCTGGTTTCATTGCCCAACCGACTATCTCGTTATCTACCAACCCTACCGCTGTCAGCGATGGCATCGCACCGCGCCACATTGATTTGCGTCCTTTTGTTCTCAGTCACGGTGATGGTTCAGTAGATATTGTGCCAGGTGGCTTGACTCGTGTGGCCATGGTTGAAGGATCCTTAGTCGTCAATTCGTCTCAAGGTGGTGGTATTAAGGATACGTGGGTCGTTGATGACAGTCACATGCAGTCTTCGACTAAAAAACCAAACTGCAACGGTCAGGCTGGCAAATGCTTGCCTTTATCATCAGATACTAACACCTCAGATCACGCCAACTATTATGATCGTGTACAGCCTCTAGAAGCAGGCTATGAGATGCTAGATGACGCACCAATGATCTTACTACTTTCCACTGCCAGTTATTTAATATGGCTAGGCCGATATAGCGAACGTCTATATTACTATGATGATGTCATGAAAAAACTGGTCAAAGACGATCTCAAAAAATCACAGCTTAAGCACTTAATCAGTCATTTAGGGTTTGACGCGGATGTGGATGAATCCTTTAAAACTATGAAAGCACAGATGCTGTCTGATTTGGAGCGAAATATCATACCTAACATCGTTCAATCTATAGATGACAATGTGCAAGAGGCCAAAGGCGTCATTGGCAAAGATACCGCTGAGTTATATAACTTGATTAAGCGGCTTTCAAGCGCTGGCACCTATCGGGCAGCGACCTTGCAGCTACATGCGTGTAACGCCGCTATGAAACAAGAGCATCCGACAGTGACTTGCTTTTGGCAATTAGGCCGTCATTTTGAGCAGCTTGAGCGGGCTGTGCTATTGGAAGAGGACTCAATAGAAGTCAGTCTTGAATTTAAGTACTGGATCAATGAATTACCAGAGAATACGCGATGGCGTGAGCTGACACGTCTGGCTAACCAGATGATTAGATCGAAGAAATTTAGTGATTTTGAGCTGATTAGTAAAGAGTTTAATATCATTTTGCGTCAAGGTGTCTAGTCGAAAGATGATTATAGGTAATAATGATACAGTCGATTCAAGATAATCCGGATGCTAGGAAGGCAGGTAACAGTACTGCCAATAGTAGACTAAGTAGGACTGACGCTATATCCGATTTATATAGGATTGACTATACATATGAAATAAACAGAAAAATAGGAAGCTATCATGAAACTTCGAATCAGCCATCAAACCAACTATTATTACGGCGAGCTTGCACAGCGCAGTGTTCAGTATATACGCATGACTCCCATGCAGATGCCGCATCAAATCATTCATCAATGGGAGGTAATGCTCCCTAAAGTGGCGACCAATCAAAAAGATGGCTTTGGTAATGACTGGCTCACGCTAAGCCGTTAAGCCGTAATGAGGCGCATAATAATTTGCAAATGCAAGCATCAGGTATCGTGGAGATTGATACAGAAACTCAACGTCTAGAGGATATGGATTATGTCCCCTATCTGCTGTTTACCGTACAAACACCATTGACAAAATGTTCACAAGAGATGCGCGAGTTTGCGGCGCCTTATCTAAAAAAAATCACCCATGATAGCTTAAAAGCGATGGCCAATGCCCTTATCATGAAAATGCCTTTTGTGAAAGATGTGACTCATGTAGGTACAACCGCCACTGAGTCTTTTGCGACAAGCGCGGGCGTGTGCCAAGACCACACCCATGTATTTTTAGGCTGTTTACGTGACCAGCATATTCCAGCACGCTATGTGTCAGGCTATCTATATGACGAAACCGAAAACCATATGGCAAGCCACGCCTGGGCAGAGGTTTGGTTAGACGGTTACTGGTACACCTTTGACATCTCAAATCAGCTGTTTCAACCAAGCTCTCACGTCTACGTTGCTATTGGTCGAGACTATTTAGATACTGCCCCTGTACGCGGTATACGTATGGGTGGCGGTTACGAAAATCTTTACAGTCAAGTGTTAGTTTCAAGGCTATCATAAGCTATTTCTTATGCTTGTCTTCAACAAGGATCTGTTATGACTTATTGCGCTGCTATTTGTCTTAAAGAAGGAATGGTTTTCGCTAGTGACACTCGAACCAATGCTGGCGTTGACCATATTTCAACCTTTAGAAAGCTTTATCAATATGGCGTTGAGGGTGAACGCTTTATGGTATTGCAGACCGCTGGTAGTCTAGCCACATCGCAAGCGGTATTTAACAAACTGCAAAATAATATTGATCAGCGTCTTGAGAGTAACCTCAACACGGTATCGACTTTATTTGATGCCGCCCAAATGGTTGGCGAATGTATGCGTGACATTATGAATCATGCTAAAGCAGTCGCGAATACTGATGTTGATGGCGCGTTTACTAGCTCTTTTATGCTAGGTGGTCAGATTAAAGGGCATCCACCTGAGTTATACATGATTTATCCTGAAGGCAACTGTATCAAAGCCACTGAAGATACACCGTTTTTTCAATTGGGTGAAAGCAAGTATGGCAAACCCATTCTAGATCGTTCTGTCAGCTACAATACGGATGTGAAGCATGCCGCACGTGCGTTGATGCTGTCATTTGATTCAACCATCCAATCTAACTTGTCAGTAGGTATGCCAATAGACTTTGTACTCTATACCAATGATAGCCTAACCCTGCCTACTGGCCGACGTATTGATGAGAGTGATGCATACTTCAATAGCATTCGTCGTCAATGGTCAGAGGAGCTACGTCGTATTTTGGTCGAATTACCTAAATGTCCTGATGGGTATTGGATATAGATTTTTTTGTTTTCAGATATTATTTAGGAATGCATTTTATTAATTCATCAATAAAAAACCGGGGTTAGACTGCATAAACAGTCTAACCCCGGTTTTGATTTAAAGGCCTTGAATGTCATTATAATAATGTCACACTCAATTGTTGTGTAATCTACCTCATGACCTGGTACATGGAAGACTCACTGGACTGCACCTAGAAAAAGGCCCTAGTGCATTAGCTCAATCACGATTGCGTGATTGCGCCAGCGAGCTAATGACACTAGGGCCTTTTTCTAGGTATTAGCAGGACTGAAACAGTCTTCCTTGGGTAAAATGTAATGGCTTGACTCGTGGACGACGCAACGTCGCCCCTCACCGTAAACGGTGAAACGCTAAATCTCACAACCCGTTAAGTTTGCCTCATAATAGTTATTATTGTCAATGTATAATTGCAAAAAAATCTAAGCGCGACGTTATATGTCGTAACCCATATGTTTACTTACAAAAGTCCTTGATATTTTTTTCGAAACGCGCTTTTATAGTGCTACAAAATTACGAGCACCGACAAAATAAAAATTAAGGCAAGTTTCTATGAGTCTGTCATTTTCACAAATTCAGCAAGCTTGGCAAGCCCAAGATCCAAGTTTGGTCGATAAATTATGTACATTGGCAACTCAAGCTGATGCGATTCCCGAGACACCCATCCCCGAACGTGAATTGACGTTTGATCGCTTTTTGGACAAGATTCTAAGTCATCAGTTTCGGGAGAAAAACCCCGAAGTACAGTTTGCAGAGCGTGTGGCAATGATTGCCAAACTCGAAGCAGACGAAGGCATCTACCCCTTACCTGACCGTTACAAAATCCATTTGATACTGACTGCGCTATGGGAAGATGGTAGCGCGTACTCTAGAGCCATATTAAAACAAGCTATCAGTGAGTTACCAGTCAACTACGGTGTGTGGAAAGGTTTAAAACGTATTTATAAGCAGGCTGAATTTTCTCAAGATTATGAGATTTTTGGACAAATAGCTGCCAAGATTGATTTACAACGTTTTGATCAGACGCCTAGCGCCAATGTTAGCTTCGCCACCAAGACCTATATGAGCCTCAGAGCATGGCGTTATTTGCGCCAACTGGGGCAGCAAATGCCGATTGGCTATATTGATGCTGCTGTCTGTGTACTCGCCAGCTATGACGGAACCATGACAGCAGGCAGTCCTGAGCAAACGAGCAGCTGGGTGCTCAATCATATTTGTTTCCACAATAGCCTTGATTATGGCGTCAATCGATTTAGCAATCGCTCCCCTCGCAAGCTATTTGATGCAAAAGGTCGTGCGTTTTCTGAGGCGTGGCAACGAGATCCTGAACCACTTATTCAACTATTGGCTATCGCAAAAAATGAGGCCGTCAGACAGTTTGCAACCGATAGCCTAAAGCATGATTTTAAAACCCAATTACGTGATGTAAGTAGCGACACACTGCAATATCTATCGGCTGGTAAGGCGCATAGTAAAGCGCGTGATGAGATGATTGTTTGGCTACTAGAAAACTCACCTAATTTTGAAAAGTCTAAGTTTCAGACATTGGGCTTACATCAAGTCGTACTACAACTACTTCATTCAGACTATCCTGCTGCCTACCAATATGCGATTGGCTATGCCAAAAGCTATGCTCAAGACTTATCACTCACTGAGCTGATGCTACTGGCGATGTCAGATTATGAGCCTGTTAGAACCTTTGCAATCAATAATATATTAAGTCGTAACCCTATTGCAGATATTGGTGTCAATGGTTGGGGGCAGCTATTAGACACAGAGCATCACCATCAAACCGCTAGCAAACAACTCAGCAAACACTTTACGAGACGCGACTTAACTCCTGAGTGGTTTTTTGAACGGTTGACTAGTAGCAGACGGTACAGTGTTAAGTTTGCCATAAAAAAACTGCCTGAGCTTTATAGTGCCAAAGAATTAGGAGCTGAATACTTTATTCGCGTCGCCCAGCAACTAGATATATCAGCAGCATACGATTTCTCTGCTCATGATGACAGTTACTGCATGCACTTTGCGTTAGAGCAGCTTAGGCGTTTGGATTTGAGTCAAATAAATGCTTCCGTATGGCAAGTGCTGTTATTACATCCATTGTCACAATCTACTGTTATCGATTGGATTGATGAAGACGTGCTATCAGCCGCAGCGCTTGATATGAGCTATTGGCATGCGCTTGCTTATGAGCCTGATTGGCAAGTATCTGAATATATTGAACTATTAAAGTCCACTAGTATTATCAATCTTATAAGTAGTACTGATAATCAAGGTTTATCTCCTACTTCTGAACCTATCAAAAATTGGCAAAAGCAATTAGACTTTGATGAATACTTAGCAGAAAATGTGCGAGATTGGCTGTCTGATGTACGCCGTTTTGCGCCGATAGATCTAGGTTTTGACTGGCTTATGAAGCTAGCACATAGTGAGCAAGCACTCTATCGTGAATTTGCAATTGAGCGTATCAACAAAGGTTTCTTGCCTGCCGATTTTGTTGCATATCTCGATAATGACAGTAATGAAGAAGGCAGCCCTACTGACAGCGCTTCTAGTGATAGCACTACAGGCTCGAGTAGTAATGCAGATGTTGCTACTGAAGTAGATTTGTCCGGTCAACGGTATTTGTTCACGGGCAAGATGCAAAGCATGACACGTGGCGAGGCCGAAAAAGTCGTGAAAGCAGCTAATGGTGCTATTAGTAGCGCCGTCAATGGCAAGCTAGATTATTTGGTCATTGGGGATGATGGATCACCGCTATATGGTAATGGCCGTAAAGGCAGTAAACAGCTAAAAGCTGAAGGTTTGATCGCTGATGGTGCGGCACTAAAAATCATCTCTGAAACAGCGTTTTTACAAATGCTAAGTGGTCAATCACGAGAAGTGTCCGAAGATGATATTTTTGCAGGTGCAAATGCCTTGTGGCACATGGCAACAGATGATGCTACTGCGCCTATCAGTGAGCTTGCGATCAGCTACCTAAGTCATCATCATGAATATATTTGTATGGCGTTGACAGACAGACCTGTTGATCCTGATGCGATTATCCCTTCTTCGTTCTTCGATGCTGAGCGCGTCATTCCTTTATTACAACAGCGTAACAGCCAGCTGCGAGATTTTGGCTTACTGCTGAGCGAGTATGAGATGGCGACGTGGCAACCAACGCCAGCTCTATGGCTCATGATAGCTGAGTCGCCTTATACTGAGGTCACTGAGCTGTTAAAACGTGCGCTTTTAGATGAACCTTCCGTTACCAATCGCCGTTACCACGTCCAGTCAACACAACTGAATGCCGATATGTTAAATGCTTTGATTGAAAGCAAAGCACGAGTTGCTCGCCAAATCGGTATCACGCTGCTACAGCGTCACGCTCACTTCCAAGAAGTGCAGTCTTTATACCAACTGACTCAAAGCACAGACCGTGAAGTACGTTATGCTGCTGTGACCATGCTATGGAAACACTACAAGTCGCGTCACGTGTCTCCAAACTGGCAACCAACCAGTAGCGATAAAGAAGTTGTACAAGATAAAGACAGCAACACTCAACCAGTCATAGAAGATCAGCCAGTAAAAACAGCAGAGAACTTGCCTGCAGAAGTCGATCAGTTATTAATGCTGCTACGCCGCGGGCTATTTGAGCTACCGCCTGGTCGTTTGGGCGGTTCGCAAGAACCCAATACTAGTGCTAGCAATAAACAACAACGCTATTCAGATAAAAGTACGGAGACAGCTGATACGGGTAGCAATATCACGCTAAAACCTATATCTGCGAGTCGTGCCAAACTGGCATTGATTGAGACTTTTCGTGATGTGGCATTGGCTGATAGTACCTTTGCGGCGCTCATTATGCCGACACTATTCACCTTTACGCACTCAGCAGGCAAGATGGAGCGTCATGCGTGTCTGGTTGCAGTCACACGATTGTTGCATCGCTATCCTGAGCTATCCAACAACCTACAGACGGCTGCTTCTGCTTAACGGCTTTAGCGGACAGATAACAGATACAGGTAGTAAATACTAGTAAGCTTTTATATCCAAAAAAGATACTCAAAAAAATATGACGTCACCTCAACTGAGATAACACCATGAAAACAATAACACTCCCCTATTGGGGTCAAATTATTGGCTTAGTCAGTAAAGCCAATAGCACTCAAGCGGCAACTCAAAAAACAACCAAACAGGATGGGCGCAGTCTTTTTATTACTCGCCAGCAGCAAACCCAAACATCGGCGCCTGTTTTGTATATCCTCGATCAACAAGGTGAGCAATTTAGCTTATCGACAACTGCATTACCTTGTGCGATGCAAGCCATTAGCCAAACAGATGACAGCACTATTGTTATGATAGGTGATGATGGTCATCTTTACCAAACGGACTGGCAAGCCAAAAAAGTTAAAAAGACCAGTGCCAAATCCATACTTGATACACTTAAGAATAGTGATAGTGAGATAGGCCGTGCCGTCGCAATGGCACCACTACAAGATGCCTTGGCTATTTTATATCCGAAACACATCGTGGTATGGCCTTATCAAAACAGTAAGACCAGTAGTACTGCCATCATTGAGCCTTATGCATCTGCTATAGCAACATCAAATAAAGACTTTGTATTGACAACACTAGCAACGTCAAACGACGGATCATGGCTAGTTGTGGCAGATCAATCGGGAGATGTTAGTAGCTATCAATGGGCTTCAGATGAAACAAAACTTAGCTTAAGCAGCCGCAAACAGCTCCATCAAGGTAAAGTAACGGCGCTTTGTTTTGAGCCAGTCGGTCAGTATTTCTTCTCAGCAGGTGCGGACAAATACTTGTACCGTACTCATGTTCAAGGCGATCTACATCCTGTTGATAGAGCCAAGTCTAGCCAGCACAGCGAAATGATCAAGTCGCTTTGTGTGTCAGACACTCGACTGTTTACTACCGCAGATGACAAAATCGTCAAATCATGGGCATTTGATAAAGGTCAGCCAAACAGTTGTAAAGAAGATTTGGTTAAGCCGCAGCAGATTACCGTCGCAAGCTATGCTGACAAGCCTGCCATCATAGTAGTAGGTCTTGACCAAAGCTTACGTTTTATACCAATAGACATCACTCAGAGCAATGCATCAAATAGTAAGCTACTGCCAGTCACTTATATCATAAAAGACGGCTACCACAGAGTTAAACAGCTACTCTCTGATACCTCAAACAATAGTGATGTTGCGTTTAAAGAAGGCTTGGCGCTGCTACAGGTACAAGCAGACAATCAAACGTTAGATCTGGTCAAAAAACTACTTGATGATAGCGACACACTCACAGCCAACCAAGCATTGCAATTGGTACAGTGGGTCGCTACGACGAGTCTTGATAAGACGGCACACGTTTTAGAGCAGCAACTAAGCTCAGCGCACAGTGCAAAATTACGTCTTGCGGCATTTCATGCATTAGCAGACCGAGCCGACTCTACCGCCCGCCCGCTTAGATACTTAGAAGAGGCGTTTAAAAACCGTTACTACGAAGAGGTGATAGCTTCTGCGTTGCAAGGGTATCTAAAAGTGGCCATGCAAGATGCCACAAGCCAGCGCCGAATCTTACCTATTTTGCGAGGTGCGCTGTCACACAGTTTTGCCAACATCCGCAAACAAGCATTGGCGTCTCTTGAGACATTGTTGCCAGATGCCAGTCCTCAAGCAGATTTAATGGCATTAGAGTGCAATCAGTCAGACATTGTTCAAGCAGGACTTATTCGCTTGTATCAACGTAATATGCTCAACCATCTTGAAGTATCGCGTCAGCTGATGCTACTACAAAATCATCGTGATACAGAAATTAGGCAAACGGCATTTTACGTCTCATTATTGTCTCAACCTAAATTGATAGAGGCACTAAAACAGCAAGGTGACACACAAACATTACGCACCCTGACGGATTTTGATGACTTCCGCTTGTTACGAGGTACGCTGCTAGACAATGCTGATAGTACAGCGGCAAATGAGAAGAATGACAAACCATCAGAATCCGATGAGGCAATCCGTTTAACCTTGTCTACACAAGATTTTATCTCGCAAGCAGAGAATACACAGGAATCTAAGAGCAAGAAAGCTAAGCCTGCAAAATCTAAAAAACCTGCTGCTGAGGCGGTAAAGCTTAGCAATGAGACGTTAGAGCCTTTATTACAGAGCTTAAGCAATAGTCACGAAGATATTAGCTTTCGGGCAGCCTATGCGCTGGCTTGCCTACAAGAAAAACGAGCCTTTGGTACGCTAATTAGTCTGATGAGCCATGAGGATAGCACCATCATTCGTGCTGGTGTCGCAAATGCACTCGGACATTTAGATATAGACGACGCCAAAGCAGTCCTACCGACATTACTGGATGATAAGGACGCTGGCGTGCGCCAAGTTGCCATGCAAGCTTATGGTAAGTTGGCAGATAGTGTATTGTCTTGGGCGGCCACAGGTTTTGCGTCTAAACATCAAGATATTCATGAGCAATCATTGGCACTGTTTTTAAAGCACCTCACACCAGACAGCTCAAAGAGCAGTGATAAAAGCACTCAGATGTCGTCAGAGATGACAGACATACTGCTACAAGCCTTAAATAACCCTTTTACTAGTATTCGATTAGAAGTGGTTAAAGTTCTATTAAACCGCCAATTTAAGCAGTCATCTAAAAACACTTCTGACAGCGCTATTGTTGATATTATCAAACTATTGCAGCAAAGCCTGTTTGAAGATGTACATCAAGTGGCGATAGAGGAATGGCAACAACTGTTGCTAGCGATGACATCGAAACATAAAACGAATAAAGCCAATAATACTGAAGAAACCAATAGTCAAAAGACCAATCAAGCTGTCTTGAGTTTGTTTTTTGCAGATACGTTTGCCACCATTCGTCAGCAAGCGTTTGAGATTGCATTGAAACAGAGCAAGCATCTAGGGTTTGCTGATGTAATGCTAAACGCGCTTGCCAGTCCTTATGCGGATACTAAGCATAAAGCCCTCACCACAGTACAAGCTAGGGCAAATACGACTCAGCTGACACAACTGATGCCAGCGCTCGTTGCTATGTTGGCTGATGACAGTGTTGAGCTGCGCAAGCAAGCATTGACGGTTGCTTTGGCTCTAACAGATTTACAGCCTAATATTTTAGCTAATGACAGTAGTCTAGAGGACAACAACTTAGATGATAGTAGTGTCGATGAAAAAGACAACCATCATGAGGAGGTGATTACCGCAGCCCTAAATAGCCCTTATCCTGATATTCAACTGACAGTCGCGCAATTACTCGCCAGTCAATCGCGCCTCTATGCTGACGAAGAACAAGCAAAGCGGAGTGATGAGCAAGCGTACCGAGTCTTTAAGCACTACCTAGAGTTGCCAATGCCTTCTCAAGGTAAAAAAAGTGAAGCATATACTCAGTGGCACAGTCACGTAGGTCAAGCATTATTTGGCTTATCAAAGCTAGCTTATCCCTCAACATACGACGCGCTTAACTGGTACGATAACTATTTAAACCACCCTGACGCCGATTTTAAATCATTTGCTCCAATACTCACGCTCATGGTGACTGTAAAAGATATTGATCTGCTGCTCAAATGGCAAAAAGATGAGCGCGACATTATCAGTCAATCAGCCAGTTTGGGTTTGGCTATTTTAGGTGATGCTCGCGGGCAGCACTTTCTCACTCATAAGAGAAACGGCACAGACAATATCAGCAATCTAGTTTCACCGATGACGCCGACTCATTGGCTACAAGCACAGTACGGTTTAGGTATTACACATGCACGGCAATTACAGCCTTTATTTGAGTCAAAGTCTTATGCAGTAGCAGTCAGACTGCTATTGATATTCACTGACTTGCAAGATAGCCTGCAAGAATCGGCAGCGACTGCTGCTAAGCCTAATCGACTGATAGAAGCACTAAGTTTTGCGGATAATGACACGGCAGTAGTCTATGCCAATATGCTTGCTCGTTACCCAAATGACGTGCAACAACGTAGTAACCAGCAAGCACTATCGTCAGCATGGCAGTATTTGAGTGATTACTTATCACATCAATTAGGTGGTATTTTATCGTCTCACTCTGAAGTCATCACCATGATGGCAGATGCTATGCCAAACACGGCAAACAAAGGTGACGCTAAAGGAAAAACCCATAATACGGCCTCTATCCGAGCAAGTATCCTGGCAACCGTCAGTACCGAAAAACTACAACAACTGGCCAGACTCAGTCAACACCAGCAACCACTAGTACGTGCGCAAACCATCAGGGTCATCTGTCACTTCTCTGAATTATTCGCTTATGAGTATTATGATGACGAAGACGATGTTTTTGAGACGTTGCAGAAGTGGCAGCGTGGTCTACAGGCATTATTAGGTGCTCACCCCGTATCAGCCTCCATTCAGGATACAAGTGAATCTTCTACTGACCCACAAGACTGTTTTGAAGTGCATTATCCATATCAATCTCTTGCCTTTGGTGCTTGGATTGGTGTCATACGTGCAGGCGATGATTATTATGCTGATAGCAGTACCACGGACCAAGCCATACGAGGATTGATGTGGCTGGCTACTCAATCACTGGAGTTGGATACTAATAGCGATGAAGGCTGGCAAGACAGTACCAGTCGCGTGTTGTTACCACTACTGAACCACAGTAGTTTTGATACTCGTGAGTTGGCATGGGAGTGCTTGTATAAGCTAAACATGCCTGCCAAAAAGCTGGCCGACTATGCCATGAGTACGCCCTACCGTGATATGGTAAAACGCGGCTTGGGTTTATTATTAGATATCACAAAGGACGATGCTGTACAGCAGCAGAGTGAAAAATCAGACACAAGTAACGTCAGCAGCAGTGCCAATCAGCAACTCATTGATTTATTAAAAACCAATAATCAAACCTTAGCAGAAGAGACCTATCATCTGCTAAAAGGTCGATTAGGTCATCTGCCAGCCAGCTTGCTTGGGCTACAGACCTATTGCCAGTCGCTGCTGCCTCAAATCGTTGCTGAGTGGAAACAAGTCATCGTCACACCCTTTGCAGACAGTCAATCGCCATCAGTGCAACGTCAAGACAAACTGACGTTTTTGCTACAGGCCGTCAAAAGTGATGACTGGAGTGCCAAGTACCAAGCACTGGAGCAACTGGTCGAGTTTTATGACGTACTGTTTGCAGACAGCACGCTATTTGATCACTTATTTGATTTTGCTGAAGATGCTCGGACCAGTGGAGAAAAATATCGTAGCTCGAAGCTACTGTCTGATGCACTCATATCGTACCAATACCTCAATAAGAATACTTTAGAAGGGCGTTTAGAGAGCAGCTTTGATAGCGAATTTGATATCACCACTGCTGAACAGGTTGCCAATGCGGCGCACTTTCGATTATTCGCCTTACTTGATGACCCTCACAACAAAAAACCCAAACAGATTATTTATTGGGATATTGCTGACCTGCGTAGCAAAAAATTGGTTGCACCCTTACTGCAGCGTTTAGAAAATCTGTTTGAGCACACGCCAGAAAAAAATAAAGAAGAGCGTAAATACTTATTTACTACTCTCTTAAAAATCAGCGGTTACGATCAAAAAATTGAGGATTATTTAGAGGAGCGTGAAGACACGCGTTGGTTACAACGTCAGCATCCAAGAGACCCGCAAGTGCTACTTTCGCTGTTTGTCACGCTTATGAATCATAATGATTATGAGCTTGCCACGCAGCTACTGCCATCACTTGCATGGGTAAAGTCGGACGACAGCGACCTATCCTCACGCATTGATACCGCTTTGGCACTTGCTTACGAGCAAATGCCAGCCAACCATACCTTTAAGTTGGTTGAAGCACTGGCATATCGAGCCAAAAGACGTCACGGCAGTATTGCTTCATTACAAAACGCCCTACGCAATAAAGACGCCGATGTGCAATTTGCCGCGGCTGAAGGGCTCGCTAAATGCGGTCATGCTGATGGGGTCAACATCTTGATGGCCACGATCGATTATAATCCTGATGCTGAGTTCCGCAGCTGCAGTGTGTTAGCCATTGGCGAGCTACTAGGCAGCAATAACAATCAAAATGCTAACTCGCCTAATGCCAAAGCGCCTGTGAACAATGCTGATAAAAACTTACAGGTTCATACTTTGTACAAAGCCTATGATAAGTTAATCAAACTGGCCGAAGACGATGAGCACTACCTGCAAGACGTAGCCAGTGAAGCCTTAGGTCGCCTTGCACAAGGTGGTGAGTTTGAGCATAGTCCGCATATTTTTGAGCTATTAAAATCGCACTTGTCAGACCCCGCAATCCATTTCACCAATCCCGCCATTGTCCATTGGTTAAATGGACTGCGCTGGCTCAACACAACGCCTGCTTGGGAACAAATACGCAGCTATATACGCATTCATATCGATAAAGCCATATTCTTCCGTCCACAAAGGCATGCGGTATGGCTACTGCAGATGAATGATAGCGATGCCAATAAAGCTTTAATTTTAGATATCTTAAAGCAAAACAATCTAGATCGTGATGTGCTCATGGTGGCTTATACTGCGGCACAAAAAACTTGGGGCAGTCTGGCGTCACAGATTTATCCTTATGATTGGGCAGCTATCCAAAGCCATAATGATACCTTTGTAGAAAAGACGGAGCGTTTAAGCCTAAAGCGTATTATTGATAATAGCAGCATCGATGAGCTGGCAGTATTCATCACGCAGCATGGTGCGCACTTGCCAGCCGATACCCTGATGGCACTGCAAAATGCCATTATGGCTAAGCAAGATATGCCAACATCACAGCTTACCGCGTTGATTACCAGTAACAACACACTGACACAGCATATTGGACTGTGCTATCTGACTCAGTATCCAACCAGCTATCTAGACAAAGAAATGGTGGCGACATTGCAGCAGCGTTTTGAAACCGCCAGCGAGCAATGGCATACACTGATCGATACCATCAACCACAGCCCGACTACTATCAGCAACAACCAGTGGGTCGAGATGGTTGAACAAGTGGGTGACACTATCAAACAACTGGTTTGGCTAATCATGCGTCATGTGGCCATCAAAACTGCCAAAGGATCTGTCGATAAAGTGGCGGTGAAGCAGATCTCAGCAATGCTAGATTGGCTCAATAAAGCGCGTCAACCATTGACTACTACCTCTATTCCATTACTGTCTACTACCGTCAGTAATTGGTGGCAGCAAGCACTGCTAGCATTACTGGCCAGACCTGTCGCTGAAGATAAGATGCTGTCAGGTATCGTAGCGACGTTGAGCGCTGTATCGACAGCAACTCAATCTCAGCTCACTTATGACAATCAAACCTTGCTAGAAACGTTGCTTTCTCGTATTGAACAAAGCGGTATATCTGCCCCAAAATCCATAATAACTGTGGTAAAAAATGCGCTGAAAAACAAGAGCTCGTCTACCGAGATGCCAATCAATCAGCAGCTACTACAGTGGGTCAGAGCAAAAGATGCCGATGCACTTTATCATTGTGCGAGTAATGACAACATGGATATGACCGTTCGTATCCGTGCCATCGAGGCGCTTGGACAACTACATGATCCAAATATCGAGCAGTGGCTGACGACACTCATGACGCATGAGAATGCAGATATTCAAAAGCTTGCTTATAAAGTAATGCGTCGCTGGCAGCGTGCCATGGTACGAGCACAGCAAAAGCGTCCATTATCATCTGGAAAATTGTCATCTAGCAATACAGAGTCGCAACCTAGCTCGACCCAAGTAACACAAAATAGTCAGGACAGCAGTCAAAAAAGCAATCAGGGTGAAGGAGACAGTCAATGACTATAGATAACCAATTGGACCAAGCGCCAGAAACAAAGTCAGAAGCAGTAGCAAACACTGATGGCTTGATGATGCAGTTAGACTACGCTGCACCCAGTCAAATCAGTCAAACCGATGTGAAAACGAGCGAGCACACTCAGCATGTAGCACTATTTGCTCAGCTGAATCGATCTGACGTTAACTTCCACGGTAAGGTCAAGTCTCCTCTTGTTTTTCGTGACAGTTTGCTAGCATTGTTTGATGTGGTGAGTAGTGACTACCGTTATGTGCCAAAAGACCGCTCAGCATATACGGTATTTATGCAGATGCGCCGTGCTAGTAGCAATAAAAACCTATTTACCGCACAACGTGATTATTTCACGTGGCTATTCGATAACGACCCACTCGCCTTTTGTATTTTAGATCCGATTATTCAGGTGCACGAGCAAGGCGTTAGCTTTGAGGTATTTAGCCGTGATGAAGGCTGCTATGCTCAATTGACATTGACCAATGAGATTTTTGAGCAAAGTACCAAACCGACCATTGGTACCACAAGCATTGATTACAGCGCGGCTCTATTTAACGGTATTGAAAAAATTCGCGACCATCAACAAACGATATTAGACATTGGTCATGAAGCGGTCGGCTTACAGCTACTTGAAACCATACCAGAAACGGACGCAGCAGATACTGATAGCGATGTAGCCAACCCTAGCGTAAAAGAGCAGATCATAGAAAAACGTATCAATGTACCCAAAAGTTGGATCAGAGCGCTGTTACAAGTACAGTCTGCAGGCCAATTACCACAAGATACTATTCATCTTGATCCAATCGCATTGTATAACGTATTGTTTGAGCTACGCATGCATGCTGATATCAAAGGCAAGCGCCGTGGCCTACTCATTGAGCTCAGGCCTCAGCAGCTGCCAGTGATTATACTAGAGCCTTTTGACATCACTGTTACCAGCCAAGTGAGTCAACAGCAAAAACCCTACCAAGGGCAACAAGCAAAACTAATTCGCTTGTGGGGTCGCAGGCGTCTGAGCTTGCTAAAACGTCTATTACCACATACTGATAGCGTGTCCGTATCATTACTCGGACAAGGCATGCCAAGCTACTGGACGCTAAAAGGCAAAGGCTTTCATTTCACCTTTGCTATGACCGGCTTTAGTCAAGCCAATTGGTCTCAGTCATTAAACTTTGATTTATTGCTGCCCAAGCGCCCACTACATAATACATTAGCTGCTAGTGAAGAAAACCTTTCAGACAGCCATAACGATAGTAACGATGACAATAATGGCTTGTCTGTATTAATTAAAACACTGACAAGCACCCCTAGTACTTTAGACGATTTGGTAAAGTCGCTGTCAGCAGATGCTTTATTGAAATCTGTGCCTGTTTCTCACTCACAAGTGCAGCAATGGTTACTATCAGGTACGCAACAAGGGTTGATTCGCTTTGAGATGGCGACACAGCTGTATCATTACCGACCTTTGACTCAAGTGCCGCTTGAAATGGCACAGTTCGCTTATCACAACGAAGCAGAAAAGCAGGCTTTTGATTTGATTGGCCGTACAGATGCTGTGCAGAAATTCACAGTTGAGACTGTCGCTGTCAAAGGTATCACTATCCGTGCAGATATCCATGTTGAAGAAGACAGACGCACTTATCACAGCCAGCTGCAATTAGGCGACGAAGGACTGGTGACTAAGGCAGAGTGTAGCTGCCCGCAGTACTTGCAACATCGTCTTACTCATGGCGTGTGTGCACATCTTATCGCGCTGCGCCTTAGATACAACCAGTACGACCCTAATAACACAAGCAATGATAGCTGGCATGATACTCGAGTCTTGAGTAAACGTGTGCCAAGCAAGCGTCTTAATAAGACTAAGAATACTCAAGCAAACGTACAAGAAAGTGCAAAAATAAAAGCAGCCAACAGCTCGCTTATGGCATTACCTTCTGCAGCGACGCTTGATTTGACTGCTCTAGCTCAACCAGCTGCTCATACACATACCAATGAAAACGGTAAGGCGCAGGATTCAGCAGCGCAAGAGAATTCTATTGCTTATGTCTACATCACTATTGCTCATAAGAAAATCACCATCGAACAAACAATAGGGGGCGAAGATACGCGCCAACAACTGGTGTTTAATCAACCTGCTCAAGCCAAATCCGCTTTTTTACAACATATTGCCAGATTTGAAGCCAAAGGCTTTATCGAAAACCAAGGGATGTAATGTATGACCATTCAAACAGCAAACAATAATGATTACATCAGTCCTGAGCCAACACCCACTCCTTTTGAGCGTCAGTGGCAACAGCTATGGCAAGACATTGAGCAGGCAGGTGGACGCTACCAATATGTGCAACAGCAACTGGTCAGTCAAGGCTTTATGGTTGATCGCAAACCTGTCGATAACATGAGTCCAAAAGAACGTGAGCGCTATAAAAAGGCCTTAAAAAAGGAAGCCGCTGAAGAAAAAAGTCTCAAAAAGGCTGCTTGGCAAGCATATAAAGCGCATCACATGGTTTATCTTGGTCGTCATGTGTATTGGTCAGATGATACCAGTACTGATAAGTGGGATGTCAAAGACGCCGCCAATCGTCTTATCGAAAACAAATTACCACTGTTAAATAAACACAATGAACTCGCAGAGGCTGTGAACCTTACTATTCCGCAACTAAAGGGACTTTGCTATCAAAGAGAGGTCGCCACCAATCTGTCTTATTCGCATTTTACGATTGCCAAACGCAATGGGACAGCGCGTCAGATATGGTCGCCGATACCGCGTTTAAAGTTTGTACAACGCTGGATTTTGCACAATATTTTGAATAACTTAACGACGCATGGTGCCGCTCATGGCTTTGTACGTGGCAAATCTATCGTAACCAACGCAGCAGTACATAGCAACAGCGAGTTACTTATCAAGTTGGATGTTAAAGATTTTTTCCCTAGTGTCAGCTGGCGCCGTGTCAAAGGTGTGTTTCGTCATGCCGGCTATCCAGAGCAAATTTCTACCTTATTGTCATTACTCTGTACCGAATCACCCCGTCAAGTGGTACAGCAAGATGGCAAAACTTATTACGTAGCGCTAGGAGACAGAGCCTTGCCACAAGGCGCGCCTACTAGTCCTGCGTTAACGAACATCGTCTGCTTAAATTTGGATCGTCGTTTAACAGGGCTGGCTGACAAAATAGGCCTGCGTTATAGTCGCTATGCCGACGATTTGACCTTTAGCATGCCCGCTGTTGAAGACACCAAAACTAAATCAAAAGCTAAAACTAGCACCACAAAGAAACAAGCCGATACGCAGCACAATAAGCTGATTGGGCAATTGCTTGGCTCAGTGCATAAGATATTACGCGAAGAAGGTTTTGCATTAAACAATGATAAAACGCGTGTGATTCGTAAAGGTAATCAGCACAACGTTACTGGCATGGTGGTAAATGGCGATGGTGTCCCAAGAGTCTCACGACAAATCAAACGCATGTTACGTGCAGCGCTTCATAATCTAGAGTCAGGTGGCAAATTGCGCGCGGATGAAACTTTGGATACGTTATCAGGATATGCCGCTTGGATTGCCTCAGCAGAGCCAGAACTGGGACATAGCTATCTGGCTAGAATTGAGCGGTTGCAAGAGCAGCAAGCGACACCTGCATAGATATTTATTTCTAGTTATAAAAAATGAGTATTAGAAAGAACTCTATTTCTAATACTCATTTAAGTAAAGCATACTAACGCAGAGCTATTTAACCCAACATGTCATTTTCATTACACCAGTAGAAACTGTGCAGTACGACTGTCTTTTGATTGAGCAACGTCATATGGTGTACCTTGAGCGACAATCATACCGCCCGCATCCCCTGCCTCTGGCCCGATATCAATAATCCAATCACTATTGCTCGCCACTTGCATGTCGTGTTCAACCATGATGACAGTGTTACCTGCATCGACGAGACCATTTAACTGTGCCATTAGCATAGACACATCAGCGGGATGTAGACCTGTGGTTGGCTCATCCAATATGTATAGTGTGTCGCCTCGCTGCGTGCGTTGTAGCTCAGTGGCAAGCTTGATACGCTGTGCTTCGCCGCCTGATAATTCAGTGGCAGGCTGACCCAGACGTAAGTAGCCAAGTCCAACTTGTAGCAACGCCTCTAATGCACGCAAAACAGGTGCTTCATCGACAAAAAACTCATGAGCCGCTTCAACTGTTAGGTTTAATACTTCAGCGATGTTTTTATCTCGATAAGTGACTGCTAGCGTTTCCTCGTCATAGCGTTGACCGCGACATACCTGACAAGGCGCATAAACACTTGGCAGAAATAGTAGCTCAACACTGACAAACCCTAAGCCTTCGCAATTTGGGCATCGACCTGTTTTGGTGTTAAATGAAAACCTACCAGCATCATAGCCGTGTGCTTTTGCCTGATTGGTCGCTGCAAATAGCTTACGCACATCATCAAATAAGCCAGTATAGGTGGCCAAGTTAGATCGCGGTGTACGTCCAATGGCTTTTTGATTAATATTAATAAGTCGGCGGATATACTTCATACCAGCGACGATTTCACCGCCAGTTACTGACTCAAGCTCTTGTTCAAGCAAATCCGCTTCACCGACAGGCGCTTCTGTCACTGTTTTTTGCCCCAATGCTTCGTTAATAAGCTCTACCAACGCTTGGCTAACCAGACTTGATTTACCTGATCCTGATACTCCTGTGACACTTGTCATTACTCCAAGCGGAAACGCAACGTCTAACCTTGTAATATTGTTACGCTCAATATTCGCAAGCTTTAGCCATGCGGTAGGCTGCCTTGTACTAGATTTGGATTGAGCGTTAGACATAGTATTGGCAGAGAGGTATTGCCCCGTGTGCGACTGCTCAACTTCACCAATATCTTCTACAGGCCCGCTATAAACGATCTCGCCGCCATGTATGCCCGCCTTTGGCCCAACATCGACTATCCAATCGGCATGTCTGATAACACTAACATCATGCTCAACGACAAACACTGAATTACCAGCAGCAATCAGCTCGTCTAATGCACTTAGCAAGGCTTGGGTGTCAGCAGGATGCAAACCAGCCGATGGCTCGTCAAGGACATAAACTACGCCAAAGAGTTGCGAGCGAATCTGAGTGGCTAGCCGCAGTCGCTGTAGCTCACCAGGAGAGAGTGTCGGTGTGGTACGCTCAAGCGATAAGTAGCCGAGTCCTAACCTGTTTAATGCTTCAACACGCGAGAGAATATCACTGGCAATACGCTGTGCGACGATAGCTTTTTCGCGATTCGGTGTCTCATCGGCTATCTTAGTGCGAGCAGTGACTTCTAACTTTTTCGCCATTTCAGTCAATGTCAACTGTGACAGCTCACCAATATCCAATCCTGCAAACTTAACTGATAGCGATTCTTTTTTTAGCTTTTTGCCATGACATTCTGGACACTCAGATATTTGCATAAACTGCGAGACGCGCTTTTTAGTACGCGGGCTTTGAGTCGTGGCAAAAGAGTGCAGAATGAAGTTTTTGGCACTGGTAAAAGTGCCCATGTAGTTTGGCTTTTCACCTTTCTCAATCGCATCGCGCGTTTGTTCAATATTGTATTCAGGGTAGACAGGTACGGTAGGCGTCTCATCCGTAAACAAAATCCAGTCGCGTGTCTTTTTGGGCAGCGTGTGCCATGGTTTATCGATATCATAACCCAGTGTGGTCAATATACGGCTGAGGTTCTGACCCTGCCACGCTGGTGGCCATGCTGCAATCGCACGCTCACGAATGGTTTTGGTATTATCTGGAACCAACAATTCTTCAGTGACTTCAAACACACGGCCGATACCTGAACAAGTAGGACAAGCACCATCAGGCGTGTTTGGAGAGAACGCATCCGCGTACAGAATTTCTTGGTTTTCTGGATACTCTCCTGCTCGTGAGTACAGCATACGTAGGCCGTTCGATATCGTTGTCACACTACCTACAGATGATCGCACTGAAGGCGTACCCCGCTTCTGCTGTAAGGCGACTGCTGGTGGCAACCCCTCTATACTATCAACATCTGGCTCGTCAACCTGATCGATTAATCTCCTTGCATAAGGGGATACCGAATCAAGATAACGCCGTTGTGACTCGGCAAACAACGTGCCAAAAGCTAATGATGACTTTCCTGAGCCAGATATACCAGTAAAGACCACTAATGCATTACGAGGTAAATCAACATCAACATTCTTTAAGTTGTGTACGCGTGCACCTCTAACCTGAATATTATCTTGGTCAGGGTTGTAAAGGGCATTTCTTACTTTGTTTGTTTTATTGGTTGTTTCTTCTAATTTTTTTGAGTTCGCCATAGCGTTATTGTTCCTATCAAATCTTTCTTTGTTCCTAACGAGTTGAGTTATCTTTTTTCAATTAGCAGAAAGATTAACACGTACTTATATGGTGCTATGGCTAGGATTACGTATTGATAGCACAGATAGACAAAACGATAACTCAAACCGCCTAATAATTCATCATGAAAAACCCGCATCAACGCGGGCTTTGTTTAGTAAAAAACACTATAGTCGATTCAATTTAAAAGTAGTACCAGGCAACCGAGTGTAGACGTATATTTAATACTTCAAGTGAGGATAACGATGTAATTTAAGATACTGATAACGTAGATATCATGACACGACCAACCGCATCAATTGCGTACTGATATAGCCGCCAAATGTCCCTACCGCATAACCCAAAATACCTAAGAACACACCGACTGGCGCTAGTGATGGGTGAAAGGCCGTAGCGACAATGGGCGCTGACGACGCACCACCTGTGTTGGCATTCGAGCCAACTGCCAAAAAGAAGAACGGCGCACGAATCATCCTAGCAACAGCAAATATGATAACGACGTGAATGCTCATCCATAACAGGCCAATGAGCAACAAACGCCACTGTGAGATGATACCAGCCAAATTGATTTGCATACCGATCGCCGCAATCAATACAAAGATAAATACTGTACCGATTTTTGATGCGCCCACATGATCTAGCCTACGAATCTTGGTAAAAGAGAAGACAACGCCTATTAAGGTAATAATCACCACCATCCAAAAGAATGAACTGGCAAAGCTATATTGTACCGCCCATTTATATGGGGCAAAAAACTCTGCAATCTGCCCTCCGACAAAGTGCGCTACGCCGACCATGGCAAAGCATAAGCCAAACATCACCATCAAATCGTTGATGGTTGCTGGGCGGGCATGATCGCGATCATAGCTTTCGACTGCTTTAATGACCTTGTCGATACTACTGGTATCCGCTCGCAAAAACCGATCTATCTTGTCACTGTGTTTTGCCATCACCAGTATGGCCAATAGCCATAGCGAAGCATTGGTCGCATCAACTAAAATCATCATACCAAATAGATCATCGCTGACCCCAAACAACTCCTTCATCGCTGCTTGGTTAGCTGCGCCACCGATCCAGCTGCCCGCCACTGCTGAAAACCCACGCCATAAGGTATCATCGGTAAACATCGCAGGTGATACCCATTTAGCGACTCCTAAGCTGATCGGACCACTAATAATAATAGCGACACTGGCAGCAAAGAACATAGCGATTGCTTTCCAACCTAAGCCCAATATTTTAGGTACATCCATGGATAAGGTCATTAATAGTAAACTTGCTGGCAGCAAATAAGTAGCGGTGAAGCCATAAATCTGCGAACCAACACCATCAGCAAACACACCCAAACTATTTAACGTAGCTGGTATAAAACAGCAAAGCACAATACCTGGTAGAACTGCGTAAAACCGTCGCCAAAACTTACCAGGTAAGCCTTGGGTATAAAAAACAAGACCAATAATGGCCATGATGATGCCAAAAGCTAATGGCAAACTATCAATTGCTAAATTTGAGGTGGCAGGCATCAAGGTGCTCCAAGCGTTACAACTGGCAAAAGTAAATCAGTATAGACAAGGCAAAAAAGTCGCGCAATGATAAATACAGAATTACCAGACACAAAAAAGCCAGACACCTAAGTATCTGGCTTTTTGATATTTTTAGACGATTAATGAATCAATGATTTTAATCGTCCAATCTAACCATATTACGAGTTATTACCACGGTTGCCACCGTTTGAACGACCTTGACCACGGCTGTCAGAACGACCTGCTGGACGGCCTTGGCTGCCACTTGGACGACCGCGACCACTTGCAGCACGCTCACCACGTGGAACGCCATTGCTATCACCACGGCTTGGGCCACCAGTACGCTTTCCTTGATACGGCTTGCCACCTGAACGCTCATTTGGTTTGCCAGATGAATCGCGTGACTTACCTTGATAACCGCTATCGTTGCTAGCACGTTGACCAGTTGGTGCGCTGTCGCTTGAACGACCACGGCCTTGACCGCCGCCATTAGAACGACCTGCATAACCACCGCTTGAACGACCACGGCCTTGACCACCGCCGTTAGAGCGTCCACGACCACGGCCACGGCCTTTACCTTTGTTTTCACTAGGTACATAAGTCTTCTTAGGCTCCATACCTTCGATGACACATACTTCCATCTTACGATCTAGATAGCGGTTGATGGCTGCTAGCTGTGGACGATCGTCCATGCTACATAAGCTGATAGCAACACCAGTACGACCAGCACGGCCACAACGACCGATACGGTGGACGTAGTCTTCAGTCTGACGTGGTAGGTCATAGTTGATAACGTGTGAAATAGCTGGTACATCTAGACCACGTGCAGCAACGTCAGTCGCTACTAGGATTTTACATTTGCCATTACGTAAGTCTTGAACGATACGGTTACGCTTGCTTTGTGGCAAGTCCCCATGTAGGAAGCTTGCTTTATGGCCCGCTTCTTGTAGCTGTTTTGCTAGCTTCTCAGTACTGCGCTTAGTTGCAGCAAAAATAATGATTTGATCCATTTCTTTTTGGCAAACGATTTTGTCAAGTAAACGGTTTTTATGATCAAAATCATCACAGTAGTACACTTTTTCTTCGATGTGTGCAGATTCTACTTTAATAGATACGCGCTCAGGATTCTTAGTGAAACTGGCAGCGATTTTACCTACTGGGCCATCCCAAGTCGCTGAACACATGATTGTTTGACGATCGACTGGTGCTGCACGGAGAATATCACTGATATCATCAGCAAAACCCATATCTAGCATACGGTCAGCTTCATCAAGTACTAGTACTTCTAGGTTTGATAAATCAACGCGGCCCGCATTGATATGGTCAAGTAGACGACCAGGAGTCGCAACGATTACTTGAACACCCTTTCTCAAAGCAGTGATCTGACCGTTGTACGGTGCGCCGCCAACTAGTGGTACACAGAATAGACCACGCATGTCTTTAGAGTAAGTGCGCACGCTGTCATGCACTTGCTGAGCAAGCTCACGTGTTGGCGTTAGGATAAGTGCTTTGGTTAGTTTGTCAAAGCTAGTTGCACGGCTCAAACGGTCAAGTACAGGGATAACAAATGCCGCTGTTTTACCACTACCCGTTTGCGCTGACAACAACAGGTCACGTCCGGCTAAAGCGAAAGGAATGGCTTGTTCTTGGATAGGTGTTGGATTGGTATAACCACTACGATCAAGCGCAGTAAGAATTGGCTTAGCAATACCAAGATCAGTAAAAGTGGTTTTGTTTTCTTCAGTGGCGTCAGTAGCAGCCGCTTGAGTATCAGTGTTTGGAGTATCGGTGTTTTCGATGATGCCGTTTTCAGCGGCGATAGTAGATAAGATGTCAGTCATAGGAATCCTTGGTAAGTATAAGCTGCTGTAAATTCAGCAAACTTGATGCATACCACTGATAACCGTTCACCACGCTGCTCTTATTAGCATTACCGAACAATATAAAATTGTCGATAATTAGAAACCAAGCCAATAGAGCTTAGCGTCTTTACAATAAATGCGTTCGTGCTGTCTGACGTATTTTGGTGGTAGTGCCGAGTGTCTTATCCTTGCTTGATATACGCGCATTATCAATGCTTTGTCCAAAGCAGATAAAGGCAAACAGCAACCAATCTAAACCCATTTTTTGGGCTAGTAGATAAGATATGAGTCAAAAATAACTGATTTTTTGAAAGGTTATTTAAGTACACAAAATCATCGGCAACAATTACTTATGGTCATCCTAGACCCAAAATCGCAGGCGATGTTATCAATCTCATAATTCACGAAAGCCTAAGCTAACGTGGCGACGTAGTATAGCACAATAAAAAATTATATCTAGCCATTTCTTTGGTTATGGGTGAGATAGTGCGTTACTCATATAAAAACCCAGCCTACTTTGACTATATTTCTTTCAACTGATATTCAACGAACAAGAGGCTCGCTGGTCACACATTAGCGCACCATTTTGACTTCAGTGACATAGGTAGGCAGTTGCCATGCCCCGCCCACCTCGATTAAACGGCAAAGCCCTGTGGTGCTTTCATGACTTTTTTCAAATGCACGGCCCGTCCAAAGCCAATCCGTTTTGCTCATGCAATCACCAATACCGCGACCTTTTTGTACAGAGGTAAGCTTGCCTTTATCGTAGCTAGTAGCACTGGTCGTCACTAACACCGGCTTATAAGGTTTACTGTCATTGATCACCCAAGCTCCTGCGCCAGAGTTATAAGCGCTTGTCCAGCACCCATGTTGCGCCAATAGTTGCGAGCCATTTAGACGACTGATACGCCAAGGTGATTTATCTGATAAGTTGGGACAAACATTGTCTGCATCTTTCATCGTACCTTTTACCAACGATGCCAATTGAGAAGACTGCATCACAAACTTTTTGTCATTGCTATCGTCAGCTTTGGCACTCGGCAAAACAAACCGTAGTACTGGCGCGGCTTTGGGAGGTAGTATACCGCCACTTGACTTAACAGCAGCGTCATTTTTAATAAAAGCACTTGAGGTACCAACACGGCCTTGAAACTCGTCTGCTTTTAGCATCGCAGCACTAGCACCTTTGTCAGAGACCTGCCAACGTGAATTACGTAAGGTTAGCGTAATCTTGCTAGACTTGGTCAAAGCTTCTAACAATGCATTTACCTGTGTTTGAGTAAGCTCAGCATTACCTGCGGCGGCTGAGTATGGCTTAGTCTCACCATAGTCTTTGTCATTAATAAACAATGAGATACGATGACGGTTGCCGAGCTGCATTAAGGCTTTAGACGAGCTATCCTTAGCCCCGCCAAGCTTTACTTTACCATCCACACCAGCATTCGCACCTGCGCGGCGTACGAGCAATATAGAAACCGGAAACTCGCTGTTGTTCTCTGCTTGATAACCTGCTAACCGGCACGTACGCGTATTATCACAGGCGACTTGCCAGTCTTGACTAGTAAATTCAGTTGATGTACTCGCTATACTAGTAGTACTAAATAAAGCTGTGCTAAGCGCTACAAATACAGGTAGTAATATTTCATTTTTCATCATAAAGGTGGGTTTTTCTTTTATTTTTTTAGGTATATTTTCTGAATAATACTCTATAGGGATGTTTTTTAGATTTTCATTAAATTGGGCACTATTATCATATATATTTGAATAGGTATTTGACCTGCTAGCAATAGTTAAAACAGCGCCCCTTAATAGCGACGTATCGTTTATATAATTATGGTCTTTCATAATCATCACCTTTCAGTAGAAAAAGTACAAACACCTGTCTATTGTAATGGTGCTCGGCTATCTTAACGCACTAGTGTTTCTATCTGTTATTCTAATGTAGCATTATGTAAATCTTATAGGAAGACCAAAAAGTAATTATATTCGTTTTTACAAATACAAATATAAAGGCTGATAAATGATAATTTATCAGCCTTACTACTCTATTTATGCTTTATTGTTATATCAAATCATATTGAGTATTTGGATTAGTCGATTGGTTTTAGCTCTAGCTCTACCGCCCGTTTAACTGCAGGACGTTCAGCAATTTTCTTGGCCCAACGCTGTAAGTGTTTATAGTCTTCTACTTGTAAGAATTCTGCTGCATCATAGAGCTTTCCTAATGCCAGCTGGCCATACCAAGACCAGACAATCATATCTGCAATGTTGTAATCAGACTCATCGTTGCCGCACAGATACTCGTAATCTTTTAGGTGCGTATCTAATACATCGAGCTGACGCTTTGTTTCCATGGTATAGCGGTTAATGGGATACTCTAGAGGTTCAGGCGCATAGGCATAAAAGTGTCCAAAGCCACCACCTAAGAAAGGTGCGCTACCCATTTGCCACATAATCCAAGACAAGCAATCTGCTCTCGCTTTGCCAGTAGTCGATGGAAGAAATTTATCAAATTTTTCTGCTAAATACATCAAGATTGCGCCCGACTCAAAGAGTGCTATTGGCTCCCCAGCTGTATCATCAGAATGATCGACCAAAGCTGGAATCTTTGAATTGGGGTTTATCTCTACAAACCCTGAACCAAACTGCTCTCCTTCAGAAATATCGATTTTGTAGGCATCATATGCAGCCCTCTCAACACCAAGCTCGGCCAGCTCTTCTAGTAGTATATTTACCTTGACGCCATTTGGCGTATTTAATGAGTACAGCTGTAACGGAGCATCACCAACAGGCAGCTCTTTATCATAGCGAGCACCAGACGTTGGACTATTAATACTGGCAAACTTGCCGCCGCTATCTTTGTCTTGCGTCCAAACTTTGGGTGGTACGTATTTATTATTATCCTGACTCATAGTCTCTCCTCGATTTATATTTATGACTGTCGCGAATGTTTACTATAACGAGAACTCATGATGATATTAAAGCTCTCTCTTGTAATCAATGTTGTGTTTCTACTGCTAAAGTAAAAGAAGATGTGCTATCAGTACTCAACAGCTTTTTTGTCTAATTTCATCTCTTGGCATTTTTATTAGCTACTCTTTGCATTGCTGTCTTAGATTAGGGCGTGTTGAACATTCAAATGTGGTGCTGGCAGTGACTATTTTTTAGACAATATGCAGTGAAATTTTTGATGCCTAGTCATTCTAGGTGAAACAATTTCGCCATATATTGGCAAAAAAGAGTACTGCCCTGAAAGGCTGATGCTAAAATCACCCCAAACGTCGTTACAAGCCTAGTTAAGGTCTCGACATTATCGTCGGCTTGCGCCTAGTTTGGTGAAATTTTAGCGATCAGCAGCCCTAATATTTGAATGTTCAACACGCCCTAATTACTTTGAGTCACTTTTATTATAGGTCAGGCTTTCTTATACTACTCAGTTTGCATAGTGATCTGCTCGCAAATCCGCTATTTTCTTACTTCATAACGAGACGTTCAATGGGACTCACATGGTAACGCTCACCCCGACTCAAGATAAATACCTACCTTACGTACTAGCGGTAGCGCTATTTATGCAAATTTTAGACGCTACTATTTTGAACACCTCATTGCCACAAATGGCACAAGCACTAGGTGAGTCACCACTAAAAATGCAGTGGGCCGTCATCAGCTATGCATTAACTCTGGCGATTTTTATCCCTATCAGTGGTTTTTTAGCAGATAAATATGGCACGCGCCGCGTATTTTTGTCCGCGGTTATTATTTTTTGTGTTGGCTCATTACTGTGCGCTGCGTCGCAAACATTAGATTTTTTGGTTGCCTCACGTGTGGTACAGGGTATTGGCGGTGCCATGATGACGCCTGTCGCTCGTTTGATATTGGTCAAGTCTTATCCGCGCAATAAGCTGCTCACTGTGATGAATTTTGCCGTGATACCTGCGTTGGTTGCGCCACTAGTCGGTCCAGTATTGGGTGGCTATATCGTGCAGTATGCTAGCTGGCATTGGATATTCTTGATTAATATTCCAATGGGTGTGGCAGGTTTTATCATGGGCAAAAAGCTGGTACCAGCACTATTTGAAGATACCAAGCGCCTTGATTGGACAGGGTTTGCATTGTTTGCCGCAGCTGCTTGCGGATTCACACTGGCTGTCGAGTTTGGTTCACAGACGGGTCGCGGAATTTATGGTTTGTTGCTCGGGTTAGGCGCAAGTCTATTGATCGGCGCGTATGTCTGGCATGCCAAACGACGAGCAGCTCCACTGTTTCCACTTAGTTTGTTTGACATTCGCACTTTTCGAATTGGTATTACCGGCAATTTATTCACGCGGCTTGGTATCAGTGCAGTGCCATTTTTACTGCCGTTACTACTACAAGTGGTATTTGAATACTCGCCTTCGCAGGCAGGTTGGTTGCTTGCCCCGATTGCGGTTGGTGCTATAGGGATTAAACCTTGGGTCAGTAAGATTATTCAGCGTTTCAGCTATCGTAAGGTTTTGGTCTACAATACTTTGTTTATGGGCTCGCTTATCATCGTACTAGCACAGTTTAATGATGCCTCACAGTGGCTATGGTTTATACCTATCTTGACCATTATGGGTGCGTGCAACTCTATGCAGTTCAGTGCGATGAATACGATTACGATTGGCGATTTACAGGGTACACAGACTAGTAGCGGCAATAGTTTGATGGCGGTTAATCAGCAGTTAGCGATTAGCTTTGGTATTGCCTTTGGTGCTGCTGTGTTGAATCTATTACGTGAGCGCCTGCAAATGGATACGTTATTAGCGTTCCAAACCACTTATTGGATATTGGGTATTTTAACCATTCTCTCAGGGCTTTATTTCCTACGTTTAAAACCTGAGGATGGTCGCGGTTTGTACTAGAGCGTACTTTTAATCGAGACAAGTTTTCTATTAAGTGAGATTTTACATACGACACGTCTCTACTTTGTATAGACAGAAAAAAAGCCAGTATGCGATTGAGTTGTCAATCATATACTGGCTTTTTTGTCATGACTCACACTAATGGTGAATACGACTATGCGTCATCATCACTCATTTGCGATTGGATATAACGCTCTACACCAATACTTTCGATCAAATCTTGCTGCGTCTCTAACCAATCGTCATACTCTTCATTGCCATCTTTTAGCGTGACTAATAGCTGGCGAGAGACATAGTCAGACTTAGTCTCACACAATGTGATAGCATCAGTAATGATATCGAACTTTTGTCTCTCAAGACGTAGATTACACTCGATGATTTCTGGTACATCTTCGCCGACCAGTACCTTACCTAGCTCTTGCAAGTTTGGCAAACCGCCTAGCAGCAAGATACGAGCGATTAAATCGTCTGACCATTTCATCTCAGCAATAGATTGCTTATATAATGAATCATTAAGCGCTTCTAGACCCCAATGACGTGCAATACGTGCATGCAAAAAATATTGGTTAATGGCAATCAATGACTGCCCAAGTACTTTGTTTAACGCGCGAATGACTTCTTTATCCCCTGTCATTACCTTTCTCCTTTAATCTTTATTATTTATGCTAAATACTGTGAATGTTATTCATACGTTGGATGATATCAAACAAGATTAGGAGCAACTTCAGCCACTTGGCTTTGTAGGTAGTTCGGTAGACCGATCATGTCGATGAGACGAAGTTGTTGCTCAAGCCAATGCGCATGATCTTCTTCTGTATCTTTCAATTGTTCAACCAGCATCTCACGCGTGACATAGTCATGTTCTGCTTCGCATAGCGCGATACCTTCTTTTAGATGCTTTTGTACTTGGTACTCTAAATCCAAGTCAAACTGCAACATCTCAGGGACGGTAGTACCGATATGGATAGCATCGACAGACATTTTTGGCGTGCCACTTAGCATCAAAATACGACGAATAATATTCTGTGCGTGTAGCGTTTCGTCTTCCATCTCATGATGGATACGGTCGTATAACTTGCCGTAGTGCCACTCAGCATACATTTCCGAATGGATAAAATATTGGTCACGAGCGGCAAGCTCACCACCTAGTAAAAAATTCAAATAATCAATGACTTTCTGGCTACCTATCATAACGCGTACTCCCCTATTTATTTCTACAGATCAAAATACATCCAAAATTTATTATATATGGATAGCATAATTGGCAAACTGATCAGTAAAAATTAAAATCAATAAAACGGCTTATAATCTTAGGTAAATATAGTAGCATACAGACGCAATATAGGGTGTAACGTTATGAACTAAGAATAAGATGCTAATTGAGAATCATAATTAGCTACAACTGGCAGGAGACTATTCAACATAGATTATGTTGGTGCAGGAGTGAGGTTACACGAACGCTTGCATCCTACCCTTTATATAGAGTAAATAAGGTTGGATGCAAAATACTGAATATAATTTGTCGTGTTAGGTTTTGTTGTACTAGATAGTGAGAACGTGTGATTAACGGTGTTTAAACAGCATACGCTAGATTATCGAGTTTTGCATGGTGTTCGTCTAAGTAGTCGTTGACCATCGGTTCACAACAGCCACAACAAGTTGCTACGTCAAGGGTATCTTTTAGACCATCGAGTGTATCAACACCTGTAGCGATAGCGGCTTTGATTTGTTTTTCTTTTACGTTGTTACAGATACATACGTACATGGACTGCTCCTCGGCATACTACTATTCGATAATAACGACATACGACACTTATATAAAAAACCTTTCTAGTAAGTGCCATTAATAAACGAATAATTTACTATTTTCTAGCCATTGAAAATTATTAATTTGAATCACGTTTGTTCCTTGCAGTATAATAACGATAATTATTATCATTTTCAATAACATTCGACATATTTATTAGTCGTAGCAGTATCTTTTTATAACAATCATTTTATTTGTGTAAGTAGATATAAGCGTGCATGTAACCGAATATTATAAAAGGTAGTAAATTGACGATGAACTGTAAATTTGCTTATTTTTTAATCGATTTTGTAGATAACTGCTGTTATATTAAACCCCTATTAACGAAGCCCATTGGAATGCTCCTATGTCTGATAATAATCTTATGATACGACCTATCGATTTATTTAAAGTCCTATCTGATCCGACACGCCTAAAAATATTTCAAATTCTTTTTAAAAAAGAAGCACGTTGCGTGGGTGATTTGGTAGATACGCTTGATCAACCACAACCAACGATATCACGACACCTAAACCATTTGAAAAAACTGGGTATTTTAAGCTGTGTGCGTGACGGTACCTGGATGTGGTATGAAGTTGCTGATGATTTACCAGATTGGTGTCAAGATATTTTAGACATCACCTACGAGCAAATCTCTTCTAAGGCGACCAATAGAGACGTATCAGACCTTGCGTAGATACTGTTGTCCGTTTAGATATTTGACTGCATTTCATTAAAAATGCTTGAAAAAATAAATCTGCGGCAAAGCACTAAACAAAAAAAGACCTACTCGCGTAGGTCTTTTTTTTTGGCTTAAACATTGATATTTAGACACAAATTGATTTAGGTCAAGTGCTTATACAAGGTCTAAGAAATCGCTGATAAAGGTATTGGCAGGATTGTGTATCAATTCCTCTGACGTTCCTACCTGCTCTACTCGGCCCTGATTCATCACAACAATCTCATCTGATACTGCACGTGCTTCTTCTTGATCGTGTGTCACCATGATGCTGGTGATACCAAGCTCGTGATGAATGTTCTTTAGCCATGTGCGTAGCTCTTTACGTACTTTAGCATCCAGTGCCCCAAATGGTTCATCTAGCAGCAATAGTTTTGGTTTGACTGCAAGCGCTCTTGCCAGTGCAATCCTTTGACGTTGACCACCTGATAATTGATGTGGATAAGCATTGGCAACTTGCGGTAGCTGTACCAGATCTAATAGCTCTGCCACGCGTTTGTTAATATCAGCTTTACTAGGTCGCTCGTTTTTTGGCAACAGGGTCAGACCAAACGCCACATTGTCTGCGATATTTTTATGACGGAATAAGGCATAGTGCTGAAACATAAAACCAATATGGCGCTTTTGTACAGGTGTATTGGTGACATCTAACTCATCAAACAATACCTGCCCAGAGTCGGCATATTCCAAACCCGCGATAATACGTAGCAAAGTAGTCTTACCGCAGCCTGATGGACCTAGTAACGTTGTCAGTTTACCGGTTGGCACAGTGATATTGATATTGTCTAAAGCCGTAAAACTACCGAATTTTTTGTTAACGTTGCGAATTTCAATACTCATAATCGTATCTCTTATTATATCTTTTGTAGTATCGTGGCAAGTAGCTTGGTAGCAATTGCATCAATAGTATTAACATCATTTATTCAGATAATGGCAGTTATACCTTGCCAGTACTTTCAGCGCTTGTCGAGTCAGTGTCTGCCGTTGCATTAGCACTCACTGGCAGTTCAGGTGCGCTAGCGAGCCGATCAGACTTGGCAAATTTACGCTCTTGCATCTTGGTCATGACTTGCTGAATGAGTAGCGTTACTAAGGCGAGCGCCGCTAATATGCTCGATAAGGCAAACGCGGCGGTAAAGTTATAATCGTTATAGGCAATCTCAACCAGTAACGGCATAGTATTGGTCTCGCCGCGAATGTGACCAGATACCACACTGACAGCGCCAAACTCACCCATCGCACGCGCATTGGTCAAAATCAAACCATATAGCAGCGCCCATTTAATATTAGGCAGTGTCACATGCCAAAAGGTCTGCCAACCAGTCGCACCTAAAGTTAACGCTGCTTGCTCCTCAGAGTCGCCTTGAGTTTGCATCAAAGGAATCAACTCACGTGCAACAAACGGAAAGGTCACAAACAACGTCGCTAAAATGATGCCAGGTACCGCATAAATTACTTGGAAGCCTATACTCTCAAGCCAGCCGCCGATCGTAGAGTTCAGTCCAAACAGCAGCACAAACATCAAACCGGCAACAACTGGTGATACCGAAAATGGTAAATCAAGCAAAGTGGTGACTAGCTGCTTACCTTTAAACTGATAGCGCGTGACTAACCATGCAATCGCAATACCCATTACCATATTAATCGGCAAAACAATGGCTGCGGTAATCAACGTAAGCTTAATTGCTTGTAGTGCTTCAGGATCGACCAATGAGGCAAGATATAACTGCCAGCCGTTTTTAAAGGCTTCATAAAATACGGCAAGCAATGGCACTACCAGCATCAAGACCATAAACAGTACAGCAATAACAATAAAGGTGCGGCGTATCCACGGGGTATCTTTAGTCGCTGCATTTTTTTGGTAGTCGTAGCTATTAGATATTTGCATATTAGCGAGCTCCTACACGGCGCGACAGTTTCCACTGCATGACATTAATGGTCAACAAGATGACAAACGATATGAGCAGCATAAATAATGCGACTGCAGAAGCACCTTGGATATCAAATTGCTCAAGCTTACTGATAATGATTAGCGGCAAAATCTCAGACTGCATCGGGATATTACCTGCGATAAAGATAACCGAGCCATACTCACCAGTGGCACGGGCAAACATCATACCCGCCCCCATTAATAAAGCAGGCAACAACTCTGGCAAAATCACTTTACGAAAAGTCGTCAAACGATTGGCACCCAGTACCGCAGCCGCTTCCTCAAATTCAACTGATAGCTCAGCGAGTACTGGTTGCACTGCGCGGACAATAAAAGGAAAGCTGACGACAACCAATGCTAGCCAAATACCTATCGGCGTAAAGGCGACTTGGATATCGAACTTAGCAAACCATTGACCAATCAAGCCATTAGGCGCATATAGAGTCGCAAGTGAGATACCTGTGACTGCCGTTGGCAATGCAAATGGCAAATCGACTAAGGCATTAATTAATGATTTACCCCAAAATTCGTAACGGACAAGCACCCATGCAACCAGCGTACCAAATACCATATTAGTCAGCATCGCCAAAAACGACATCCATAAGCTCAGTTTGATAGCAGCAGTGACTTGTGGCTGAGTAATGGTTTCCCAAAACCCAGTCCATCCCATCTGTGTCGTGGTATAGGCCATCATGGCAAACGGTAGGACTACCAGTAATGACAAGCTAAAAACAGTGATACCCATGCTCAGACCGAACCCAGGTAGCACATTGCGCTGACGCAAACGGGTCAGCCAACCTTTTTTGTTGCTGGGTTTACTGGCAGGAGAAGATGTTGCACTCATAGTGGTGTCCTATTGCCTAACTGATGGTACTTAGCGAGGGTGCTCACTGTAAGACCATTATTACCATTGTTATCAAAATTATTATTGGTCGGCTTATGATATAAAGGACATAGTGCGTACGACCATGTCCTTTATGGGTGCTTCATGACTGACTGCGCCAAACATTATTAATCCGTTTCATTAGCGCAGTAGCTGTTCTAACAACTCAGCAAGCGATTACTGAGGCGTATTGATTGCTAACTGGTCAAACACACCGCCATCACTGAAGTAAGTGCTCATAATTTCATCCCATGTGCCAAAGGCATCGTTCGGACGAAAAGTCTCAACAGGTGGTAATTTGTCACCATTTTTCTCAAGTACGCTTTGGACACTAGGACGCAAGTATAGGTCAGCTGCTAGCTGCTGAGCAGGCTCACTCCATAAGTAATCAAGATATGCTTTGGCAGCGTCTGTGGTGCCTTTTTTGTCTGTTACCGTCTTCACAACAGCAACAGGACTTTCTGACTTGATCGAATATTTTGGATAAACGATGTCTACTTGACCAGCACCAAAATCAGTCGCGGCAAGGTTGGCTTCGTTTTCAAAAGTGACTAAGACATCACCGATACCGCGCTGTACGAAAGTTGTCGTTGCGGCACGCCCGCCGTTTTCATAGACTTTGACATTGCTTAGCATGTCTTTTACGTAGCCTTTAGCTTTTGTTTCATCTTGATTAAAAGCATGTAGACCATAGCCGTAAGCTCCTAAGAACGCATAACGCCCGTTACCCGTCACTTTTGGATTGGCCATCACAGTCTCAATACCGTCTTTGGTCAAGTCTTCCCAGTCTTTGATATTTTTTGGATTGTCTTTACGTACCAAAAATACGATCGTACTAGTGAATGGCACCGCGTTGTCTGGGAATTTGCTCTCCCAATCTGATTCAACCAAACCTTTTTTCTCAAGTAGTTCAATATCAGAGCCTTGGTTCATGGTGGCAACATCCGCTTGCAGACCGTTAGCAACAGACAATGCTTGCTTACTTGAGCCGCCATGTGACTGTTTGATTAGGATATTGCTGTCTGGATTTTCCGCTTTATAGTGCTCAACAAACAATGGGTTGTAGTCTTTATAGAAATCACGTGCCACATCGTATGAGACATTGAGTAGCTCGATATCTTGCCCTTCTGTCGTCGCTGAGCCGTCAGCTGCGGTATCAGTGGTCTCACTATTGCTACAGCCGGCCAAACCAAGTGTTAAAGCAACACCAGCAATACTTAAAGCACTAAGGGTTTTACTTTTTTGTTGATAACGAGCTACGTCTGTCATAAATACCTCAAAGATGTCTGTTATGTAATTCAAGTATGCTAACAGCGCCATCTTATTATGTTTAATGATGAATATGCGTATGTTATTGCCAAAAGGGAATAACCAAAAAACAAAGCGAGACATATCAATAAGTTGTTAAATATTTTATATGTATAACTGGCTGTTTACTTACTAATGGTTTTAATATTGGTATGCGCTCTACCTATCTACCTATCTTGTTCGCGCTTCACTGAATGTCGCCAAGATAGATAGTTCTATATACTAGAAACTAATAGCTATTTAGTGCTCGCCAGCTGATCAAAGCGGCCACCATCGACAAAAAATTCATCCATGATTTGGTTCCATGAGCCAAAGACCGTCACAGGATCAAACGTCTCGATGTCAGGTAAGGTGTCTTTGTGAGCAGCTAAGACTTGCTCGTCATTTGGACGCATGTACATTTCTGCTAAGAGTTCTTGTGCAGGTTTGTCCCACAAGCCCTTCAGATAAGCATTTGCTGCTTTCGTCTTGCCAGATTTTTCAGTCACTGCCGTGACAACTGCTACTGGGTTTGCAATCGTAATAGAGTAGCTTGGGTAGACAATATCAACTTTACCTTTTGCAAACTGTTTGGCCGTCAAATGCGCTTCATTTTCAGTGGTAATCAATACATCACCTAGACCTCGCTGAGTGAAGCTGGTCGTTGCAGCACGTGCCCCATTGTCATAAGTGACCACGTTTGCTAGCAGTTTCTTAATAAGGCCATTGGTTTTAGTCGGGTTTTCACTACTATTTTCTTTAAACTGATGTAGCCCGTAGCCATAGGCGCCTAAGAAGGCATAACGTGCTGTACCACTGGTCTTGGGATTAGGGATGACGACCTCGACATCATTGCGTGCCAAGTCTGACCAATCTTTGATATTTTTTGGATTACCCGTACGAACCAGTAGCACCATGGTACTGGTATAAGGTATAGCCCCATTGGGTAACGCTTGTTGCCAATCAGTGCCTACTAAGCCTTTTTCAACCAATAAATTCATGTCAGTTTCTTGATTGAAAGTAACCACGTCAGCCTGCAAACCATTGGCCACAGACAATGCTTGCTTACTTGAGCCACCATGCGATTGGTTAACCTTTACCTCGCTGTTTGGATGAGTTTTGAGATACTCGGTGCCAAACAGTTCGTTATAGTCTCGATAAAAATCGCGGGACACATCATAAGAGACGTTAAGTAGTTTGATATCTTGGCTCTCGCCACTGATACTATTTGCTATGTTATCTTGTGTTGCTTCTGTTGGGCTACAGCCTGTCAGTATGATCGCTGCTGCGAGCATACTGCTTGTGGCAAGTACACGCGCTGTCAACTGCTTAGGGTTTGTTAACTGGATGCTAGCAATGCTTACTTGTTGGAATTTTTTCTGCATGATGCTCTCGATAAAAATAATATAAGCGTTTTTTCGAAACCTTGACTAGTATCACAAGGCCGATAATCTTCTACACTTAGTAAGTTTCGCGTCAACTTTTTTGATTCCAGTTGTCGGGATGATGAAAATCATGCTAGCAGCATAAATTACAAACGCTTAGTGACGAATTCGCTTATCGAATAGTCATGTTGGCATAAGTGATACTAGCCATCGTTTTGCACCATCAAGAATAAAACGGGTTGAATAACTGCTGGTAGGTTTATTAAGTAGACTATGATTTGGGTAGGCTGTACCATTATTTGTACGTCATAAGGTTTGCATAGTAGTAAAATGATAAAAGTATCATCTCGCTACTATGCAAACCTTACCCTCCTACTTGACCAAAGGCCCATATATGACTCTTTCATACCGTCAATTTCGTCCTGTTATAGGGCTAATAATGATGACCTCTACCCTAGCTGCTTTAACAGGCTGTAATAGCGTATTGCCCACTGTGAATAGCGCTCATCACAGCATGGTCGAATCAGTTTCCACTACAGCATCTGACTTGCCAGCTAATCAAAGTAATGTCTTGAGTGACAATGTTTTAGTAGATACGGTTTCAATAGACAAAGTTTCAGCAGATTATGCTACTGCAGGCTACGACAAGCGTGCGCAAGGCTATGATTGGGTGGGCGTGATGGTACGAGCAGAGAGTGATCGCCAAATTGACATAAAGGTTCGTTCACGCAGTGATATTAAAAAACCTACTTGTCATTTCGATGGTAAAGCGACATTAGTAGGCCAAGATACCGCTCACGGTACAATTTTTCAGACAAAGGTAAATGACAGCATCGCCTTTTTTCAATTTAAAGACGACACCCTCATCATCGACAGCCCAGACAAGTATGCATTGAACTATTTTTGCTTAGGTGGTGGCTCGCTTGCTGGTGAATATAAAAAATTGGCAAAAGACTTAGAGGTTTAATAGTCAGCGCTCGCATGTGTTAGAGCGTATTTTTATTTTAAAATAGTAATAAAAACAAAAAAGGTGCCAGACGATAAGTCTGACACCTTTTTTACAGTTGGCTTAGTGCGAGGTTATTTATACCAGTAATCTGTCTCTATACTGCAGATGCACCCGTTAACTTAACCTCAGCACGCTCTTCTTTTGCGATGCCAGCATAGTAATCACGTAAAATCTGTAGCACTTCTGGACGGCTAAAGTTATCTGGTACGTTTTCATCTTCTGATAGCGCTTTACGCAGCTTAGTACCTGACACTTTAACGTGCTCAGAGGCATCATGCGGGCAAGTCTTGTCAGAGGCCATCGCATTACAAGCATTACACCAGAAAGTCCAGCCAATTTTAAGCGGTTGGGTGATAAGGTCATCTTTACCAACGTGCTCAAAAATCGTTTGTGCATCGAACGCACCATAGTAATCACCAACACCAGCATGGTCACGACCGACAATCAGATGGCTACAGCCGTAGTTTTGACGGAATAGCGCATGCAGTAGCGCCTCACGTGGACCGGCATAGCGCATGTCTAACGGATAACCCGCTTGGATAACAGTATCTTGTCTAAAGTAATTATCGATCAAGGTCTTGATGGCTTCTTGACGGACTTCTGCTGGAATATCGCCTGGCTTTAGCGCGCCTAATAATGAATGAATCAACACACCGTCGCAAATCTCAATTGCAATCTTAGCCAGATATTCGTGTGAACGGTGCATTGGATTACGCGTTTGGAATGCAGCCACTGTTTTCCAGCCTTTAGCATCTAAGATTTCGCGCGTTTCTGCTGGCGTTTTGTAGATTTCTGGATATAACGTTGGGAACTCACCTTCACTTAATACTTCAACACTACCGGCAATATTGACTGCTTCTTGATTCAGTACTTGCTGTACGCCTGGATGCTCTGAATCCGTGGTCGTAAATACTTTCTGACACTCGTGTTCTTTATCGATGATGTAAGTCTCTTCTACCGTCAAGATACCCATGACTTCGCCATCTTGAGCGACCAATGCGACTTTATCGCCTTGATTTAAACTATCCGCAGTCGCTTTTGGTGCAGACAACGTAATAGGAATTGGCCAAAACAACCCTGCGTTTTCGCCGCTCTGCAGACGCATATTGTCAACCACGCCCTGCCAGTCCGCTTGATTCATAAAACCATTTAGCGGAGTAAAACCGCCAATACCGAACATGATTAAATCACCGCGCTCACGTGAGCTTAAGGTGATGGTTGGCAAGGTGCTGGCAAGCTCTAATGCTTGATCGCGTGCTTCACCATTTAATAGTAGTGGCTTAAGCTCTGCACTACCATGTGGAGGAACAAGTTTTGATTGGCCTGGATTCTGAATCTGGGTCTGAGACATATAGTTATTAAAACCTCTTATAAAAAGAATAATTGAGAAATGAGCAAAAATGTAAGAGCGATTAAACGTACAAAACTAAGAAGAAAGCCCTCGATAGATAATGAATAGCGTGCTAACGATTGGACATTAAAATTGATACGCATAGGCTACCTAACTTTCGTTATGAAAATTTATGCTGTGTTTGGATATGGATATGTCTGAAAGGAATTTATGTTTATGACTACAAGCTTATATGATGTATAGCTGAATTATTTACATTGCGAACGGCAATAAAACCTATTACACACGCAAATCATTTTCGTCGCTGATTTTAAGATTAAAAACAAAACTGAGATTACGTCATGTATCAATATAATTACGCTGACCAGACTTTGGTAGAGGAACGAGTTGCTCAATTTCGCGACCAAACCGAGCGGTTTTTGGCAGGTGAGTTGCCAGAAGAGCAGTTTTTGCCATTGCGGTTGCAAAACGGTTTGTATATCCAGCGTTATGCTCCGATGTTGCGTATCGCCATTCCTTACGGTTTGCTTGCCAGCTACCAATTGCGCAAATTGGCTGAGATTACCCGCAAGTATGATAAAGGCTATGGGCATTTTACGACTCGTACCAATATTCAGCTGAACTGGCCAAAGCTAGAAGATGTGCCAGATATTTTAGCAGAGCTGGCATCGGTACAAATGCATGCCATCCAAACCTCAGGCAACTGTATTCGTAATACCACGACCGATCCATATGCTGGTATTCATAAAGAAGAAATCGCTGACCCACGTCCCTATTGTGAAATCATTCGTCAGTGGTCAACTTTCCACCCTGAGTTTGCTTTTTTGCCACGTAAATTTAAGATTGCCGTTATCGGCACCAATGATGACCGTGCAGCAACGCAAGTACATGATGTCGGTCTACACGTAAAAACCAACGATGACGGTGAGATTGGTTTTGAAGTATTGGTTGGTGGCGGTCTTGGACGTATTCCTGTCCTTGGTAAAGTTATCAATAAATTCTTGCCACGGCAGCATTTGCTGAGCTATTTAGACGCCATCTTGCGTGTCTATAACTTGCATGGCCGCCGTGACAAAGGCAGCAAATACAGATCTCGTATCAAAATTTTGGTCGAAAGCATGGGCGGTCCAGCGTTTGCCAAATTGGTCAATGCTGAATGGGAAGCACACATCAAAGACGGCCCACTTACCTTGACGGATGAGAACTTTGCAACAGCGACTGGTTTCTTTAGTGAGCCTGACTATGCATCGTTCGACGCACTACAAGTACAGTCTGAGCTACAACAGCAACTAAACGCTGATAAAGACTTTGCCAATTGGTATAACCAAAACACTGTCGCTCATAAAGTAGCAGGTTACCGTGCAGTCGTAATCTCGCTTAAAGCGGGCTTGGTTGATGGTAAATATGTACCATCCGGCGATGTTAGTGACTCACAAATGGATGCACTCGCTGATTTGTCTGATAAATACAGCTTTGGTGAGCTGCGTGGTACGTATCAACAGAACTTAGTATTCGCTGACGTACAGACCAACCATCTTTATGAGTTATGGCAGCAGCTATCTGACCTACATTTAGCACGCGCAAACATCAATACCCTAACAGATATGATTGTCTGCCCAGGTTGGGACTATTGTTCGCTTGCCAATGCGACCACACATAACATCGCTGAGCAAATCGAAAAGCAATTCGATGACCTAGACTATCTATATGACTTGGGTGAGATTCGTCTGAACATGTCTGGCTGTATTAATGCCTGTGCGCACCATCATACAGGTGATATCGGTATCTTGGGTGTTGATAAAAAAGGTGAGCATTGGTACCAGATCAGTCTTGGCGGTAACTCTAGCGACGATGCCAAACTTGGCAAAATCTTAGGAAAATCTGTGCCTGCTCTTGAGGTTGCCAATACCATACAGCAGATCGTTGATGTCTACGTAGACTTACGTGCCAGCACTGACAATGATGTAGAAAGCTTTGGTCAATTAGTTGAGCGCGTTGGTATTGATCCATTTAAGGAGAAGGTCTATGGCTAATCACCATATTTTGGACAGTCATGGCGTCGATATTGGCAGTCAAGATACGTGGCATGTACTTACTACTGATGCACTACCTGAGAGCATTGTATCGCCCAATATTACGTTACTTGAGCTATTACAAAAACAAGAAAAACCTGACGTCATCGTGCCGCTCGCTGATTTATTGGACGAATCAGGCGCACAGAATGGTGGCCTGATCAAAGAAGTCTATGAGCTAATCGTACAGCACAGTAGCCGCCTTGGATTGTGGGTTACTGCGGATACTGACGCTGATGCACTAGAAAATCTTAGTGAGTTCTTATCAACGCACGCGCTTATCGTGATTGATGTGCCGAAATTCGCTGATGGTCGTCACTTTAGTTTTACACGTACGCTGCGCCAAGTCGGCTATACAGGTGAGATTCGAGTAGCTGGCGATTTTGGCCGTGATCAAATTGCTTATATGCTACGTACAGGCGTTAATAGCTTTGTATTGAGCGAGCATGATCTAGAAGCTGACTCTAAATTCGGTATTGAGCAAGCCTTTACTGCCCTTGCTAGTAGTTATGATGGTCGAAGTGCCTCAGATTTACCGATGTTTGCGCAGTCATCAGAGCCTTCAGTTGCCTAGCTGTTGCATGGACCATAATTTTTATAGTAATACCCGATATTTTCAATCAACACTTTTACATTAACAATAATTAAGGAACGTACTATGAGCCAACTACACCCAAACCTAGATCTTGATCAAGCCAACCAAGACCTGCAAGGTAAGTCACCTGAGCAAATCGTCGAGTGGGCATTGACTCAAGCGAAAAACCCAATCATCACGACCAACTTCCGTCCGTATGAATCAGCGATTTTGCATTTGGTTGCTAAACAGCGCCCTGATATCACGGTATTGTGGGTAGACTCAGGCTACAACACTGACGCTACTTATCAGTTTGCCAACAAGCTTATCCATGACTTGAACCTAAACGTTGTTACTTATATTCCTAAACAAACAGCTGCACACCGTGACGCGACGATGAATGGCATTCCAGGTATCGACAACCCACAGCATGATGAGTTCACTGAGCAAGTTAAACTTGAGCCGTTCCGCCGTGCATTAGATGAGCTAAAACCAGATGTGTGGTTCAATGCTATTCGTAAAGACCAAACTGAGTTTCGCCAAGGTCTTGATGTACTTAGCTTATCAAAAGACGGTGTACTAAAAGTAGCGCCATTGTTTGAAAAAACTGATGCTGATTTGGATGTATATTTAGAGGAAAACAATTTACCAAACGAGCATGACTACTTTGATCCAACGAAAGTAGAAGAAAGCCGTGAGTGTGGCTTGCATACTCAGCTATAATCTTTGATAACCGCTCACAGCACTCTGCAACAATAAAAAAGCCCTCTCATTTTGAGAGGGCTTTTTTATTGTTGGGAAGATACGTAAGTACCGTTCGTTATTGTTGACGACTATGTTGGCAACTATTAAAGTTATTTGCGACCTAGCACCCAACCGCCATCCATCAAAACGTTAGCGCCTTGCATATAATTAGAATCATCAGATGCCAAAAACACAGCAAGTGCAGCAATCTCTTCAGGCTTGCCAGCACGTTCGGCAGGAATACGCTCTAGACGTTCATCGTCAATACCCTCAGTCATTGGTGTTTTTATAAAACCTGGCGACAATGTATTAACTTTAATATCCTGACTACCAAAATCGAAAGCCAATTGTTTCGAGAACCCCAAAATAGCGTGTTTGGATGTCACATATGCTGACCCACCCGGTCCTGCCATTTGTGTCGCTTGCGAACCAACATTAATAATGGTGCCGCCGCCTTGCTTAATAAAATGCGGAATCACCATTTTGGAAGCCAGATAAGGCGCTTTGACATTAATCGCCATCAATTCATCGTAGAAATCCTCTTCTAGCTCAACAGCATTGTCATAAGTATCATGAATACCAGCACCGTTGTACAAAATGTCAATATGACCATACGTCCTTAATGCTTGGTCAACAACGGCTTGAATGTCGTTCTTTTCCGTCACATCAGCTTTGACAAAAATGGCGTCTTGATTATTATCTCTAATGTCTTTGACGATTCGATTGCCGTCTTCCTCATCGCGTCCTGTAACGACTATTTTAGCGCCTTCATTAGCAAACGCTTTGGCCGTCGCCTCACCTAACCCTGATGTGCCACCAAATAGAATCGCGACTCTGTCTTGTAATTTCATAGTATGCTTACTCTTTTGAATTATTGTTAATTATTGATATACGATTAATTGTCTTAAGACATGCTAGCACAACTTAATTTTGGGAGGTGTTAGCGTGTGTTAGATTACTTATTCATTTGAGCAAGTAAGTTCATCTATTCCTATTAGCAAGAAAAATATCAATTAATATTTCAAAAACGAATATACTAATGCCAATTCACTACGTGAGAGTATGCCTGTGATACCTCATAATGGCGGCATCCCTTATACCTTCTCTACCTTTCATAATAAACAATTAAATATATGGTGACACTATGAACACCTTCCCGCTATTTTTTAAATTAGAAGGCCGTAAAGTGCTCATCGTGGGCGGCGGCGAAGTAGCACTGCGTAAAGCGGACTTGCTCAGCCGTGCAGGTGCCTGTATCACGATTCTCGCGCCCGATATCAGCCACGAGCTACAAGCTTTACTCACTGAAGATAAGCATGAATTTATCTATGAGAATTATAATAAAGCTTATATGTCAGGCGCACGGGTAATCATTGCCGCGACCGATGATGAGACGCTGAATCACCAAATTCATGCAGATGCGACTGAGCTAAACATTCCAGTCAATGTGGTCGACACCCCGCATTTATGTGATTTTATCTTTCCAGCCATTATCGATCGCAATCCTATCGTGATTGGGATCTCATCAAATGGTAAAGCGCCAGTATTGGCACGTCTACTACGGGCACGTCTTGAGACCCTAATCCCGCAAGGCTATGGTAAATTAGCCAAGCTGGCCGGTGACTTCCGCAATGAGGTAAAAGCTAAGATACCAACGCTTACTGGCCGTCGTCAATTTTGGGAGCGCGCATTTGAAGGTCAAGTCAGCCAGCTGATGTTTGCAGGTAATGAGACTGAAGCCACTGCCCAACTGCAAGCGGACTTGGACCGTACTGCCGCTGCCATTCACCAAAACAGCGAAGATAAAAACTCGGTGAAAGAACCTGATACGAATGCGCCTGCGCTAGCACATGAGTCAGAAAAAGAAGGCACAGCAGTCGGCGAAGTCTATATCGTTGGTGCAGGCCCTGGTGATCCAGAACTTTTGACATTTAAAGCACTGCGTTTGATGCAGCAAGCCGATGTAGTATTTTATGATGCGCTGGTTTCACCGCAGGTCTTGGACTTATGTCGCCGTGACGCTGACAAAGTATTTGTCGGTAAGAAACGTAGCAACCATACAGTTGCGCAATTAGGCATCAATGAGCTACTTGTTAATCATGCCAAACAAGGTCGCCGTGTCGTACGCTTAAAAGGTGGAGATCCATTTATCTTTGGACGTGGCGGCGAAGAGATCGAAAGCTTACGAGCAAACAATGTGCCATACCAAGTAGTTCCAGGTATCACTGCTGCCAATGCTGCTGCTAGCTATGCAGGAATTCCTTTAACTCACCGTGACCATTCACAATCAGTGCGTTTTGTGACAGGATTTTTAAAAGCTGGTGCACCCAACAGTAACTTTAAGAGCTTCTTAAATACTGATGAAACGGTCGTATTTTATATGGGTCTGCACTCGCTGGCACGTTTGACTGAAGGCTTGGTTGACGCTGGTCGTAGTCGCGAGACGCCGATTGCTATCGTTTCTAATGCGAGTATGCCCAATCAACAGGTATTAACCGGTACGCTTGCAACGATTGTTGCCAAACAAGAGCAAGCACAATTGCCAACGCCTGCCCTCCTCATTATGGGTGATGTGGTTAGCTTGCATCATGATTTGGCTTGGTATAATTTGCAAAACCAGCAGCACAGTCAAAACAGTGATGACATAGCTAACAATTGGTTGCGTGAAGGATCGAGAGGTGAAGCCATAAAACAACCAATAGACCAACAAGCCCATGCACTTTCTATGGTCGCGAATCTTGCAATGCAGCAAGGAGACGGTCTGGAGCAATTGATTGTGGACTAGCGCTTCCTTCCTAAGCTGAAGCTGAAAAACGCTGAGTCGTAAATAAGAATAAAACCCTATCAATATATTATTGGTAGGGTTTTGTTTTGGCAACAGCGCAAATATCAAAAATTCTTGCTAAAATAATCACTGCATTCCCTTCCTCATTTAGCCAATTATATTAAGTGCCACTATGCCCGTACTCGCTGCCGTACCATTAACCATTTTGCACACATCCGATTGGCACTTAGGACGACGGCTTTATGGATATATTCGCTATAGCGAATTTGAAGCTTTTTTAAGCTGGCTTGAAGAGACCATCAGTACGCAAAAAGTCGATGTATTAATTGTCGCTGGTGATATCTTCGACACCATGACCCCAAGCAATAGAGCCCAAGCGCTGTACTATGAATTTTTGGGTAAGGTATCAAAATCTTGCTGCCAACATATTATTATCGTGGCAGGCAATCATGACTCCCCAACATTTTTAGACGCACCCAGTCAAATCCTAAAGTTTTTAAACGTGCATGTGATCGGTACGGCTTGCGATGATGTCAACGATGAAGTGCTGTTATTAAATAATGCTCAAGACGTTCCCAGCTGTATTATCGCAGCGGTACCTTATCTGCGCGACCGCGATGTTCGTAGTAGCGGTGCTGGCGAGTCTATGGACAGTAAAGACGCCAGCGTGATTAATGGCATTTGCGCGCATTATGATGCCGTAGCAGCCATTGCCAAATCGTACCAGCAAACCATTATCAAAACACACAATCGTCAAATTCCTATTATTGCTACTGGTCATTTATTTGCCTCAGGTGGTAGCACCACTGCTGATGATGGCGTGCGTGACTTATATATTGGTAATTTGGGTAAAATCTCTGCCGAAATGTTCGACGAGTGCTTTGATTACGTCGCACTGGGGCATTTGCATGTGCCGCAGCGTGTGGGCGCGCGCGAGCATATTCGCTATTCAGGCTCACCCATTGCCATGGGATTTGGTGAAGCCAAGCAGCAAAAACAGGTCTTACTGATACAATTTGGCGCAACATTAGACGATATTAAAGATAATATTGATAATAAAAGCCATCATGAATGTACAAATGAAGCTCCAGCGTCGAACCTAACCTCCGATATGGCTCAGCTTAGTAATACATCTGCCAAGCCTGAGATATCAGTAGAAAAACCCATGACCAAAAAGGCAGCCAGTCAAACAGACTTTATCGATGACTTATTTGGTTTTGATGACGTAATAACAGACGAGTCGATATCAAGCGGAAAGACTAACAACAGCGCTCAAGAAGACATCGGTATTGAAGCAGAGAATAGTAGTGAAGACAATAATATCGAAGAAAAGGCCACCCAAACAGATATAGCTCAGAGTATCATCGGCATTTCAGAGTCAACGCCTTTAACTTCTGCGTTCGCTGCTCAACTACTCTACCATGATGCTGAACGTCAGATGCAATTGTCATCTTTACCTATTCCAAAATTCCAAAAATTGGCACAAATATCTGGCGATTTGCAGACTATTCAACAAACAATCGACAGCACCATTCAGTCTTTAGCACCGAGCGAATCGGTTTGGCTTGAGCTCATTTATACCGGTGACGATATTGTCAGTGACTTACGTGAACAGATTCAAGTTATGGTCGATGGCTTGCCCTGTGAGGTGTTGAAAATCAAAAACCCTCGTACTTATAACAAGGTGTTGAATCAAGAGGCGGCTTCTGAAACCTTACAAGACTTAAATGAGATGCAAGTATTTGAGCGTTGTTTGAGTGCTAATGAGGTGACAGATGCGCAAAAGCTGACCTTACGTGATGCTTACGCACAAATTATTCATAACATTCATCACAACGATACGCAGGCTGAATAATAAAACCTTAAGTAGCATTCTTTGAAGTATTACCCCTATTTTAAAATAACAACTGTTCCAATAACGATAAGACCCAACCATGCGCCTAATTGAACTACGACTAAAAAACCTAAACTCGCTAAAAGGTGAATGGCACATCGACTTTACGAATGCCGCTTTTATTAATGAAGGTATATTTGCCATCACAGGGCAAACGGGCGCTGGCAAGACCACCATTTTAGATGCGATTTGTTTGGCACTATATAGCCGAACTCCTAGATTGGGTGACATTACGGGCTCAGCCAATGAGATGATGACCCAAGGTACAGGCGAGTGCTCAGCCGAGGTAGTGATAGAGATCGGTGATAAGCATTATTGCTGCTCATGGTATCAGCATCGAGCGCGCAAAAAAGCCAAAGGTAATTTGCTGCCCATCAAGCATGAAATCAGTGATGTCAAAAGCGCAAAGGTATTAGAAGAAAAAAAATCAAAAACAGCCGTCTATATCCAAGACTTAATTGGCATGGATTTTAACCAGTTTACCCGTTCCATCATGCTGGCACAGGGTAGCTTTGCCGCTTTTTTAAAGTCCGATGTCGCTGACAGAGCGGCCATTCTAGAAAAAATCACTGGTACAGCCATTTATGCCGAGATATCTAAAAACGTGTTTGAAAAAAAACGACACGAAGAAAACCAACTGGCCAAACTACAAGCCGGCATCGACAGCTTACCCTTATTAAGTGATGAAGATGAGGCGCAGCTGCACGTGGAATTAACCACTCTCAAGCAGGAGCAAGCCGTACAGCGCAAAGCCTTTAAGGAAGTGAGCGACCAACTACAATGGTTGGATAAAGTCACAGAATTACAGCAAAATCTGACCAAGCACCAAGGATTAATGGCAGACGCATTGCAAGCGCAGCAAGACTTTGTGTCAGAAGCCATGCGTTTGGATGCTGCCAATAAAGCATTAGAGCTTGACAGTCCGTTTCGAGAATTGACTTATAGCCGAAAAAAAGTGCAAGACCTACAGATAGAAAACACCACCATCACTCAGGAACTACCAACGCAACAGGCTTCTGTGCTAAAAGCTAATAATGAGTTGCACACTGCTACCACCATAGAGGCGCAAGCGACAACAGCACTGAATGATACCCTGCCAGTTATCACAAAAGTGCGGGATCTAGATAACAAAGTTAATCAGCAAACCCGATTGTTAGCAGACGACACGCAACGCAAAAACATGCTTGCTACTAGCATGCAGAACTTACGTCAACAGATAGACACACACCAACAAACCGAAAGTGATATTAAACGTCAGCTTAACCACATAAAAAAATACTTTAGCGACTACCCAGAGCTCAATAATTTAGATAGCGACATACCCACTTTTAATGACAACTGTATTCGATTAAAAACGCTTTTAACGAGTAATATCAGCCTAACAGCAGACAAAGCCACACAGCATCAGAAAATGCGTGAGCAACAAGACAATGCGGATACATTATCAAAAAAACTAGAGACAGATAAGTCATCAATCTCGCAGCAACACACGCAACTTGCCAGCTTACAACAGCAGCAAGACGCTCTTGTGAAAGACCAATCGGTTGCGAGTATGCGCAGCGAGCAAGAACAGATTGGTCAAATAAGCGCTCATATTGAGCAAGTCCGTTTTAAGCTACAGCATTTATCTGAATTATCTGACCAAATCAGTCAGATTGACCTGACACTGCCAGCACTAAATAAAGAGCTGGCTACGTTAGCAGACTCGATTGTCCAACGTCGGTCAAACTTACAAGGGGCCAAATCCAAGCAGCAAGAAAAACAGGAGCATCTAAGACTACTACAGAAAGTCGCCAAGCTTGAAGATTACATCATAGAGCTAGAAGACGGTACGCCCTGCCCGCTTTGCGGCGCGCATGAACATCCTTATGGTAAGGATCATCCATTATTAGATAAGCATACAGACGGCGATAAATCTCAGTCGCGAATGCAACAAACCCAGCAGCAAATAGATGATCTAGATACGTTGATCGAAAATATCGAGCAGACCCTATCTAACGATAATATTAAACATGCGACAAAACAATCAGCCATCAATAGCGAACAGCAGCAATTGGCATACCTGCAGACACGATCCACAACTCTAGCCAGTGATATGCAGTCTGTTTTGGTCTCAATACTGCCTAATCAAAATACATATACCCAAGCGCTTGCTGAGATTATCCAGCCACTGACTGAGATGAGTGACTTTTATAAAAGTGCCAATGTCTTTGATATGGCTCATATTAAGCATTTTACCGCGATATTAAACAACACCAAGCAGAAGCTCAATCAACAAAAGCAGTCGACTCACACCATACTAACTGAATATGATGCTCAGGCAGAACAGATTATAGCGCTTAACAGAACGATTGAGACCGATGAAAAACAGCAACAGGCGCTGATTGATGAGGTCAACAGCATAACGACTGATATAAAATTGATATCACAAAAAATTGAAGGTATAGAAAACCATATTAATGTTAATTTTGCTGAATTGGCGCCTATTATTACGGTGGTCTGCGCGCAAGTAGATAAATACCCCATTGATAAATACAAAGCATATTTGAATACAGCACCGAACAGCGCAGACATTCAGGCGGCACTCTCGCAACTGCATCATAGTATTCAAACGCAAGCAGTATTAAGTAAGACTGAATGTGACACTCACATCGATCAACTACGCCAGAAAAGCAGTGCGCTGAAGGAATTAAAACAAACCTTTAATGAGCAAGTCGACCAGCAGCATCAGCTGAATAATAGTCTAAGCAGTATCACCGCACAAATTGATACCAAGCAACATCAGCTGGCAAGTGAAGAAGCCGCACTTCAGCAATTAGACACTTTAATTAGCGAGCATACTAAAACGCATCAGCACTTACAGGCAGAAAGAGAGGCGCTATTTGCAGATAAAAACCCTGATCACGAGAGCAATCGACTACACACAGCGCTAGATGAGGCAAAAAACAAGACAGCTATCGTACAACGGCAGGCAGATAATGCGGCACAGTTGCTAGAGCAATCACAATCGCGCGCGCAGCAATTGGCAAACGATATTGATATTGCTATGACCACACTTAATGAGCAGCAAACGAATTTTACCGCGTTATTGGCACAATCGCAGTTTACAAGCGAGGCGGATTTTGAGCAGGCACGACTGCCAAAAGAGACGCGTGATGATCTAAAAAACCGCCAGTTCGGTATTGAGCAAACATTAAACCAGACCAAAGCGCAATTGCAAGCCACACAGCAATCATTGGATGAACAGCTTGCCAATCCTTTGACTGATGAGCCAAGAGACGCACTCACTGACAAGCAGAACCAGCTACAGATAGAGATAGATAATCGTTTTGGTGCATTGGGCGCTATCGAACAACAGCTCACAACCAATGAGCAGCAAAAAACCGTACAGAGCGAGCAGCACACTGCTATCGCTGCACAAAAAGAGACCATGCAAGTCTGGCAACAGTTGTATGATTTGATTGGCTCCGCAGATGGCAAAAAATACCGTACTTTTGCGCAGGGCTTAACCTTTCAGGTGATGATTGACCATGCCAATAAACAGCTAGCAAAAATGAGCAATCGCTACTTACTCATCCATGATGCAGACAATGCATTAGAGCTTAACGTGGTTGATGATTATCAGGGCGGTGATATCCGCAGCACCAAAAACCTATCAGGCGGTGAAGGCTTTATCATTAGCCTAGCATTAGCACTAGGATTGTCACAAATGGCCAGTCAAAATATACGAGTGGACTCGTTATTTTTGGATGAAGGGTTTGGCACACTAGATGAAGAGTCGCTTGATATCGCGCTTGATACTCTAACCAGCCTACAACAAGAAGGTAAAATTATCGGTATTATCTCTCACGTTCAAGCGTTAAAAGAACGTATCTTGACACAAATTAAGGTCGAAAAAATCTCTGGTGGGTTTAGTCAAATTAGCGGACAAGGCTGTCGTAAAGTCGTTAGTGAAAAAGCGTCATAACAAATTAAGCCAGACAGTTGACGGCTTTCTACTCTATTTTTAATTAAACAATTTTTAGTTAAATAATAAAAAACCACCGGACATTAAGAACGGTGGTTTTTTTATGAGGAAGTTTGGGATTGATATTATTTCATTACTTAGTGACTAAACCACTAAGCTCACTCATCAATACCGACAATGTTGATAAACCGATTTGACCTTCTTCATCGTTGCTATGCAGCTCATCTAACTTATTCATCTCTGTTGTAACTGCTGCAAGCTGATCAACGTGTCTTGCTCTCCATTCACTAAATGCTTGCTTGGCATCTGGTTTTGAGAGTACCACATCCATTAGTAGGCGCAAGCTACGCGACAGCTCGTTCACTAACGCATGGCGGGCACGGCGATCCCAATAATCTTGCTGTGGTAAGCTCGCAATATTTTCCATCATCCAATCTAACTGCAACACTTGGTAAGCTTCAAAGTATAAGGTTGCAATCTCATCGACAGGACGTTCATATTGCTCAGCAAGCAATGCAGCATCAAGTGCATCGACATGATACGGTAGCATCGCAAATAGCGTAGCATCATTATCAGACAGATCTTTTTGCATCAAGCGCTTAGTATCTTCTTGTAGATATTGCGCAAACTGCTGCTCGATAAAACCACTTGGCTTAGTCAGTTTTTCAACACTTTCACTAAAGCGGCTAATCATATCAGCGACTTGCAAGTTTTGACCGAAGGCATTGATGAACCAGACCACACCGCGCTCAAGAGAATCACGTAAACGTAGCTCAAGGTTTAACAACAATGTCGCCTCAACTTGATTGTCTAGCGCCTCTAGTGCTTTCCAAGCGCGCGATATATTGAATACGTCACGGCTAATCGCATAGCCACGTACAATAGTTGCTAGTGATTGATCGGTTTCCTCAAAGAGACGGAACAGCGCTTCAATACCTAAACGGTTCACCACACTATTGGTCAAATAAGTACTGATAATCTCACGATGCAAACGGTGCTCAGTCATCTCATCAAAGAAGCGTGAAGCAAGCTCATCTGGGAAGTACTTGCGTAGCTCATTGATAAAGTACGGATCATCTGGCAAATCAGACAATAATAAGTTGTCATAAATCCACATTTTTCCGTAGGCTAAGACCACTGCTAGCTCAGGATTGGTCAGACCAGTATCTGCTTTTTGACGTTTGGCAATCTCTTCATCTGATGGTAGGTACTCAATCGCACGATCCAAACGCCCTTCACCTTCTAACATCTGAATAAAGCGTTGATGATCACTCAGATTAGCTGCTGCACGAAGTTGACTCAGCTCGATCGCTTGTGGTTGCAAGTAGTTCTGACGCAGTACCAATTCCGCTACGGTGTCGGTCATACTCTCAAGCAGCTCATTACGTTGCTTAATTGTCATATCGCCTTGCTCAACTACCTTGCCGAGTAGGATTTTGATATTGACTTCATGATCCGAGCAGTTAACACCGCCTGAGTTGTCGATTGCATCTGTATAGATACGTCCACCGGTTTGAGCGTATTCGATACGACCTTGCTGAGTTAGACCCAAGTTACCACCTTCACCAACGACGGCTGCACGTAGCTCATTACCATCAATACGTAGTGAATCATTCGCACGGTCACCAACGTCAGCATGCGTTTCGTTCGCACTTTTGACATAAGTACCGATACCACCATTCCAAATAAGATCGACAGGAGCGCGTAGTAACGCACTAATCAAGTCATTCGGTGCAAGGCTGTCTTCACTAATATCAAAGAGCGATTTTATCTCAGGACTGATAGCGATGGTTTTGTCTTGGCGTGAGAAGATACCACCACCTTGACTGATTAACGATACTTCATAATCTGCCCATGATGAGCGTGGTAATTCAAACAAGCGTGCACGCTCAGCGTATGAGGCGGCGGTGTCTGGATTAGGATCAATAAAGATATGTAGATGGTTAAAGGCAGCAACTAACTTAGTATGCGTCGATAGCAGCATACCATTACCGAATACATCACCGCTCATGTCACCGATACCGACCACGGTAAAGTCATCACGGTTTTGGATGTCCATACCACGCATACGGAAGTGACGTTTAACCGATTCCCATCCACCGCGAGCTGTGATACCCATTGCTTTGTGGTCATAACCTACTGAGCCACCTGATGCAAAGGCATCATCTAGCCAGAAGTTGTACTCTGCTGCTAGTGCATTGGCGATATCAGAGAACGTGGCTGTGCCTTTGTCTGCTGCGACAACCAAGTATGGGTCGTCTTCATCATGACGTACCGTATTGGCTGGCGGGACAATATTGCCATCTATAATATTGTCTGTGACATCAAGCATGCCGCGTAAGAATGTCTGATAGCAAGCGATACCTTCAGCCTGAAATGCTTCACGACCATCAGCCATACTTTTGGTCTTTACAATAAAGCCGCCTTTAGATCCCACAGGAACGATGACTGCGTTTTTGACCATCTGTGCTTTAACAAGACCAAGTACTTCAGTACGGAAATCTTCCATACGATCTGACCAACGCAGACCGCCACGCGCGACTTTTCCACCACGTAAATGTACCGCTTCAACGCGTGGTGAATACACAAATATTTCAAACATTGGCTTTGGTTTAGGCAAGTTTGGAATGTCTGCTGCCAAGAATTTAAACGACAAACGATCTTTACGTTGACCGCTTTCATCTGTTTGATAGAAGTTGGTACGCACCATTGCATTGATCAAATCTAAGTACCAGCGCAAGATACGATCTTCGTCTAAGCTATCAACATCTGCTAACGCAGTTGTGATTTGCTCTTGAATCGTAGCAGCCTTTTCTTGGCGCTCCGCTTCGCTATACTTAGGATTCATGCGCGCGTCAAACAAGCTACCTAACGCTACACTGATATCACTGTTTTTGACCACCGTTTGCTGAATATAAGCACCAGAAAATGGCGCACGAGCTTGCAGCATATAGCGAGACAATGCACGTAATACAACGACATCATAGGTATCGAGCTTAGTCGTTAGTACCAGTTCGTTGAATGAATCACTTTCAATACGACCTGCCCAAATTTGTTTAAGGCTGTCTTCGAACTGACCACGCACTACTTGCATATTGACAGTATCGACATGCTCTAGCGTTAGCTCATATTCTTGCATCCAGATAGGTTGTTCTGGTAGATCAAACTCATAGGTCTGCGCAGAGATAACTGACACACCAAAGTTTTCAAGTATTGGTAATACTTTTGACAAGATAACCGGTTGTTCACGACCGTACAATTTTAGATGTAATTGGTTGTTTGCGTCACCCGTTGAACGATACAAGTGCCAAAGCATTGGGTTCTCTGCGGTCAATCCAGCCAAGCGCTTTGTATCTTCGACTGCAGTACGAGCATCAAAACGCTCTTGGTAGGCAGCAGGAATATAGTTTAAGAAGCGACGGTTTAAAGCGTTGGCTTGTTGCTCACCCACGTTGTCGAGTAGCATTTTTTGATAATTGTCATCCCACGATTGCATGAGTGCCGACAATTTGGCTTCAAGTGTGGCGATATTGACGTCATTTACTTGACCAGGCACGGTACGTACGTGGACATGCACACGAGCATGTGCAGACTCGTTGAACTCAGTGGTAAACCCTGAAGACATACCGTTGTAGGCGTCTTTTAGGACGTTTTGTACCTTGATACGTAGCTCAGTGTTGAACTTGTCACGTGGGATATAGACCAAGCACGAAACAAAACGCTGATAATGGTCGATACGGCTAAACAGACGTAAGCTTTTCTTATCTTGTAGCTGAGTAATACCCGAAACAATTGGGTATAGTTCTTCGACGCTGGCTTGGAATAAATCATCACGTGGTAACGTGTTAATCACATGCATCATCTTATGGTGAGCATGACCGTCACGTGGCAAGTCTGCCATTGCCATAATCTTGTTGGCTTTTTCGCGCAATAGTGGTATTTGCTGTACTGTCAGCTGATAAGCTTGTGACGTGAGCAAGCCAACAAAGCGGTATTCACCAATTAGTTTACCATTGTCATCGAACTTATGAATACCCAAAAAGTCCATATATACTGAACGATGCACAGGTGATACACGGCTGGATTTAGAGAGCATCAACACACGTGGTTCAGTCAACAATTGCTTTAACTCTCTAGGCAATTGGCTGAAGCTTTCTGATAGTTTGTCTTTTTCAGAGCCACGTAATAGACCAAGGCCACTATTACCAATCGCAAATAAATCCAGATCGGTTGGTTCAGCAGTCACTTCGATAGACTGTCCGCCTTCTAAGCGGTATTCACGATATCCTAAGAATATAAAGTGATCGTCTAAGATCCAATCCAAAAATGCTTGGATTTCTTGCTGTGAGTAGAATACTTCTGGTAGCGGCTTAGTCGAAAGCTCAGTTTTAATGTCATTTAACTGTGCACGCATCTGTTTCCAATCGCCAACGACGGTATCAAGCGTGTCAATTTTTGACATGAGCATCTGTTGTAACGCTTCTAAGTCTGCATCGTCTTGATAAGCAATTTCACAATGAATCAATGACATATGTGAAGTAGCACTTTCATGTGCGCCTTCGATATGCGTAATATCACCATTATCATCACGTTCAACATTGATAATGATGTTATAAGTACGATGAACATCGATACCTTCAGCTTCAAGGCTCATCAAAATCGTATCAACTAAGAATGGTCTATCATAAGCTGCAATTTGAATGACCGTATGTGAGCTGTGAAAGTGCTGCTCTTCTGCTGCTGGGTTTAGTACTGTCAGCTGCGGCTTGCTGCCATTGTAAGCTTTGAGTAGTGTAAAGTGGTGTAGCGCCATGCCCGCCAAGTCAGCATTACTAATCGCCTCTGCAGTTTCTTGATGCAACGGCTGATAATAGCTATGAATAAAATGATCAAATAGCGATTTGTCTTTTTGTACATAACTGGTAGCAATATCGCTTATCTGGCTAATGCGCTCTTTTGCGATACTGAGAGAGTTTGGCATTTCTTATGTCCTTTTTTTATAGATTTGGTTTAACACTTATTTATTTAAGATTATCGATTTATATTGACTACTATTGCTACCTATTCATCATTGGTGCAACGGTGCAGTATATCCATTCACGCGACTTATTTTATTTTTATAACGACTAGAATTCTTCTCCTTTTTTACTCTTATTTTTTATCAATATATAGTCATCAGAATTTAACACCACCAATATAGTGAAGTGTAACGCACATAAGGCGCGAGCTAAAGTGTACAACATCATTTCATGAATCAACAACGCGTCGATAACCTTTACTAATGAGATAATACGATTTTAAACATTGATATTGATGATTCAGTGCTGGCAGGCGGATACTCATGGTAATTGGAGACGTTTTTTTGTTAGAATATGCCAACATATTTAAGAGCGTACGACTCGCTCACTATTAACTTTCAATGCTAAGGGCAAAAGGTATGATGAATATTTTGGTGGTTGGCTCAGGTGGTCGCGAACACGCATTGGCATGGCAATGTGCAAAAGATGACAATGTAAAAAATATTTACATCGCTCCTGGTAATGCTGGCACCGCCCTTGAGCCTAAATGTCAAAACGTTACACTAGAGTCTACCGATGCTGAAGCAGGCGAGCATAGTGCTGTTATCGCGTTTTGTCAAAATAACGATATCGATATGGTGATTGTTGGTCCAGAAGCGCCGTTGGTTACGGGTATTGTTGATGCTTGTCGTGAAGCAGGAATTAACGCATGGGGACCAACAGCGTACTGTGCACAGTTAGAAGGCTCAAAAACTTTTGCCAAAGAGTTCATGGAGCAAAACAACATCCCAACGGCTGCTTATCAAGGGTTTACCGATGCAGTCGCTGCTAAAGCTTATGTCGATGAGCAAGGCGCGCCTATCGTTATCAAAGCAGATGGGCTTGCTGCAGGTAAAGGCGTTATCGTTGCTGAAACGATCGAACAAGCGCATGAAGCTATCGATGATATGCTAGCAGATAACAAGTTTGGTGATGCCGGCAGCCGCGTGGTTATCGAGCAATTTTTGCAAGGCGAAGAAGCCAGCTTTATCTGTATGATTGATGGTGACAATATCCTGCCAATGGCAACCAGCCAAGATCACAAACGTGCTTTTGAAGGCGATACCGGTCCGAACACGGGTGGCATGGGTGCATACTCTCCTGCTCCCGTTGTTACGAGCGATGTTCACAACAAAGTCATGCAGAAAGTGATTCAACCAGTGGTTGATGCTATGAAAAATGCAGGCCATCCTTATACTGGCTTCCTATACGCTGGACTTATGATTGATAAAGCAGGCGACCCTTATGTCATCGAGTTTAACTGCCGTTTTGGTGATCCAGAAACACAGCCTATCTTAATGCGTTTGCAGTCATCAATGGTAGATTTAGTCGCACAAGGCTTAGCCGGTCAGCTACCTAGTGAAGCAAAATGGGATGCTCGCCCTGCTCTAGGTATCGTTGTTGCATCAAAAGGCTACCCTGAAACTTCGTCGAAAGGTGATGTGATTGCTGGCTTGCCAGAATTAGATCCCAACAACGATAACGCTGTTAAAGTTTTTCATGCTGGCACAGCATTTTCTAACGATAATGATAAAGAGGTCGTTACAAATGGCGGACGAGTCTTATGTGTAACCGCCCTAGCAGATAGCATTTCTGATGCTCAGCAAGCAGCATTAGCAGTCACCGCTGCTATTAGCTTCGATGGTGCGCAGTATCGCCGTGATATTGGTCACCACGCCATCACTCGTGAAAATGCTTAGCAGCTAAAGCATACTAAAAGACATATTGAGTAACGTCTTGGGCAATATTTTAGATAATGCGAAGGTTTCGTCTAATATGTTTGCTTAATAGTATTTCTATATTTATAGCTCTATATCACTATTTGACCTAGCATCATGCTAGGTCTTATTTTTAGTATCTTTTTGATACTTACCCATCGGCTATAAATAGATTTTTCTAAATTTAAATGATCAGTGAATTTTCTAGAAAATTCTAACTACTTATTAATCATACTCAAATTAGTAAGTACCTATTTATCAATAGTTATCAATAGATATTGGCTTACAAAGTAACTATCAATGGCCAGCTCAGGCTCATAAAACCAGCACACTTTATATGATACAATTTTGTACCTGTGCATCACGTCTCCCTTGTATTGTAGGTTTCGAACCCGCAAATCAATACCAATTGGATGAATGATTATACTTATGGCAAATGATACGTCTAAACCTTTTAGTAACAAGCAATCAATCGATAGCCTAAAAACCTCAGGTTTTGATCGTCGTATGTCGATTGCAAAAACTTCTTTGAATATTGGTCGTCGTTGGGCGGGTAATAGCGTGTCTGGTATGTTCTTAAATAAAGAAGCACGTACTGCACGTAATCAGGCGTTTATGGAAACTCAGGCAAATTATCTGGCATCTGAGCTAGGCAAGTTGAAAGGTTCAGTCGTCAAAATTGGTCAGATGCTAGCGATTTATGGTGAGCACATACTACCGCCAGAGATCACGCGGGCTCTGCAAACCCTTAATGATGATACAGCGACACTAACTTGGCCAACGATTGAGCAAACCTTGCGTCAGTTATTGGGTAACAAACTAAATGAGCTGAACGTTGACCCTGTCCCAATTGGAACTGCTTCTCTTGCTCAAGTTCATCGTGCGACCGTAGTCGCCACTGGCGAACAAGTCGTTTTGAAAATTCAATATCCGGGTGTGGCAGATGCTATCAACTCTGATCTTGCTTTGTTCAAGCAGTTGTTAAAAGTAAGTAATATCGTTCCTCAAACACGCTCACTTGATGCTTGGTTTGAGGAAATACGTGACCTACTCCACCACGAAGTTGATTATGATGCGGAAGCGGCTACGACAGAACGTTTTTACGAGCGTTTAATCGACGATCCACGCTATATCGTTCCTAAGATTAATCGTACTTACTCTAAAAAACGTTTGCTATGTATGTCGTATGAGCCAGGTATTACGGTAGTCTCAGAAGCATTACAACTGTTACCTCATGAACGCCGAAATGCCATTGGTCAAGCGGCTATCGAAATCATGATGCAAGAAATTTTTGTATGGGGTGAAATGCAGACAGATCCTAACTTTGGTAATTATTTAGTGCGTGTGAGCGAAAGCGAAGAAGATATCGATAGATTAGTTTTACTAGATTTTGGGGCAATTCGTCAGTTTGATGGCAATTTATTAACGATTGCCCGTGGTTTACTACGTGCAGGATATCGCCATGACCAACAAGCAATGAACTTGGCTATGACGGGATATGATTTTTTCGATAGTATGAGTAGCAAGGTACGGTCAGATATTGCTTCGTTATTTTTACTGGCTACAGAGCCTTTTAGTGATCCTGATAAAAACACTAACATCCCTAGTGAATGTTTGGACAACCAGAACCGCTACATTTGGGCGAATAGTAAGTTACATTCACGTTTATCTGCTACTGCCACACGTGCAATGCAGTCCTTTGAATTTAACCTACCTCCGAAAGAATTTATGTTTATTAGCCGCAAGTTTATTGGCGCATATACTTTTTTAACTGTTTTAGATGCGCATACTAATTCTAACAGTCTTGTAAAACCCTACTTATAAACTGTGTAAATTTTGAGCCGTCCTTTAGTGACGGCTTTTATTTTTTTGATTTCATTTGCTTAGGCTATTTTATATCTAACACCATTAGCTCTACTGTATACCACCGATATAAACTGCATTTTTCTACTTAGGCTATTATTTTTCGTTCATAGTACTTACCTGCCAATTATCAAACCTAGTCTTGTACCACTTCGGCTTACGAATACTCAGCTCCCAACACACCTCTTGTCGTGCAAGGTACTTCACTTCGAAATGCGTGCGCTGACTAGTCGCTGGTACTCGAGTACGTGTCGATGGTAGGCACCATACTTTAGTTGCTTGGTGTTCTGCATTATCCATATAGGATTCGATATTAGTCACTAATATTATTTCTCCGCCCACCTGCAAGCGTGATAACAAAAACTCAAAAAAAGGCATATTCAGCCACTGCTGATTTGGATTGTGCTGCTCAGGATTGGGATAAAGAATGAATATTTTAGCCAAGCTGTTTGGTTTGATGGCGTGCACTGTCCATGCAATCGCATCCGCATGAATCGCATCTAGGTTTGATAGATTTTGTAGAGTGGCTAATTTTGAGAATGCTTCAAATTTATTACGCGTGCGTTCAATGGCTATCAGATGCTTGTCAGGATTTTGTGCGGCAAAGCTAAGTGCATGCTTACCCTTCCCTGCCCCAACCTCTAGCATCAACGGTTTTTCATCTTTATTGTCACTGATAATACTTGGAATAATAAAGTCACGCGGTGCTGACAGTTTTTGTGGTTGAAAGGCACGCTCTTGCTGATGCGTGAGATCAATATTGTCGGTCATCTACTATCCTTAAAGCATTTGTCTTTTGTCATTATTCGGCCCCATGCTATTATATAACCAATCTAATTGAATAGTAATACAGCAACAGCAAGTACGCTTTATTTTGTCGTCATTTAAATAACGAATTCGTCTTACACTTTACCCCTATGCAACCGATATTAATAACATTTAGGACATTGCTCTTTTCTTATGACTGACTCTACTGCAAATACGCACCCAAAGACCTACCCTTGCCCACGTTGCGGTACTCAGACGGCCTGGCAAGACAATAAATATAAGCCCTTTTGTAGCAGTCGCTGCAAACTGATCGACTTAGGTGCTTGGGCAAACGAAGATTACACTTTACCTGCGGAAACCACGCCTTTTTCTGACGAGCTATAACCCACACTTTTACTCAATTTTATACCAAGGATGTTTGACATGTCTGCTACTTACCTGATGCCCACTTATAATCGTCAACCAATCAGCTTTACGCGTGGTACAGGCAGCTGGCTCTATACCAAAGATGACACACCTTACTTAGATGCCTTAACTGGTATCGCAGTATGTGGCCTGGGACACTGCCACCCACAAGTCACTGACGCTATTCAGCAGCAAGCAGGTACGTTAGTTCACACCAGCAATTTGTTCGGTATTGATTGGCAAGAGCGTGCTGGAGAGATACTGTGTACCGCTGCCCAAATGGACAGTGTGTTTTTTGCCAATAGTGGTGCTGAAGCAAACGAAGCAGCATTAAAAATGGCACGATTATATGCACATAAACAAGGATTCAAACGTCCAAAAGTTATCGTCATGGAACAATCATTCCATGGTCGTACGCTACTCTCATTATCAGCCACTGCCAATCCAAAAGCGCGCGAAGGCTTCTATACATTAGATGAAGACTTTATTCGCGTACCATTTGGTGACATTGCTGCCATCCAACAAGCAGCACAAGATCACGATGAGATTTGCGCTATTTTTGTCGAGCCCATACAAGGTGAAGGCGGTCTCAATACAGCGGACAATGGTTTTGCTTATCTTGAAGACTTACAAGCAGAATGTGAAGCTCATAACTGGTTGTTTATGATAGATGAGGTACAGACAGGTAATGGCCGTACTGGTAAGTATTTCGCTTATCAACACAGCAATGCACGTCCTGACGTGCTAACGACGGCTAAAGGACTGGGGAATGGTTTCCCAGTTGGCGCTTGTATGGTAAGTGGCCGTGCTAATGGCTTATTTGGTGCTGGTAGCCATGGCTCAACTTATGGTGGTACGCCATTGGCCAGTCGCGTGGTTCATAGTGTGTATGACGTATTAGCCAACAGCGATATTATGAATAACGCGGTCACCGAAGGGTTGTTCATTCGTGAGACGATAGTCGATACGCTAGGACAGTATGACATCAGCAGTCGCGGTGCCGGTATGATGATCGGTATTGTATTACCTGAAGACATGGATTGTAGCCAGCTCGTAAATCGTGCTCGTGATGAACAAAATCTAATCATCAATGTCACAGGCGGTCATGTAATACGCTTATTACCGCCGCTTAATATGAATCGTGATGAAAGCACACAGGTGGCTGAGCGTTTGATTAACTTATTAATACCTTCCTTTTAAAACAAGATTTTTGAAACACGTTGATACAGTATGCAATCATATTTTATTAATAGTTAAATATAAAAAAGACATAAACCGATAGGCTTATGTCTTTTTTTATGGGCTAATAAGAAGAATTACGAGCGGGCTTCAAACGCATCCTCAAAGATACCAACAATTTGTTCATGACTTGCTTGGATAGGGTTAGTTAAACCACACACGTCTTTTAAGGCATTTGTTGCTAGCTCATCAAAATCTTTACGCTTAACACCGAGCTCTTTTAACGACTTCGGAATATTGACAATATCTGCCAGTTTTTTAATCGCGTCAATCGTATTTAAACCTGCCAAGTCGCTATTGTTAACACTTAAAATCTGACCAACGGTATTCAACCTTTCTGTAGCTGCTGATTCATTGAATGCTTCGACATGTGGTAATAGCAGCGCATTACATACACCATGCGGCAAATCATACATGCCACCTAATTGATGAGCCATTGCATGAACATAACCAAGTGATGCATTGTTAAATGCCATTCCTGCTAAGAATTGAGCATAGGCCATGTTTTCTCGAGCGACCATGTTTTTCGGTTCTTTGACGGCGGTCGGTAAAGATGTTGCTATGAGCTCAATAGCTTTGACAGCACAGGCATCTGTAATCGGGCTAGCACCTGTAGATACATAAGCTTCTACTGCATGGGTCAATGCATCCATACCAGTCGCCGCCGTCAAACCAGCGGGCATATTAGACATGATGCCAGAATCGTTGATCGACAAAATAGGCGTGACATTCGTGTCAACTATCGCCATTTTAACATGAGTATTCTCGTCTGTAATAATACAGAAGCGAGTCATTTCAGAGGCAGTGCCTGCGGTGGTATTGATGGATACTAATGGCAGTTGAGGCTTCGTAGACTGATCAAGACCTTCATAGTCTTCAATCTTGCCACCATTGGTTGCAACCAATGCGATTGCTTTAGCACAGTCATGAACCGACCCGCCACCAAGCGATATCATCAAATCTGCATCAAACGATTTTAGTTCTGCAAGTCCTGCATTGACATTACCAACTGTCGGATTAGGCTGAACTTCAGTAAAAATTTTGACTTTTATATTTTTTGATTCGAGTGGCTTTTTAACTTGATCTACAACACCAATCTTTTCAAGAATACTGTCAGTAACGATAAATACTTTTTTGCAGTTTAGTTTGTCTAACTGCTCAATACCTTTTGCTAAAGCACCTTCACCGACTAAGTTGTTGGAAGGTATGAAAAATTGTGATAAAGCCATAATAACATCCTTGTTAATTTTACCTAATTAAAACTTAGCGTATAGCTAAGCAGAGTAATGATGCTTAATTCCCTTATATTTCCAAGGTCATCACATCATAATTTAAGAAAACAACTATACTTTTTACATTACTTCTATTTATAAGAGGCCGTATGCAGCTTGTTACTCATAGTAAGAACACAAAAAGACAATGCGCTAAGCAATCAAGTCAACCCATTCTGAAAACGGGTTACTCATTAACTGCCACTGTGCGGGGCCTTGGGCCATTTCATCATCGTTAAGCAAACAATCGTTGAACTTATCGATAAGATTTGATTCATCCATTTCTATCCCAATCAACACAATCTCCTGACGGGCATCACCTGTACTCTCATCCCAATTACTTTCTATAATGTCACGATTCTGCTGATCTTCTGGCCATTCTTCTTCAGGAACTGTTGCCCACCAATACCCAGCCAGACCATGTCTTGCCATCGCACCAGCTTGTGACCAAGAACCTGCTAGCTTAGGATTAGACGCAAGCCAAAAGAAGCCTTTTGAGCGCACCACACCTTTCCACTCTGTATTGATAAAATCGTAAAAACGCTGCGGATGAAAGGGACGACGGGCTCGATAAACAAAACTACTGATGCCGTACTCCTGTGTCTCTGGAGTATGCTCTCCCCTAAGCTCTTTTAACCAGCCTGGTGCCTCAGAGGCTGCCTCAAAATCAAATAGATTGGTGTTCAGTAGCTTATCTAGATTGACTTGACCAAACTGAGAAACCTCAATTTTAGCTCGTGGATTTAAGGAATGAATAATCGCTAGTAGTCTCTCTTTCTCGTCATCTGAAATCAAATCAACTTTATTTAACACAATGACATCACAAAATTCAATTTGATCAATCAGTAAATCAACCACGGTACGCTCATCTTCTTCACCTAACGACTCACCTCGAGATTGTATGCTGTCATAAGAGCTGTAGTCCTTTAAAAAGTTAAAAGCATCAACAACGGTAACCATGGTGTCTAAACGGGCAAATTCATTTAGACAGGAACCATCGTCATCTTCAAAAGTAAAAGTTTCTGCGACAGGTAACGGTTCAGAAATACCTGTTGATTCGATAACCAGTTGATCAAAGCGATTGTCTTCTGCCAGACGTCGCACCTCTATTAATAAGTCTTCTCGCAAGGTGCAACAAATACAGCCATTGCTCATTTCGACCAGCTTTTCATCGGTTCGGGACAGCTCGGCCTCACCGTCTCTGACCAATGCTGCATCAATATTTACTTCAGACATATCGTTCACGATAACCGCAATGCGTCTACCCTCACGATTATTCAAAATATGATTGAGTAGCGTGGTTTTACCTGCACCCAAGAACCCAGACAACACGGTCACAGGCAGTTTTTTTTCGATGGCTAAAGAATTACTCATTGGCTGTCTCTTCTCTATCAATTTGTATGCTTGTTATTAAATATACTCAAAAAATATTGGTTCTTAAATATGGTTACTGTTTGGTGTGACTATCAGTACGTGCTGACTTTCAACAGACTGATAAGTACCAGCTCTCAAAAGGCGTATAAGGTAAAAAATGGGGTACAGCAAGTATCGCTATATTTATTAATTTAATAGCAATGTTATAACATAACACTTTATAATTCAACTGAGTTCTGCATATTAATGATCTTCCTGATATATCTGCGAACCTAAAAGCACCAGCCAATTCTACTTGTTTAGACTGAATCGGCATGGAACATATAGCTCTACTCCTTTATATTGAGAACATATTTTGTCCAAGCCATATAATAAGTGCTTTTGTTAACCTAGATAATCCTCTATCAAGAGCATCTATAATATCTGGGCTATATATATATAATTACTGGAGTTGGTCAAATTAAAAAACCTTAACACCTCCCACCTCAAAGAGACATTGCAAGGCTTTCTCAAATGGTAAATACAAACACGTCTATTTTTCTGACCATGGAACACGGCAAAAAAAGACCAAGAGTACTGCTTTGATACCGTGATAAGTCATATCGCTTAAAATGATCAAGGGTTAATAGCCGCGGTCGCACAAGACGTGCAGACCAAAGAGATATAATGATGGCTCGGGTCAATATCGAAGCACTCATAGAGACCTTAACCACTAGAAGTGTCTGATATTGGTCGCGGGCCAGACCAACCTTATGGCGAAATTGACCAAACGGCTATTATTTACGGCAAAGTGATTATTCACGGCAATGCCTTCATTACGCCTTATGCTGTTATCCATGCTGATGAAGTGGATGCACAAGGTGAAATGAAAACTAATTCGTAATGCTGTGGTCGTAAATGGAGGCATTCAAAAAACGAATGATGTACTGATAGAAAATAGCTGCATCAAAAAAATACAATGCAGTATTACAGGTGTGTCCGATGCAAAAAACATTGATGTCGAAGGCACTGTAAAAACAGAATCGATAATAGCGGCTGTTGGTGATATCACAAGCTACACGGACACGCCCAATACATAGCCTGCGACATTGGGTTTGAAGATACTGAAGATACCATAGCAATATGCCAAACAAGTTCTAAAGCTTTTAAGCGTTAGAGTCCGTACCAGTAAAGGTACGGACTAAAGATTACTGCCGATAGATGAGTTAGAAAGGCTTTTTAAATAAGTTATGGCTAGTCAAATAGCGGAAATTACTATGAGCAATATTGAAGAAAATATTATAATTCAAACTGAGTAAAGATGCGGTTTATCGTTCCTCTCTAAGAACATGTCCTTATTTCAAACATGTCCTAATTTGCATGAAAGTACTTTTTCAGCACTTCTAGGCAACGAATAATTTTGGCCGGTTGCTGGTCACGGTTCAATGTTACCGCATACAATACAAAACTTGGTAACTGGTAGCCGGTCAATACTTCTACTAACTCTCCGCTTTCAAGCTCTTTCTTGACATCCATTTCTAACATTCTGACCAATCCGTGACCTTCTTTGGCCAATGTTGTCGCCATAAATACATTGTTAGTATAAATACGAGAGTTCATTTTGACTCGCGTTTTTTTGCCAGTTTCAGTCTGAATCATGTCAATCTGATTGGCATCTTTCATGATTTCAATACAGATTAATTGGTGCTCAGTTAAGTCTTTAGGCGTATTTAGCTTATCATGTTGACGCAGGTACTGAGGTGAGGCAACCAATAATTGGCGCACATCAGTCAATGGATGACTACTTAGACTAGAATCATTAATCGATGGACTCATACGAATAGCAATATCAATACGCTCGTCAATCATATCAATATAATGATTGTCAGCTAGATAGGTGACACTTAAATCATCATGTGCCGCCATCCACGTAGAGAGTGCTGGCAGGATGTGGTTGACACCAAGCTCAGGAGTAGTCGATACACGCAAACTACCTGCCAGCTCATCACGCAATTGATTAACTTTGATACGCCCTTGTTCAGCCGCACTGACCACATCTTTTGCAGCTTCATAAAAGCTTTCGCCAGCTTCTGTTAAGCTTAGCTTACGAGTTGAGCGATGTAATAATACTACGCCAAGATCATTCTCTAACGAACGAATTTGCTGACTGACTGCACTTGTCGTAATACCTAGCTCACGTGCTGAGCCACTAAAAGAGCCATGTCCGACCACACTGGCGAACACAGCCATACCGCGCAAATTATCCAACATATTCTCACCTAAACGTCATTTCTGTTTTTAATATAACTTAACCATTATAACGACTTTGTATTTATCTTATCGTTATCAAATGGTTCTCTCTTGTTTGATAAATATATTTTGACTCGTAATAAAAACAAAAATATCAAGGCGATATATTCTTATCACCTTGATATTTAATATAAAACCACGTTCAATATATAAATATACTTTTAGATATTCGAAGCAATCACTGCTCTAAGTCTTAATATAGCTGTACTTTACCCATCTTCCCCTCACCGCGTTCAGTTAAATACTGCATAACTGGTGTGTTTAGTAATTTTGTTTCAGCAACGGTTTTCGCCTGCTCTAAACGTTTTTTCTGTCGACGCTCTGGGGTTTTATCTTCGGTCTGCATGATACTACTATCAATTTTTAAGTCAATGTCAGCTTGCGTAAATTGCTGTTGTAACTTGGCAGCTAATTGCTGAAAAGTAGCCTGTAGATGCTTACTATCAACACTAGTCAAAAACGTGGCTTTGCCGTTGCACTGACCAGTCATTGTACCTTGTCGGGCTAGTGCTAGCTCATCTTGTGCCAAAATTTCTCCTTCACGAGCAGTTTGTAACCAGTAATCCCATTTTTCCGGATTCCACTCGCCTGTCAGCTCTTGAGGTGAACAGCGTAGTAAAGTGCGTGGATCTTCGTCAGAGTTGGTCATTAACTGAGAATCATTTACGCCAGGCTCAACAACTGGTTCAGGCTCAACAACTGGTTCAGGCTCAACAACT